>JACUTZ010000181.1 GCA_014859545.1 Gammaproteobacteria bacterium
TCCCCGCATTCAATCCACGTCGCGGTAGCGACACAAAACCGTGAATAGGAGCGTTTCCCAGTAAATTACGAAGAACCCATAATCTTTCCCCACCCCATCACAAAACCGTCCACGAATTCGACAACACTTCTGCCTGTTGCAAACACAGGTCAATCGCATCATCCGCGCCGTCTGGCGGGTATTTCCACTTTTTCAGTGCTCGGCGCACCAGATTCCTTAACTTTGCGCGCACACTGTCGCGCACCTGCCAGTCGATGGTAGTGCTTTTGCGTAGCTGTTCGGTGATGTAGCGGGCCAGTTCGCGCAGGTTGTTATCGCCCATCTCGCGTACTGCCGATTCGTTCTGGATCAAGGCACGGTAGAAGGCGATCTCATCGGCGTTGAGGCCCAGCTTTTCGGCTTGGGCCAGATCGTCCTGCATCGCCCTGGCCAGTTCAATCAGCTCTTCGATCACCTGGGCGGTTTCGATGGCGCGGTTGTGGTATCTGCGCAGGGTCTCCAGGATGCGGTCGGAATATTTTTTCTCCGATACCACATCGGTCTTCATCCGCGCCTTGACTTCATCTCGCAGCAACTTCTCCAGCAATTCCACCGCCAGGTTCTTCTGCGGCAGGTTCTTCACATCCTCCAGAAACTCTTCGGAGAGCAGGCCGATATTGGGTTTATCCAGCCCCACCAGCTCGAACACATCGGCCACACCCTCGGCGACGATGGCGTTGTCGATGATCTGCTTGAGCGCGGAGTGGCGCTCCTCTTCGCTGCGGCGCTTGTCGATGGTGGTGAACTTGGCGATCGCGGCCTTCACCGCGGAGAAGAAGGCGATCTCCTTGCGTAGCGGCTCGACCTCGTCCAGGGTACCGCAGAGGGTGTAGGCGGCACGCACCACGGCCATGAGGTTGAGGAAGCGCTTCTTGCCATCATCCTGGCCGAGGATATGGTTCATCACCCCCGGCAGCAGTTGCAGGGCGTCCGTCTCATAACGGCTGTAATCAAAGCCGTGCATCATGCCACGCAGCTTGTCCATCTCCTCCAGCAGGCGCGCATAGGCCTCGTAGCTGTCATGGGCCGGTTCGCCTCGGCCCTTGGAGTCGGTGTAGTCCTTCAGCGCGTGTTTCAGCTCGTTGGCGATGCCGATGTAGTCCACCACCAGCCCGCCGGGCTTGTCCTTGAATACCCGGTTTACCCTGGCGATGGCCTGCATCAGGTTGTGGCCGCGCATCGGCTTGTCCACATACATGGTATGACAGGCGGGGGCATCGAAACCGGTTAGCCACATGTCACGCACGATCACCAGTTGCAGCGGGTCATTGACATCCTTGAAGCGCTTTTCGAAGAGCTTGCGGGTCTCTTTATTGTAGATGTGCGATTGCAGCTTGCTCCGGTCGGAGGCGGATCCGGTCATCACCACCTTGATCGCCCCCCTGGTCGGATCGCTGTCGTGCCACTCGGGGCGCAGGGCGACGATGGCGTTATACATATCGACGCAGATCTCGCGGCTCATGGTAACGATCATCCCCTTGCCGGGCATGGCGGCAGTGCGTGTCGCAAAATGGGCGACCAGATCCTCGGCCACCTCCTTGATGCGCGGGGCGCTGCCGACCAGCTTCTCCAGCGCCGCCCATTGCGACTTGGCCTTTTCGCGGACGGCGATGTCCTCCTCCTGCTCAAACACCTCTTCCACATCGTCGTTCAGTTCGTCGATCTCCGCCTGCCGGATATCGAGCTTGGCGAGGCGCGATTCGTAATAGATCGGCACCGTGGCGCCGTCGTCTACCGCGTCCTGAATGTCGTAGATGGAGACATAGTCGCCAAACACGGCGCGGGTGTCCTTGTCCTGGGCCGAGATGGGCGTGCCGGTAAAACCAATGAAGGTGGCCCTGGGCAGGGCATCGCGCAGGTGTTTGGAATAGCCAAAGCTGTACTTGCCGGTTTTCTGATTGAAGATCGCCTTGTCGCCATACTGGCTGCGGTGTGCCTCGTCGCTGACCACCACGATATTGTGGCGCTGGCTCAGTACCGGATGGCCCTCCTCCCCGGCCAGCAGGGCGAACTTCTGGATGGTGGTAAAGATGATCCCGCCAGCCTGGCGCTTGGCCAGCATCTCGCGCAATTCGTCGCGGTCGCCCGCCTGCACCGGGGTCTGCTTGAGGGTATCTGCCGCGAGGGTGAAGGTATTAAAGAGCTGGCCGTCCAGGTCGTTGCGGTCGGTCACCACCACAATGGTCGGGTTGTTCATCTGCGGCTGTGCCGTCAGCTTGGCGGCATAGCAGACCATGGAGATCGACTTGCCCGAACCCTGGGTGTGCCACACCACCCCCGCCTTGCCGGAACCGGACTTCACCCTATCCGCATAATCCGCCCGTACATCGGCCACGTCGTGCTGCTGCGCCGCCGTCACCGTGGCACGCACCGCCTCACGCACCGCATGAAACTGATGATAACCGGCGATCTTCTTGATCAGCGTGTCGCCATCCTGCTCGAAGAGGATGAAGTAGTGGAGATAGTCGAGCAGCAGCTCCGGCTTGAAGAAGCCCTTCACCAGGGTCTCCAGCCTGAATTCAAATAGCGGCTTGTCGTCCTGATGCGCCACCGTGCGCCAAGGCAGAAAGCGCTCCTTATTGGCAGTGAGGGAACCGACCCGCGCCGTCACCCCATCGCTCACCACCAGCGCCTCGTTGAAGATGAAGAGATCCGGGATCTCCTCCTTGTAGGTCTGCAACTGCTGGTAGGCAGACCAGACATCGGCCCCCTCGTTGGCCGGGTTCTTCAGCTCGATCACCGCCAGCGGCAGGCCATTGATGAAGACGATCAGATCTGGGCGGCGCTTGCCCTTGGTGCCGATCAGGGTGTATTGGTTCACCACCAAAAACTGGTTGTTGCTTACATTGGCAAAATCGATGAGCTGCACATGGTCACTCTTCTCCTCGCCCTCTTCCTTGTAACTGACCTTCACCCCCTCCAGCAGCAGCTTGTGAAAGGCCTGGTTATTCTTGATCAGTACCGGGGTTTCCGGCCTGGCGATCTGCTGGCTGACGGATTCAAGGACACCAAGCGGGGTATGGGGATTAATCCGCTGAAGCTGGGCCAGCAGGCGCTCAAAGAGGACGATCTGGCGGTAATCACTGCGCTCGGGGCTATCCCCATCCGGGGCGATATCATAGCCGCAAACAGTGTCGTAGCCGATGGCCCGGAACCAGCTGAGGCAGAGTTGTTCGAGTTGGTCTTC
>JACUTZ010000182.1 GCA_014859545.1 Gammaproteobacteria bacterium
GCTTTTCCTCCGCGACCCTGCGTCCCTGCGCGAACCCGGTTTTGATTTTGCCTTTCCTTGCCCCCTTGCCCCTTGAAACTTGTCCCTGATTTTCGCCTTGCCCCCAGCCCCTAAACCACCGTCCGATCAAAATAACGCGCCCGATACAGCAGCCGCTTGGGGGCATCCGGCAGGTCGGTAAAGCCATCGCGGGTGTGTAGCACATTATTGCAAATCAGCCCCATTCCTGGCTCCAGGTGGGCACGAAACCGATAGGGATTATCGTCTTCCAGCAGGCCCTCCAGGGCCGCCAGCGCGGCGCGGGTAAGGGCATCGTCCTTCCAGGCAATATTGCGCTTGCGCGCGGTATAACGCATGTGCAGATGTCCCTCGGCATCCAGCGAGAATACCGGCCCCACCGAGGCAGCACGCTCCTCCCCTTCACCATCCTTGCCAGGCGGGATGCTCATCGCATCCTCCGCCATCAGCGCGACAATGTGCGCCGGATCGATGTCGCGCAGTTGCAGGTAGATGATCTCCGGATCGAGCAAGCGGTTATCGCCCCCCTCGGCCGCGTCCTGCACGCAGTGCAGCAGCATGCCGCGGATCTGCTGCGCACCGATGTTGTAATAGCCATCGCAGTGCCAGTTGATCGGACGATTGGTATAGGGAATATAGGTGGGACGATCGCCCTCGCTGCTGACGGTGATTGAGCTCAGGCCATCCTCATCGGCCAGCAGATTGCTGTCCAGCCGGCGCAGTCCGAAACGCTCGGCCAGGGCACGCGGGATCGCCTTGTCCGGGTTGCTGCCCAGGCGGGTACGATAGATCGCCATATTGCAGCGTCGTAACAGGCTGGCCAGTTGCTCATGCTCCGCCGCAGTGAGCTGGAAGGGATCGGCGACATCGACAATCAACTCGGCGCTGCTGCGCGGATAGTCACGCAGCTTATCCACCCGCCATTGCCGGTAAGCGGCTTCGTCTCCCAGCAGGAAGGGATTGGCCGTCGCCATCGCCCGGTCTCAGGCCTTCAAGGCGTCGCGTACCCGTTCCAGCTTGGCCTTGACCTCGGCCCCCAGGGACGCCAGCTCGGGGCGACCAACCAGCCCCAGCACCGTTAGCGGGTCCATGAAACCAACCACGATTTGCCCCTGCTCATCCTCACGCACCAGCACATTACAGGGCAACAACAGGCCAATATCCGCTTCGGCGTCGATGGCCTGATTGGCCAGCTTGGGATTGCAGGCACCGAGGATTTTATAGGGGCGCTTGTCGATGTCCAGCTTGGCCTTGAGGGTGGCCTTGACATCGATCTCGGTCAAGACACCAAAACCCTCGACTTTGAGGGCCTCGATAACCTGCCCTACCACTGCATCAAAATCGCCATTCAGCGTCACTGAAAATCCGTACATGTCATACTCCTCGTTTGCGTGAATTAGGGATTGCGCCGTTTTTGCGCCGGAATGCGATATGCCTCACAGACGAAATCTTACTTGATCTTTTCCCCGTCGGGCCGATACTAGTCAAACTACTTCCTTATTACCAGGATATCCCGACTATGAGTTCCATGATGAAATCCATCGATGAACGTACCAGCCTGGCCGGCGCGAATCGACTGGAGATCCTGCTGTTTAGTCTCGGCAAGGACAAACACACTGGTCGCGAAGAGGTCTTCGGCCTGAATGTGTTCAAGATCCGCGAGGTCATCGCGATGCCGCCGATCACCCATGCGCCGGACATGCCGCCCGGAGTGGAAGGCATGGTCAGTCTGCGCGGCAGCATGATCCCGATCATCAATCTGGCCAAGTTCTGCGATATCGAAACCGACAGCAAACCCGCCAATCTGATCGTCACCGAATACAATCGCAGCACCCATGGCCTGATGGTGTCTTCGGTCGAACAGATCATGCGGATGGAATGGAGTGATATCAAGGTCCCCCCACAGATGATGGCCCACCGCCACGGTGGCCTGGTCACCGCCGTCACCGAACTGGCGGACAAGCGCATCGTGATGATCATCGACGTGGAAAAGGTATTGGCCGAGACCGAGGGGATGGGTGAAGACCCGACCCTGTTTGCCGGTATCGACGCCCTGGAAGAACCAGCCACGGTGTTGTTTGCCGATGACTCGGTGGTGGCCCGCAAGCAAATCGCCGCGACACTGGACCACCTTGGGGTGCGACACATCGGCACCAAGAACGGCGAGGATGCCTGGAAAAAGCTGCAGGAACTGGCCGAACGGGCTGATGCCAGCCACATCCCCATGTATGAAATGATCAACGCCATCCTCACCGACGTGGAGATGCCGGGCATGGATGGTTACGTACTGACCCGCAAGATCAAGGCCGACAAGCGTTTTGCCGGGATCCCGGTAATCATGCACTCCTCGCTCTCATCCGACTCGAACATCTCCATCGGCACCCAGGTTGGCGCCGACGCCTATGTGCCCAAGTTCGACCCGCAGGAATTATCCAAGGTGCTCAAGACCGCCCTGAAAAAGGACAAAAAGAACTGAGCAAATGGGGCAAAGGAACGCCCTGTCAGCGCTGTTGCGCTGCATTTCTGGATCGTTGATCGATGCCATGCCAGGCCGCGTAGACCTCATCCGGCCACAGCGACTGGAACCAGGCGATGGTGTCATCGATCTCATCAGGACTCAGCACCGTACCCCAGGCCGGCATATTATTCACCCCATCACGGATCGTTTGATGCAACTCACCCCAGGGATGGTGCCAGGCATGTGCGGTGCCGTTCAGTGGTGGCGGCGGAAACTGGCCACTGGCATCGCGGAAACGCCAGTTGGGATCACCCTCCGCATTGGCACCATGGCACTCAATACAATGGCGGCTGAATATCCGCTTGCCATTGGCAATACGAGCAAAATCCTGCACCCGCTGCACCGACTCAGTGGCACCCGATGCCATGCTATGGCCGGAATGTGCATCCTGCTCACTACAGGCTGAAAGTAGCATCAGCAGTGCCAGTAGGCCCAGGCCAGGTGTCAGAAAATTCACTCGCATCGTAAAACTCCCAAAAGGCTCTGCTGCAATTCTATCAGCCAAAGCATGCCCTTCACACATCGGTCTGTTCGACCTCGCTGGACGACAGCGTCCCGAGGCATCACGCCCCCGATCACAACATTTTCTCTGCTCAGGTCGCGGGTGGTGCGGGCGTCATACTTGAGGCAGGTGGCCAGTTCGTCGGTGGTAAGTAGGTTTCAGTCATTGCATATCTCCTTT
>JACUTZ010000038.1 GCA_014859545.1 Gammaproteobacteria bacterium
GGGGCTAGGGGTTAGCCCCTTGCCCCTGTTTCTCAAACCTGATCGGCAATCCCATCCCAACCGAATTTGATCTGTCGCAGCAGATTGGCGACCTCGTCCAGGATCAACACATCACTGTGGGCGTTGGCGAGCAGCAGACGACGACTCATGTACTCATACAGGTTGGCGAGGTTGCCAGCCAGTTCACCACCGGCATCGTGGTTCAGACTGGCGCGCAGGCTATCAATGATGGAGATCGCCCAGCCAATATTCTCGCCCTTGGCAGGGATGTTCTTATGCAGGATGGCTCCCTTGGCCACGGCAATCTTGTCCAGCGCACCAATCAACAGCATCTGGATCAGGCGGTGCGGACTGGCGATTTCAACCGCGCCAGCGGTACCGGCATGTCCGTAATGTTGCAGGGCGCTACGGGCTTGAGCGTTCATTGTTGATCCTCTCGATATGCGGGGTTTGCATCTGTTAGCTGACATATCGGACGCGCTGCCCGCGACTTTAGCGGTACACAGTAAATTCGTGCGACAAAATTTTGACATGCCCCTGTGGTATCGCTACCATGGGGCATCAAGTAGCGGCATATACTTGGACAATAAAAACCTAGGGCGTGTAGATGTCGGCTGAGACAATCCTGATCGTGGATGGGAATACGGAGCGGCGTAGTCGTCTTTGTGAACGGGTCCGCTTCCTTGGGGAGACCCAGCTACTCGAGACCGATACTGCCCAATTGTCGGCGATCCCTCAGCCTGCCACCCTCAAACTTGCGCTGCTCGCCGATGATGGCGAGGCCACTCTCACCAGCCTTGCCCAAATCCGTGAATGGGAGACCCATCTGCCGATCTTTTTGCTTGGTGGTGCGGGCGAAATGCTGCCGGATGGGGTGTTGGCCCGTCTGGAGGCCTTGCCGGCCTTTCCGCAACTGATTACTGCCCTGCATCGCGGACAGATCTACCAGCAGCATCGTTATCCCCAGGGTGCCCGTTCCGCCGAGTTGGCCAAGGTGCTGGTTGGGCATAGCCCGGCCATGGCCTCGGTGCGTCACCTGATCGAACAGGTGGCGGACTCCGAGGCCAATGTCTTGATCCTGGGTGAATCGGGCACTGGCAAGGAAGTGGTCGCCAAGAGCCTGCATTACCTGTCTTCGCGTCGTGAACGCCCCTTTGTACCGGTCAATTGTGGCGCGATCCCCGCCGATCTCCTGGAAAGTGAGTTGTTTGGTCATGAAAAGGGCGCTTTTACGGGGGCTTTGACCACGCGCCAGGGGCGTTTTGAACTGGCCGAGGGGGGGACCCTGTTTCTGGATGAGATCGGCGACATGCCCCTGCCGATGCAGGTCAAGCTGTTGCGGGTATTGCAGGAGCGGACCTTTGAGCGGGTGGGCAGCAACAAAAGCATCCATGCGGATGTGCGGGTGATCGCCGCCACCCACCGCAACTTGGAGGAAAATATCCGCGAGGGGCGTTTCCGCGAAGACCTGTATTTCCGTCTGAATGTCTTTCCCATCGAATTGCCGGCGCTGCGCGAGCGGGCGGTGGATATCCCCGTTTTGGCCAATGAACTGATCGATAGACTGGGACGCAGCGGGCGCGGCACGGTGCGCCTGACCCCGTCGACGCAGACCTCTCTCAGCCGTTATCCCTGGCCTGGCAATGTGCGTGAGCTGGCCAATCTGATCGAACGTCTGCTGATCATGTTCCCGGAAGGGATTGTCGATGTGGGCGATCTGCCGGAGAAATACCAGATTGCGGGTGGTGATGGTGAGTCCGGGATCCCTTTGCCAGCACTTGATGTCGGCCCCGCGCCAACAGGGGCAGGCGGCGGTACGGCGGGACTCCTGGTTAGCCTGCCCCCAGGCGGGGTGGATCTGAAGGCGTATCTGGCTGATCTGGAGCAGGAATTGATCCAGCAGGCCCTGGATGCGGCCGAGGGGGTGGTGGCCCAGGCGGCGGTGCTGCTGCAGATGCGCCGTACCACCCTGGTGGAGAAGATGCGCAAGTACGGCCTGCAGCGTAGCGAATGATGTCATATTTTTGGCAGCCTCTGCGATAGCCACCGCCTAGCATCCCGTCGTGCCTCTGCTACGCGATCGCTGTATAGTTATAACTGTCTGAATAAAAACAACTTCCCATTATTTTTCTGCGTGTTCGAGATAGTGCGGCACAGCTTTTGCTTCACAGTGGCTACGAAGCCACTATGGAGCCATCCTGATGCGTCTGGCGCAAGCCCAGCCCCTAGAGACTAGCCCGTCCCAGCTCAGCACGCCGGTCGAAGACCTGTTGGATGCCCTGCCGGCGGCGGTGCTGTTGGTGGGGGATGATGGGCGGGTGCAGCAATGCAATCCCGCCGCCGATGAATTGCTGGCGATGCCCCTGCGCGGTGCCCTGTGGCGCGAGTTGATCCAGCAGGTATTTATTCCCCGCCCGGATCTGAGCGATGTGCTGCAACTGCACACCGGTCGCCTGGTCACCCTGGCTACCCGCCCACTGGCCAATCTGCGCGGTCAGGTGCTGATGCTGCAGGATGTGACCGAGTCACACCAGCTACAGCAACGTCTGCAACACCAGCGTCGATTGGCCGATATGGGGCAGATGGCGGCGAGTCTGGCCCACCAGATCCGCACCCCGCTGGCCTCGGCGATGTTATACGTTTCTCAGCTCAAGTCGGCCCAGCCCGATGCCACGCGACGGGAGCACGTGGTCGGCAAGGCGATGAGCAGCCTGCGTGGCCTGGAGCGCCTGATCAACGACATGTTGCTGTTTGTGAATAGTGGCCAGGGCAAGCTGGAGGCCATGCCAGCGGCCCAGTTGATCCAGGAACTGGCGCAGGAGACACAGGAGCAGCTCGCGGCCAAGGGGGTGTTACTGGACTGCGAGGCACCGTTATCGGCTTGCCGGGTGATGGCCAATCGCACCCTGCTCAAGAGTGCGCTGCAAAATCTGTTGAATAACGCCGAGCAGGCCCTGAGCGATCGGCAAGGTGGACAGATCCACCTCAGTGTCAGCGAGTGCGAGGGCCAGGTGCACCTGTGTGTACGGGACAATGGTCCGGGGATTGAGCCGGATCGGCATGAGGCGATCTTCACCCCCTTTGTCAGCGGCCGCTCGGCCGGTACCGGCCTGGGCCTGGCGGTGGTGCGGGCGATCGCCCGTTCCTTTGGTGGTGAGGTCGAACTGGAATCACAGCCAGGGCAGGGCAGCTGTTTTTGTCTGCGCCTGCCCTGTATGCAAAACGAGGAAGCACAATGAGCCAACGTATCCTGATTGTCGATGACGATGCCCCGCTGGCCGAGGCCCTGCAGGACACCCTTCTGGCAGCCGGTTTTGAGGCCGATGTGGCCAGTAATGGTCGTCAGGCCCTGAACATGGTCGCCGAGCAGGACTACCAACTGGTATTGAGCGATGTGCACATGCAGGGCATGGATGGTCATGCCCTGTTGCGCGCGCTTAAGGCCGAACGGGCGGAAGTGCCGGTCCTGTTGATGACCGCCTATGCGGCGGTGGATAAGGCGGTGCAGGCGATCCGTGACGGCGCACTGGACTATCTGGTCAAGCCCTTCGAGGCGGATGTGCTGATCAGCACGGTATCGCGTTACGCCGCCAGCGAGGATGGATTTGCCGGTGATCCCATCGCCGAGGACCCGGCCAGCCGTCAGTTGCTGCAGCTGGCCGGCAAGGTGGCGCAAAGCGGCGCGACGGTGATGATTACCGGTGAAAGTGGTAGTGGCAAGGAGGTGTTGGCGCGCTTTATTCACAATCGCTCCACCCGTGCCGAGGGGCCATTTGTCGCGATCAACTGTGCGGCAATCCCGGAGAATATGTTGGAGGCGACCCTGTTTGGCTACGAAAAAGGGGCCTTTACCGGCGCCTACAAGGCCAGCCAGGGCAAGTTTGAGCAGGCCCAGGGCGGCACCCTGTTGCTGGATGAGATCTCCGAGATGGCCCTGGGACTGCAGGCCAAGTTACTGCGTGTGCTGCAGGAACGGGAGCTGGAACGCCTCGGTGGCGGCAAGATGATCGAACTGGACGTGCGGGTGCTGGCCACCTCCAATCGGGATATGCGTGCGGAGGTCGAGGCAGGGCGTTTCCGTGAGGATCTGTACTACCGTCTGAACGTATTCCCCCTGCACCTGCCGCCATTGCGTGATCGTCCGGCCGATATTCTGCCGCTTGCCCAGTTGTCTTTGGAGCGGGCGGCCCAGCAGTCCGGGGTGATGGTGCCACCGCTGCTGCCTGATGCGGTGCAGGCACTGCAGCAACATCCCTGGCCCGGTAATGTGCGCGAGCTGGACAATGTGATGCAACGCGCCTTGATCCTGGGCACTGAGCAGGGTATCGACAGCCATGCCTTGCACTTCGAGGCGGTCAGCAGCCCCGCCACCACAGCGACTTCGCTATCCCCGCAGTTTGCACCGATCGCCGCTGTGCCGACACCGTCCAGGCCCGATGCTGGCGGCATCGCGCTGGGGGAGGGACTGAATGGAGATCTCAAGCAGCGTGAGTATCAGATTATCATGGAGGCACTCAAGGCCGGTAGCCGCCAGGCTGCTGCCGAACAGCTGGGGATCAGTCCGCGCACCCTGCGCTACAAGCTGGCCCAGTTGCGCGATGCCGGATTTCCGGTGAGCGCCTAAGTCTTCCGGTGGCGGCGTTCCTGCCGCCACCATGGCCGTGACGGTCAACTCCCTGCTGAAAAAAACTGGCCTGAATTATGCATGGGTATGGCAGGCTGTCATGAAACAGACAGAGCGAATGCGGAGGCAGGTATGAGCACGATCAATACAAATCAACTACTTATGCAGTTGCGCACAGCAGCGGCCCAGGCCCAGGGGATTCCTCAGGCCCCGGCGCAGACCGTGGGCACGGCCCAGGCTACATCGGGTGCCAATTTCTCGACGATGCTGACCCAGTCGATCAACAAGGTCAACGAGATGCAGCAAACCGCCGGCCAAATGCGTGAGGCATTTGAAATGGGTGCCCCCAATGTTTCCCTGCCGGAAGTGATGCTGGCTGGCAACAAGGCCAGTCTGGCCTTTGAAGGCATGGTTCAGGTCCGCAACAAGATGGTAGAGGCCTACCAGGAAATCATGCGCATGCAGGTCTAGCCACTGACGGGAGCACCCTGTTGGACGATTCGCATCATAGTTGAGACGGTCAAGCGATCATGGAAATGGCAAAAGCACAGAATTCTTCACCCATTACGGCCTTTACCGAGGGTTTCATCCAGTTGCCGGCATTTCGCCAACTGGGAGTCCTGATTGGTTTTGCCGCCGTGGCCGCGCTGGGCGTGGCGCTGGTGCTGTGGTCCTGGTCACCCTCCTATGGCATGCTGTTTGGCAGCATGGGCGACAAGGAAATATCCGAGATCGCTGCGGTGCTGCAGCAGCGCAACATCAATTACAAGCTGGACCCGCGCAGCGGTGCCCTGTTGGTACCCAGCTCAAAGATTCACGAGATCCGTTTGCAACTGGCCGCCGAAGGTCTGCCGCGCAGCAGTGGCCAGGGGCTGGAGATTTTGCAGCAGAAGCAGGAATTCGGTACCAGTCAGTTCATGGAGCTGGCCCGCTATCAGCATGCCCTGGAGATGGAACTGGCCCGTTCCATCGCCAGCATCGGTAGCGTGCAAACCACCCGCGTACACCTGGCCCTGCCCAAGCAATCGGTATTCGTGCGCAAGCGTCAGGATCCCAGCGCCTCGGTGCTGGTCAAGCTCTATCCAGGGCGAGTCCTTGAAGAGGGGCAGGTCTCTGCGATCACCCATTTGGTCGCCTCCAGCATCCCCAATCTGGAGCCGGAACGGGTCACCGTGGTGGATGAGTCCGGACGTCTGCTCTCGGCGCGTCAACGCAGCCCCGAGATGGCAATGAATCAGGGCCAGTTTGAATATGTGCGCAATCTGGAGAGCAGTTTCATCAGCCGTATCGAGGATATTCTCTCGCCGCTGGTCGGGCGTAACGGGGTGCGCGCCCAGGTGGCTGCCGATATCGATTTCTCGGTCACCGAACAGACCTCGGAAATCTATAATCCCGATCTGCCCGCTTTGCGCAGTCAGGCGATCACCGAAGAGCAAAGTCTGGCCAATGCCCTGCAGGGCGTGCCGGGTGCGCTGGCCAATCAGCCGCCGGGTGCGGGTGTGGCCCCGGAAGTTGCGGTGGGACAGAATGCTGCGGCAGCAGGCCAGCCTGCCAATAGTCGTCGTCAGAGTACCTCCAACTACGAGCTGGATCGCACCATCAGCCATACCCGCATGGCGGGTGGCTTGATGCGTCGGCTTTCGGTGGCGGTGGTGGTCAATGACCACCTGGTGCCGAATGAGGCCGGGGTCATGGTCAGTGAACCACGTAGCGATGAAGAGCTGGAAAGGCTAACCGCCCTGGTGCGTGATGCAGTAGGATATGATGCCCAGCGCGGTGATACCGTAAATGTGATTAGCGCCCCCTTTACACCGATGGAGGCCTTGGCCGAGATTAGCCCAGAGCCGATTTGGGAACAGGCCTGGGTGCTGGATCTGGGTAAGGTGCTGGGTGCTCTGTTGCTGGGGATGCTGCTGATCTTTGCGGTACTACGACCGATGATGCGTAATCTGGCGGCGATCAAATCTGCTGACGCCCCAAGCGATCCGGCGGGCTCCGCAGCGCTGGGGCAGGATGGGCTGGGAGATGATCAACTGACCCTCGGGCACGACAAGCCCTCGGATGGGGTGGTCAAGCTGGCTGGCCCCGGCGCCTATGAGCAGAATATCGAGATGGTACGTGAGGTGGTGAAGGATGATCCCAAGTTGGTTGCCCAGGTGATGCGTAATTGGATCTCGGAAGATAAATAATGGCAGAGTTGGACAAAAGCAGCCTCAGCGGAGCCGAACAGGCCGCCATCCTGATGATGAGTCTGGGTGAGACGGCTGCCGCCGAGATCATGAAACACATGGGCCCCAAGGAAGTCCAGAAAGTGGGTGAGGCCATGGCCGGGATCGGCAATGTCACCCGCGACCAGGTCAACAAGGTGGTGGCAGATTTTGCCGAAACCCTGGGGACCCATACCGGTTTGGGTACCGGTAATGAAGACTATCTGCGCAACGTGCTGACCAGTGCCCTGGGCGGTGACAAGGCCGGTCAGCTGATCGACCGCATCCTGATCGGTCGTTCCTCCAAGGGCCTGGAGGCCATGAAGTGGATGGACCCGCGCGCCATCGCGGAAATCGTTCGTCTCGAGCATCCCCAGATCATCGCCATCGTGCTGTCCTTCCTGGATAGCGACCAGGCCGCCGATGTCCTGACCCTGTTGCCGGAAAACATGCGCGCAGATGTGCTGATGCGTATCGCCAGCCTGGATGGGATCCAGCCCAATGCCCTGCAGGAGCTGGATGCGATCCTGGAAAAACAGTTTGAGGGGTCATCCTCCAGCATCAAATCCTCCAGCGTGGGTGGTACCAAGACCGCCGCGAACATCCTCAACTTCATGGACAGTGCGGTGGAAGCGCGCATCATGGAAAAGGTCAAGGAATATGACGGCGAGATGGGCCAGACCATCGAGGACCTGATGTTTGTCTTCGATAATCTGGTCGATCTGGATGACCGTAGTATCCAGGCCCTGCTGCGCGAAATTTCCTCTGACAGTCTGATCACCGCCCTCAAGGGTGCCGATGATGCCCTCAAGGAAAAGATCTTCAAGAACATGTCCAAGCGCGCCTCGGAAATGCTGCGTGATGACCTGGACGCCAAGGGTCCGGTACGCCTGAGTGACGTGGAATCGGCACAAAAGGAGATCCTCGCGATTGCCCGTCGCATGGCTGAGGCCGGCGATATCTCATTGGGCGGTGCTGGCGATGAGTTCGTCTAAACTTATTGATGGCAAGGAGCTGACCGCCTTTGAGCGCTGGGAGTTGCCCCATATGGGTGGCAGCAAACCCAAGGGCAAGGTGGAAGAGGTCAAAGAGGATGAGCTGCGTCCACTGACCGCCGAACAATTGGCTGCGATCGAAGAGGCCGCCCGCAAGGAAGGCCATGCCGAGGGTTTTGAGCAGGGCCGCAAGCAGGGTCTGGCCGCCGGCAAAAAGCAGATTGACGAAACCCTGAAACGACTGGAGAAGATCATCCATGCCTTTAGCGAACCGCTGGCGGCGGTGGATGAAGCCGTCGAAGAGGAATTGCTGGCCCTGGCCATGGCGGTTGCCAGGCAGATTATTCGTCGCGAGATCCAGCAAGACCCACAGCAGATCCTGGCCGTGGTGCGTGAGGCGATGGGGGAGCTGCCTTCGTCGGCACGTCAGGTGCGGATCTTTTTGCATCCCGATGATGCGGTGCTGGTACGTGAGGCCTTCGCCGGCAATGAGGAGGTGCAACATCCCTGGAAGATCCAGGAGGATCTCAGTCTGGGGCGGGGCGGTTGTCGCATAGAAAGCCAGACTTCGCGCATCGACGCCAGTGTTGAAAAGCGTCTTAATCATGTCTTGAACACGTTGATGGGCGACATGCGCAATGCGGATGCCGAAAACCCTGAGCAGGATGAGGCGCATGACAGCCAAGGCTGAGTTGCCTCGCCAGCAACGTTGGCGTGACAAACTGATCCAGCAGCAGGCGCTCCTCGCCGAGCCGGTCCCGCTGCAGGTGGAGGGCCGGATCACCCGCATGGTTGGCCTCACCCTGGAGGCCGAGGGCATTCAGGCCAATATTGGCTCCCGTTGCCTAATCGAAAATACCAATGGCAGTTCCATCGAGGCGGAAGTGGTCGGTTTTGGCGGCGAGCATCTCTACCTGATGCCCACCGGTGATGTGCGCGGCATCGGCCCCCATTCTCGGGTAATCCCTACCGGTCGTGTCTACGATGCGCCGGTGGGCGATCAACTGTTGGGCCGGGTGATCGATGGCGCCGGCAATCCCCTGGATGGCAAGGGGCCACTCAATACCCGCAAGCGTATGCCGTTGACCGGGCGTTTTATCAATCCCATGGCGCGTAAACCGATCCACGAACCGCTGGATGTCGGGGTACGGGCGATCAACAGCATGCTGAGTGTCGGACGTGGTCAGCGCATGGGCCTGTTTGCCGGCAGTGGCGTGGGCAAGAGTGTGTTGCTGGGGATGATGACGCGCTTTACCACCGCCGATGTGATCGTGGTCGGCTTGATCGGTGAGCGTGGTCGAGAGGTCAAGGAGTTTATCGACCAGATTCTCGGCCCGGAGGGGATGGCCAGGGCGGTGGTGGTAGCGGCCCCGGCGGACAATACCCCGGTGATGCGCCTGCACGGCGCCTCGATGGCCACCAGCATTGCCGAGTATTTTCGTGATCAGGGCAAGGATGTGTTGTTGCTGATGGATTCCCTGACCCGTTATGCCATGGCCCAGCGGGAACTGGCCCTGGCGATCGGCGAGCCACCGGCTACCAAGGGCTATCCGGCCTCGGTGTTTGCCAAGCTGCCGCAACTGGTGGAACGGGCCGGTAATGGCGATGTGGGTGGTGGTTCGATTACTGCTTTTTACACCGTGCTCACCGAGGGCGACGACCAGCAGGACCCCATCGCCGACTCGGCGCGAGCGATCCTCGATGGGCATGTGGTGTTATCGCGCCGCTTGGTGGAGGAGGGGCATTTCCCGGCCATCGATATCGAGGCCTCGATCAGCCGTGCCATGAATCAGATCACCAACACCGAGCATCAGCAGGCGGCGCGCTGGTTGAAACGGGTCTATTCTAACTACCAGAAGAACCGTGATCTAATCAGCGTTGGCGCCTATACCCGTGGCACCGATACCCAGATCGATGAGGCGATCGCCCTCTATCCCCATATCGTCAAATTTCTGCAGCAGGACATGGATACCCAGGTGGATTATCAAAACAGCCTGCACGATCTCAAGGCGGTGATGCAGTTGGAAACGCACCAGGGCAAGGTGGCGACGATAAATCGGTAGTCGCGTATTTTGGCGGTGCCCATGGCTGTCCGGCATTGGTAGAACATGAAAAAATCCACACGATTCAAACCCATTCAGCAATTGACTGAATCCCGCAAGCAGGATGCCGCCAAGGCCCTGGGGATGAGCAATCAGCGTGTCAGCGAGCAGGAGCAGCGCCTGCGTGAGCTGCAGCAATATCGCATCGAGTATCAGCGCCATTACCAGCAACGTGGGCAAGCTGGGATCAGTGTGGCCAAGTTACTGGAGTTGCAACGTTTCCTGCTGAATTTGGATCGGGCTATTGCACAGCAGCAACGTGCCGTGGAGATGGTTCAACAGGAACGGGAACACAAGCGCAGTCTGTGGCAGCAGGCCCATGGCAAAAGTCTGGCGATGGATAAGGTGGTGGAGCGCTATCGCAGTGATGAGGATTACCTGGCCAGTCGTCGCGAGCAAAAGGAAAACGACGAAATGGCCCAGCGCAAGCGCGACAAGTAGTATAAAAATCCATCTTGGCATGTTAGTTGCTCTGTTTTAGTCACGACAAGTGATTAAGACAGGAGCGACCCCATGTCCCCTACCCAAGCCGCCGCTTCCGCGCTGGATCTGCTGCGACCCGAGAGTAAAGCCGCCTCCCCAAATTCAAAGGGGAGCCCCGGTGGTTTTTCCCAAGAGCTTGAAAATCAGGTAAAAAACGCCAATGGCAAGACCCCTGTCAGCAAACAGGAGAGCGTTTCCGGGCGTCCTGCAGGCCAGGTAAACAGCAATTCATCAAAGCCGAGCGAGAAGGCTGATACTGACCAGTCTGATGCGGCGACGGCGGCAGAAAGCGGCAAGGCCTTGCCGCCGACTGCCGAAGTCGATCCGGTTGGAACCGCCGTGCTGCAGATCCTCAGAGCGGAGCAGGAATTGCCGGCCGAGCCGGTACTGGCGATCTTGCCGATGGTGCCACAGCTGGCACAGGATACGCCCCTGATGACACTGGACGAGGCGGATGAGGACACGGGATTGCTGCGTGACTTGTTGCCGCAGCGCTTCGCTGGCAAGGCCGAGAAGGGCGCGGTGATCTCCATCAATCAGCAGAACCGTGCCGATTTCAGCCTGGATCTGGCCAGCCAACCCGCTGCTCCTCGTACAGCAGCTAGTGCTGAGGGGCTGGGTAGTCTTGCTGCGGTCAGTACCGCCAGCAATAATGCCTCCCAGCCTGCCGCCGCCCTGCCAGCACAGATGAGTCTTGGTCACCCGGTACAGCAAAAGGGCTGGGACCAGGCGATGGGCCAGCGCGTGGTGTGGATGGTGCGCAATAATATGCAGGAGGCGCAGATCCAGTTGAATCCGCGTGAACTGGGTCCGATCAATGTGCGTGTCTCGGTGAGCAATGACCAGGCCAGCGTGCATTTCATCGCCCAGCATGCGACCACCCGTGAGGCCCTCGATGCCGCTATGCCGCGTTTGCGGGAAATGCTCGCCGAGTCCGGTTTGAATCTGGCCCAGTCCGATGTGTCCCAGCAATCACCACAGCAGCGGGGCGAGGGCAGTGGCCATGGCGGCGCAGCGCATCGGGCTGCCGATACCCTCAGTGATGAGGAGCGCGTCATCGCAGAACAGCTCACCCAGGTCAGTTATGTCAGCCCCTCGGGTGTTGATTATTTCGTCTGATCATTCGGTTCACCCTGAACGCCCGGTGTAGGCAGACGCCTGCCTGCGTACACTGGATTGTCTTCCCTATCAGGTGATGGAATCCTCCCTGCCACCACTGCCCGGTCTATGTCATAATCCAATTATCTTCAATCTTGCCGGGATCCGCGCGCGATCATGTATACCGCACAAGGGCAGATGAGCCGTGATGAGTTGGTCCATCGTCATGCGCCTCTGGTCAAAAAACTGGCCTATCACCTGTTGGGACGCCTGCCATCCAGCGTGATGGTGGACGATCTGATCCAGGCGGGCATGATCGGCCTGCTGGATGCCGCCGGGCAGTATGATCAATCCCAGGGTGCCAGCTTTGAAACCTATGCCTCGATCCGCATTCGCGGGGCGATGCTGGATGAGCTGCGTCGCACCGACTGGGCGCCCAAGTCGGTGCATCGCAAGTCGCGCGAGCTGAGCGAAACGATCCAGCGTATCGAGGCCCGCAAGGGCCGAGCCGCCGGTGATCGGGAGATCGCCGAGGCGATGGGGGTTTCGCTGGACGAGTATCATCGGATCCTGCACGACAGCGCCTCTTGCCGGATGATGAGTTACGATGAACTGAGCAACGAGGAAGATGGGGGTTTCGATCGTTTTGCCAATCAGGGCGACAGTCCGATCGAGACCCTGCTGAGTGAGGAATTTCGTGATCAGCTCAAGCAGGCCATCGGCCAGTTGCCCGAGCGTGAACAGCTGATTATGAGCCTGTATTACGAGCAGGAATTCAACCTCAAGGAGATCGGCGCGGTGCTTGAGGTAAGTGAGTCACGCGTCAGCCAATTACTCAGTCAGGCCCATGCCCGCTTGCGTGCCCGTCTGCAAGTCCATATTCCATAGTCATGACTTACCCAATCCCCAAACACCGGCGACGCAATCCCATTGGCCTGTTCGAGGAAAATTACCGCCTGTTGTGTGCCCTGTTGCCGGACTTGCTGGAAGGCGAGGAGGCGGTTTCGCTGCGTGCCGATGCCGGGCCCAGTGTGTTGCAGGCCAGGGTGCTGGAGCGATCTCCCTATACCCGCTTGCTCAGTCTGAGGATGCCCTTTGTCAGTGCCGGTGTCGCCCTGCCTGAGTTGTCGATGCAACTGCGCATGTATCACGATGCGCGGGTGGCCGAGGTGATCGCCTATCAGGGCTGCGGTCGTATTCCGGCTCCCTACCAGGTGAAGCCGCGTTCGCCCTGGCTGAACGATGAAAAGCGTCAGATCAATCTCCTCCTGCATGAGTTGCTGCGCTACTGCCAGCGCCATGCCTACCGCGTCCCGCTGGCGCAGGATACCCAATGAATCTGCCCGGTGATTTGTTAGCGCTCTGGGTGTACTGGCTGGCCCATGGTCTGTATCTGCTGCTGATGGGGTGGGCGCTGATCAGCGCCCCCTGGTACAAGATGCGCGAGCCAGGCAATCTGAATATCTTTCTGGCCGCCACGGTGGGGCTGTTGTTCATGTGGCTGCTCAAGGCCGGCATCCACCCGGGGATGACTTTTCACCTGCTTGGGGCC
Organism: Gammaproteobacteria bacterium; assembly: GCA_014859545.1. Classification (GTDB taxonomy): domain Bacteria; phylum Pseudomonadota; class Gammaproteobacteria; order Thiohalomonadales; family Thiohalomonadaceae; genus SLDE01. The sequence continues at coordinate 13,062 of JACUTZ010000038.1, forward strand.
ACTCTGTTGATGCTGATGTTTGGCTGGCAGTTCGCCATTATGGCAATCAGTCTGGTACTGCTGGGCCAGGCCGTCAATGGTAATATCGATTTCTTCAGTTTCAGTATCAATGCCTTGCTGATGGCGGCCCTGCCGGTGTTGTTCAGCTTTGCGGTGTTTCGCCTTTCGCTGCGCTATTTGCCGAAGAACTTTTTCATCTATACCCTGTTCAATGCCTATGTCTGCGGGGCCTTGAGTATGGCCGTGACCATCACCGCCGCGTCATTGTTACTGCTGTGCTGCAGTGACTACACGCTGGAATTATTGGCGCGACGTTATCTGAGCTTTGCCCCGCTGATGATCTTCGCCGAGGGGTTTATCACCGGGATGCTGGCCACCGCGCTGGTGCTGTTTCGTCCCGGATGGATTGGTTCTTTCAATGATCGACAATATCTCCAGGGCAAGTGACGATGTTTATATTGTTCGAGTTGTTTATTTTGGTGGCAGTGGTTGGCCTGGTGGTGTGGCTGATCCGACCACCGCGGCAGAAATGAGATGATGAATAGCGAATTGATCAAGGATCGCCTGCGCGAATATGTGTTGCTGACCCGGCTGAATCGCCCGATCGGCATCTACCTGGTGCTGTGGCCGACCCTGTGGGCGCTGTGGATTGCCGCCGAGGGCTGGCCGGATAGCCTGGTGCTGCTGGTGTTTGTACTGGGTACGGTGCTGATGCGTTCGGCCGGTTGTGCGATCAACGACTACGCGGATCGGCATATCGATGGCCATGTCAGTCGCACCCGCGAACGTCCGCTGGCCCGTGGGGCGATCCAGCCGGGCGAGGCGGTGGCGGTGTTTGTGCTGCTCAGTCTGCTCGCCTTTGCGCTGGTGTTGCTGCTCAATACCCTGACCATCATCCTCTCGCTGGTGGGGGTCTTGCTGGCCGCCAGTTATCCCTTCATGAAGCGTTACACCCACCTGCCCCAGGCCTACCTGGGGGTGGCCTTTGGTTGGGCGATCCCGATGGCCTTTGCCGCGCAAACCGGCCAGGTGCCGCTGGTGGCCTGGGTATTTTTCCTCGCCAATATATGCTGGGCGCTGGCCTATGACACCATCTATGCCCTGTGCGATCGCGAGGATGACCGGAAGATCGGGGTCAAGTCCACCGCCATCCTGCTGGGGCGCTACGATCGCCTCGGTATCGGTCTGATGCATGCGGCCACCCTGGCGCTACTGTGGCTGGGTGGCTATCTGCTGGAACTGGGCTGGCCCTACCAGTGGGGCTTGTTGGTGGCGGCCGGCTTTGCCATCTATCAGCAGGGGATCATCCGTGAGCGGGAGCCACTCCCGGCGCTGGGGGCCTTTTTGAACAACAACTACTTTGGCATGGCGGTGTTTATCGGCATCGTACTGCACTACTGGTTGGTCGCTTGAATAATCGGGAATGGATGCAACGGGATCTCTCAGTACTCTGGCATCCCTGTACCCAGATGAAGGACCACGAGACCCTGCCGCTGGTGCCGATCCGCCGCGGCGAGGGGGTGTGGCTCGAGGATTTTGACGGCAATCGCTATCTCGATGCGATCAGCTCCTGGTGGGTGAACCTGTTCGGCCATGCCAATCCGCGCATCAATGCCGCCCTCAAGGCGCAACTGGATGAGCTGGAGCATGTGATCCTGGCGGGTTTTTCCCACCAGCCGGTGGTCGAATTATCGGAGCGCCTGGTCAAGCTGACCCCGCCGGGCCTGCAGCACTGCTTTTATGCGGACAATGGCTCCTCGGCGGTGGAAGTGGCGCTGAAGATGAGCTTCCACTATTGGCGCAATCTGGGCCAGACCCGCAAGACCCGTTTTATTACCCTTTCCAACAGTTATCACGGCGAGACCCTGGCCACCCTGGCGGTCGGTGATGTGGCGCTGTACAAGTCCACCTATGAACCCCTGTTGATGAAGGCGATCACCGTACCCTCGCCGGATTGCTACCAGCGCGAGCCGGGCGAGAGCTGCCGCGAGGTGGCCGAGCGCATGTTTGTGCACATGGAGCAGGCCCTGGCGCAGCACGCCGATGAGGTCTGTGCGGTGATTGTCGAGCCGCTGATCCAGTGCGCCGGTTCGATGCGCATGTATGACCCCCATTACCTGACCCTGCTGCGCGAGGCCTGTGACCGGCACGGGGTACACCTGATCGCCGATGAGATCGCGGTGGGTTTTGGCCGCACCGGTACCCTGTTTGCCTGCGAGCAGGCCGGGATCAGCCCAGATTTCATGTGCCTGTCCAAGGGCCTGACCGGTGGCTACCTGCCCCTCTCGGTAGTGCTGACCCATCACCGCATCTACCAGGCCTTTTATGATGACTATCAGAAGCTGACGGCCTTTCTGCATTCCCATTCCTATACCGGCAATCCATTGGCCTGCCGCGCCGCCCTGGCGACCCTGGATATCTTTGAGCAGGATCATGTCATCGAGGCCAATCGCGCCCTGGCCCAGGTAATGAGCGAGGCCACCGCGCCACTCAAGGACCATCCCCATGTGGCCGAGGTGCGCCAGCATGGCATGACCCTGGCGGTGGAGATGGTCAAGGACAAGGCCAATCGCACCCCCTATCCCTGGCAGGCGCGCCGCGGCCTCAAGGTCTATCAGCATGCCCTGTCCCGCGGTGCCTTGCTGCGCCCGCTGGGCAATGTCTGTTATCTGATGCCGCCCTATGTGATCACCCCGGAGCAGATCCACTTTCTGGCCGAGGTGATGCGCGAGGGCATCGATCTGGCTGTGGCAGACTAGGCGAATAGGGATGCGTTATTGGCTCTTGCTATGGTGTTTTCTGCCCCTGCTGGTGTTGGCGGAAGATCCGGCTGGGCAGATAGCCCTGTTGTCCCGTCAGTTTCATGTGGTCACGGTGGCATTACCGGGATGTGATGTGCCCATCGGGCAGGCTTCCCATTATTACACCACAGAACACTTTGCCGGAACTGCGTATGGTGCTGGTCAGCGTGCCGGGGGTGCTGCATCGGGTCAGCTTGCGAGGAGGTGGTGATCCGCAATGCCCGGGTGGGCAGCCTGCAGGTCAACGGCTCGGACCTGAAGATCACCGCCAGCCGGATGCAGGGCCAGACCGAGATCGGCACCAATGGCTGCCGCCTGGATTTTGCCGGGGTAGTGTTGGGTGCGGGGGCGGTGCCGTTTCGTGCCAGTGCGGCTACCGCGCTCATCTTTTCCCTGAGCGAGCGCCGACAAAATGACCGCCGTCGTGTGGCGCACCGTTATCTGGAGCTGGCGCGAGGACGGGCGCTGGCGGGGCCGTAAACAGATAGAGCCGGGTCTGACGGCGGTCGCTCAGGGTCTCGATCCGATCCGCTGCCATATTGGGCAAGGGGAAACTGTTACTGATAAACAGGCTGCCAGGGTGCTGCTCGCTGCTGAGTTTTTGTTCCAGCCGCGCCATTGGTGCAGGGGAGAGAAAGGCGTAGATCACATCGTATTCACTCAGATCCACATCCCAAATGCTGCCGTAGTGCAGCTGCAGATTAGGTGATCCAGCGAGCTTGCCGCGTAGCCAGCCCAGGGCAAACGGCAGGGGTGCCGACTCGACACCGATAAAATGGCTTTCCGGATGTCGGCGGGCCAGGTAGAGCAGGGTGCCTGCCAGGCCGCTGCCCAGATCGATCATCCGCACCGGGCCTTGCGGCAACAGCGCATCCAGCGCCTGCCAGGTGGGGCGATTGCTCAAATACAGCGGCACCCGCTCCGCAGCACTATTCCATTGCACCAGCCACAGCAGCACAAAGCCCAGCAGATACAGCCAGGGTGGCAGCGCGGCGGCCAGCATCAGCACCACCGCCAGTGGCAGCAACAGGTTGAGTGGCAGCCACCAGTTGGCCAGGCCGAACAGACGCCCCAGTATGGCGGCAAGAGCGCCCTGGCATAGCAGGATGATCCAGATATTGCCGGGCAGCAGCGTCGCCGCGAACTGGATCGCGCTCAGGGCGATGAGTTGCGCCAGCAGTGCCCGCAGTACCGGGTGGCGCAGGCGGTTCAATACATCTCCTTGATCGCATCGGCCAGATGGGCCAGCACCTGCGGGCGTTTGATCTTCATGGTGGGGGTCATCAGACCATTCTCGATGCTCCATGGCTCCAGGCTGAGGTGTACCCGGCGGATCTTGGCATAGGCGGGAAAATGACGCAGTTGCTGGCGGATCCGCTGTAATACCTGCTGCAGGACTTGCCTGTCCGACAGGCTGGCCGGGTTCTCTGGGTCGAGCCCGTATTCCTGGGCAAGCGCTTGCCAGCGTTCCGCATCCAGTACCAGCAGTGCAGACAGGTAGGCGCGGCCCTCACCGATCACCATCACCTGTTCAAACAGGGGATCCAGGGCGATGGCCATCTCCATGTCACCGGGCGGGACCTTCTCGCCATTGGAGAGCACCAGGATGTCCTTGATCCGTCCGGTGATATAGATATGGCCCTTGTCATCGATACGGGCCTGGTCGCCGGTGTACAGCCAACCATCAGGGCCGATCATCTCGCTGCTGGCCTGGTGGTTGTTCCAGTAGCCCAGCATGATGCCGGGGCTCTTTACCTGTAGCTCATGGTCATGACCGATCCGCACCTGCACCCCCGGCAGGCAGATCCCGACGCTGCTGGGGATGTTGTCCCAGGGTGGATTGACGCTAATCACCGGGCTGGTCTCGGTCAGGCCATAGCCCTGCAACAGTGGTACGCCCAGGCCAAGAAACACCCGCGCGATCTCGCTGGGCAGTGCTGCGCCACCACTGACGGCGAAGCGCAGCCGTCCCCCCAGGCGGGCCTGGATCGTGCGCGCCACCAGGCGCGCGAGCAGCGGCTGCAACAGCAGCATCGGATGCCACGCGGCACGTCCCTGCTGACGTTCGAAATGACGCCAACCGACATGCACCGCTGCGGCAAACAGCCAGCGCTTGAGTGCCGGTCCCTGTTCCAACTGTTTATGGATACGGCTATAGACCCGTTCATAGACCCGTGGTACCGAGATCAGCGCCGAGGGACGGATCTGCTGCAGATCCTCGGCCAGATGATTGATCGATCGGGCAAAGGCTACGCTGGCGCCAGCCATCATCGGCAGGTAATAACCGGCAGTGCGCTCCAAAGTATGCGAGAGCGGCAAAAAGGACAGGAATTCGCAGCCCTCGCCCAGGTCCACCAGCTGCAGGCCATTCCAGGCAATCGACAGGATATTGTAATGGCTGAGCATCACCCCCTTGGGCCGTCCGGTGGTGCCCGAGGTATAGACGATGGTAGCCAGGGCATGGGGGTCCTGGGCTAGGCCCTGCAGCGGATGTTTACCTTCGGGTAGCAATTGGCTAACGAAGATCAGGCGCTCATCCTCGCGCTGGATGGCCCCGTTGTCCCCGTTGTCCCCATTGTCATCCTGTAGAATGATCACCGAGGCCAGCTTGGCACTGTCATGCAGGGCCGGGGCAATACGCTGCCAGCGGGGCAGATCCTGACAGAGCAGCAGCTTCACCCCGGCATCCGCCAGGATAAAGGCCACGTTGTCCGGCCGATCATCGGTATAGAGCGGGATCACCACCAAGCCCAGCCCCAGGGCCGCCTGTTCAAACAGTACCCACTCACGGCAATTGCGCAGACTCAGGGCGACCCGATCTCCCTGTTGCAGGCCGCTGGCGGCCAGGGCAGCCTGCCAACGGGCCACCTCTGCAGCGGTCTCCTGCCAGCTATAACTCAGCCACTGCTGGCTGGCCGTATCGTACTGACGGTAGGCGATGGCCTCGGGGCTTTGCGCCAGGCGTTGGCGAAACAGGCCATCCAGGGTCTTGGCTGTCTCGGCAGGGATTGCTGTTGGTATGTCCACGGCTACCTCACAGGATCCGGAGGGAATGGAGAATAGCTTGCGTTGCTGTGTCGTCTGGTCTCACGCCATTTACCCAGCCCCAGCTATGTGTTCAATGTATAAGAATCGTACCGATGGGGCAAAGTTTGTTTGCCCCCTCACCTCGGTGAGGCAGTAAAGTGCAACATGATGAGCTCGCCAAGCCGCGAAGAACGCCAAGATCGCGTTATGAGTATCGTTGGACGGTGTGTTGTGGCAAAAGCGCTACTCATCCATGTTGTGTTCTTGGCGATCTTTGCGCCTTGGCGAGACATTGTTTGTGTTTCCGGCTTGTCGACCAAGGGGGCAAAAAAAAACCGGCTCAATGAGCCGGTTTTTCTCGCAAGGCGAAACCTTAGCCGATATTGGCTTCGGCGCTGTCGCTCTTGCCTTCGTTGTCATCCCAGCTGATCTTCACCTTGTCACCAGTCTTGGCACCCTTGATATCAAAGGCCAGGTAGGGGT
>JACUTZ010000183.1 GCA_014859545.1 Gammaproteobacteria bacterium
TACGGTCGCCCGCAATGCCTTCTTTCGCACTCGCCTGAGCGACAACAACAGCCTGCTAGTTACCAAGGCAATGCATTAGGCAAGCCCGTGCAGATCCTGATGGCGCATCCAATATATGAGCAGTTGGACAAAACGGGCGAGGTGCGACAGAGCGCCTATCGCGCACTGTTTCGCGGCAGGATGCCGGAGCGGGATTTGGTGGCGATACGGGAAGCAACGAACAAGGCCTGGGCATTGGGTGATGAGCGATTCAAGGCGCAAATCGAAGCTAAAACCGGGCGGCGATCAGCTCCCTTGGGACGGGGAGGAGACAGGAAATCGGCGGCGTTTCGCGAGGGAGGGAACCCATGACTTTGACATCATTGAGCATGATGAAATTATACCATGTCCTCCCTTAATCGCTCCATTTGGTGGATGCGCTCATGCAGCACGGTTACGATACCGATTTGCCCCGATTGTAATGCTTTCCAGTAGATATCGTGTTTTTCGTAGCGTGTGTAGAAACCGATTACTTCAGATTCGGCAGGTATAGGGTGCGAAAGTGCCTTATCATCGGCGATCTGCTTGAAACAGGCGAACATGCCTTCAATGTATAGGTGGGCCTGCATCTCACCCCAATTGTCTTTCGTATAGCTGAAGATCTCTTTATTGTTGCTTGCGTCAAGCCCGTCAAGCGAAGAAAAGAGACTGCGCACGTCTTTACATGCCACAATTAATCAGGGGATGTATCCGTAGTGGGAGGGCGTTTCGATAGGTGGTAGGCGCGGCTTATCGCCTCGTGCTGGAGGGACGGGCTGTGAAAATCTGCGGTGAAAGTCTGCGGTTGCACTCCCACGGCGTTTCGCCGATCATGTAGCGTTTTTCCATCCCGCCCTCAGGCGCGCTTTTTCCGAGAGAATATTCATGTCCACCGACATCCATGCCCAACGCATCCTGATCCTCGATTTTGGCTCCCAGTACACCCAGCTGATTGCGCGCCGTGTGCGCGAGGCCGGGGTCTATTGTGAACTGCATCCCTATGACATGGACGAGGCGGGAATCCGTGCGTTTGCCCCCAATGGGGTGATCCTCTCCGGTGGCCCGGAAAGCACCACCGCAGCCGATGCGCCTTCGGCACCGCAGTTGGTATTTGAGCTTGGCGTACCGGTATTGGGGATCTGCTACGGCATGCAGACCATGGCAATGCAGCTGGGCGGTAAGGTGGAAAGCGCCGATCACCATGAATACGGTTATGCCCAGGTGCGTGCCCGTGGCCACACCGCGCTGCTGCGCGATATCGAGGACCACGTTACCGAGGAAGGCCATGGCCTTTTGGATGTGTGGATGAGCCATGGCGATCGGGTGGTCGAAATCCCCGAGGGCTTCAAGCTGATGGCCTCTACCGAGTCGGCCCCGATCGCTGGCATGGCCGATGAAGAACGCCGTTTCTACGGGCTGCAGTTTCATCCCGAGGTGACCCATACCGTACAGGGACAGCGCATCATCGAGCGCTTCGTGCATGGCATCTGCGCCTGCGAGGGCCTGTGGACCGCCAGCAATATCATCGAGGATGGGATTGCCACGGTGCGTCAGCAGGTGGGGCAGGATGAGGTGATCCTGGGGCTGTCCGGCGGGGTGGACTCCTCGGTGGTGGCAGCGTTGTTGCACAAGGCCATCGGCAAGCAGCTGACCTGCGTGTTTGTGGACAACGGCCTGTTGCGCCATCGCGAGGGCGATCAGGTGATGGCCACCTTCGCCCAGCACATGGGGGTCAAGGTGATCCGCATCGATGCCGAGCAGCGCTTCCTGGATCGCCTGGCCGGGGTCAGTGATCCGGAACAAAAGCGTAAGATCATCGGCAATCTGTTTGTGGAGATCTTCGAAGAAGAGGCCAACAAGCTGGCCGGGGCCCGCTGGCTGGCCCAGGGTACCATCTATCCGGATGTGATCGAGTCGGCTGGGGCCAAGACCGGCAAGGCCCATCTGATCAAATCCCACCATAACGTCGGTGGTCTGCCCGAACACATGAACCTGCAACTGCTGGAGCCGTTGCGCGAGTTGTTCAAGGACGAGGTACGCCGCCTCGGGGTGGAGCTGGGTCTGCCCCACGACATGGTCTACCGTCATCCCTTCCCGGGGCCGGGCCTGGGGGTGCGCATCCTGGGCGAGGTGAAGAAGGAGTATGCCGATTGTCTGCGCCTGGCCGATCACATCTTTATCGAAGAGCTGCGCAAGCACGATCTTTATCACAAGACATCACAGGCCTTCGCGGTATTCTTGCCGGTCAAATCCGTGGGCGTCACCGGCGATGGTCGCCGCTATGAATACGTGGTGGCATTGCGCGCGGTGGAAACCATCGACTTCATGACCGCCCGCTGGGCACACCTACCCTATGACTTCCTCGACCACGTCTGCCGTCGCATCGTCAATGAGATCAACGGCATCTCGCGGGTGGTCTACGACATTACCGGCAAGCCGCCGGGCACCATCGAATGGGAATGATTTTTTGCCACAGAGGGCAGAGAGTACACAGAGGACACGGAAAAAAGCTAAGCGGGCTGGCGAAAAGTATTTGGGGTTTTCCTCAGTGATCGCTGTGTCCTCTGTGGCAAAATTATTTATGCGATCCAAATGGCACTGAAACTGGAATCCCCCGACGAATACTGGATGCGCCATGCCTACGGCCTGGCGCTGCGTGCTGCCCAGGCCGGTGAGGTGCCGGTGGGGGCGGTGATCGTCCAGGATGGTGAGTTGCTTGCCGAGGGATGGAACCTGCCGATTTCCCACAGCGATCCGACCGCCCATGCGGAGATCCAGGCGCTGCGCGCGGCCGGGCGGGCGCTGAACAATTATCGTCTGAATGACACCACCCTGTATGTCACCCTTGAGCCCTGCCCGATGTGTGCCGGGGCGATGGTGCATGCACGGGTAAAACGGGTGGTCTATGCGGCGAGTGATCCGCGAACCGGGGCTGCCGGTTCGGTGTTTGATATTTTGCGTTCAGGGGAGCTCAACCACCGCTGCGAGGTGCAGGGCGGGGTGATGGCCGAGCAGTGTGGCGCCCTGTTACGGGACTTCTTTCGACGCAAGCGCTAAAGAATGCTCATAAGTTAGTTCGTATCTACTCGCACCTTTTGAAAAAAATTTCACCGCAAAGACGCAAAGGGTTAATGGACACAGCACGCACCAAACATCGGTTTAATACCGATATAAGAGGGGTTATCACGTACGATCG
>JACUTZ010000184.1 GCA_014859545.1 Gammaproteobacteria bacterium
TGTGTGCGGTTATTGTAGCTGGGCTAGGGGGGGGGAAGCTAGTCCTGAGGGGCAAGGGAGCAAGGGAGCAAGGGGGCAAGGGGGAGGGGCAAGGAAAAGCGTAAATCAAAACCTGGCTTGCGCTGGGGTTAGGGGTTAGGGGTTAGGGGTTAGGATAAACGCAGGGGAAAGGGAGCAAGGTGCAAGGGAGCGAGGAACGGCGAAGGTTAAAAACAACTAGGGGTTAGGGTCGGAATGTCGAGCACGTGGTCGACATTATGCTTCATCGAGCTGGAGCTCGATGCTCCGGCCAAGGTATTTGGGGGCGGGGGGGGGCTAGCGTTCTTCTCGCAAACGACCTTCCACATACTTATGGAGGATGCTGGAAACGAGTGTTTGGTAGGGGATGCCTTCTGCCAGAGCCTTTTTCTGTAGACCCCTGAGATCTTTGCTTGATAGCCTGATGTTGATGCGGGCATCTTTCTTGAACATCGCCTCTGCATACTGCTGATGCCGGGCCTTTCTCGCCTCAACGTCCGGCGAACGCTGAAGCTGATCGGTTTCATACGCCTTCAAAATTGCCTGCTCTTCTTTGTCCAGTTTGCTCATTGTCCGCCTCCCAGGTAGGCTTTGGTCGCTTTTCGGCTTGGAATGATCGTTTTCAGGAAAACCTCATCTTCTGACTCTAAAAAGGGTACCAGATAGGCATATCCTTCTATATCAATCACATGTATTTGCTGACCAGGATACCGCTCCTGATTCGGATGCTCGAAGGTATCCAGAATATCTCCGTTCGAGATGTGCAAGACAACATCTTCGAAAGAGAGACCTCGATCCTCTTGGAGAAGTTTGTTTTTTTCCGGATTCCATGAAATGGTTTTCATGGGTAAAAGTGTAGCCTAAGGTGTGCTTTTTGTCTTCAGCGGAAACGACGGTGCTGAGGGCTGAGAGGGTACGGGGCAAGGAAGCAAGGAAGCAAGGAAAAGCGTAAATCAAAACCTGGCTTGCGCAGGGGTTAGGGGTTAGGGGTTAGGGGTTAGGATAAACGCAGGGGAAAGGGAGCAAGGTGCAAGGGAGCAAGGAACGGCGAAGGTCAAAAACAGCTAGGGGTTAGGGGTTAGGGCCGGAGTGTCGAGCTCGTGGTCGACATTGTGCTTCATCGAGCTGGATCTCAATGCTCCGACCTTGCGCTCCGGCTTTGGGATTAAATCAGGTAGGCGTCTTTGGACTTGCCGGCGTCGATTTGCTCTTTGAGCCAGGTAGGCATTTTGCCCCGACCGGACCAGCTGGCGCCGCTGACGGGATCGCGATATTTGGCCTTGACGTTACTCTTGCCCTTGGTGCTGGGGCGCTTGCCGGTGCTGGCGAGGCCCAGTTCTTCGGCGCTAATGGCGAAGATGGCGATTTTTTCCTTGATCTCGGTGATCGCGGCGGCTCTTTCTGTCTCGCGTATTTTCTCAGCTTGTTTTTGCAAGTCTTCGATTTGGTTGATAATTTCCTGATAGCTTTGCATGTCGAATCCATATTGGGTTGGAGGGGATGAGTCAGGGTTTCTGTGGCGGATTATGCCCGATTTATGGTGTTCCGGGGAAATATTTAGGTATTGGCATGTTGCAGGTGTTGGCTGGTTTTGTTGCCAGGGTTTTTCTTGCTGTCATGTTTCGCCGCTAACGTGAGGCTTGCACCCTTCAGCCAACTCCGGGTTGTATATTCCCGTGATGGTCAAGTGGCGGCATCCCACAGGGCTGAGTGATGAGTGCTAAGTGCTTAGAGCAGAAGGCTGAGTAGGAGCGGCTTTGCCGCGAATGGTTTGGGGTAGTGCTGTGGTCGTTTCACTGTGTTAGCGTGGGTATAATGCGCCTACCTGATGGATGCACTGTTTTGTTGATGAAGATGGAGTTGTTATGTCGCTGATTAAGAAGGCTGTATTTCCTGTGGCGGGTTTGGGTACCCGTTTTTTGCCGGCTACCAAGGCCAATCCCAAGGAAATGATGCCGGTTGTGGATAAACCGTTGATTCAATATGCCGTGGAAGAGGCGATTGAGGCGGGGATTACCGAGATGATCTTTGTCACCAGCAGCGCCAAGCGGGCGATCGAGGATCATTTCGACAAGAACTACGAAATGGAAGCCGAGCTGGAGAAAAAGGGCAAGCATGAGTTGCTGGCCCTGTTGCGCGGGATCGTGCCCAAGGGGATTTCCTGTGTGTATATCCGCCAGCCGGAGGCGCTGGGCCTGGGTCATGCGGTGTTGTGTGCCAAGCCGGTGGTGGGTAATGAGCCCTTTGCGGTGCTGCTGGCCGATGACTTGATCGATGGCCATGATCGTGGTGTGGTGCGCCAAATGGTGAATCTGTATGGGGAATACCACTGCAGCATCCTGGGTGTGGAGGAGGTGCCGGCCTCGGACACGGACAAATACGGGATTGTCAGTACCGGCAACGATGATGGTGAGGTGGCGAATATCACCAATATCATCGAAAAACCCAAGCCGGTGCAGGCGCCATCCAATCTGGCGGTGGTGGGGCGTTATCTGCTGACACCACGGATTTTTGATTTCCTTGAACGCACTCATAAGGGATCGGGCGGTGAGATCCAGCTGACCGATGCGATTGCCGAGTTGCTGGCCGAGGAGAAGGTACTGGCCTATCGCTTCAAGGGCAAGCGCTATGACTGCGGCAGCAAGCTGGGCTATCTGCAGGCGACGGTGGAGTATGCGCTCAAGCATCCGGATCTCAAGGATGCCTTTGCGGCGTATTTGGCGGGGGTGAAGGGATAGGGCTGAGGAGCAAGGGAGAAAGGGGGAAAGGGGGCAAGGAAAGGATACATGATTACGGAATAGTTCTTCGTAGGGTGCCGGTGATATAGGAACTGCACCGATGGAGCCTGTAAACCAAATTGTGTAACTGCCCACGAGTGAGTAAGCTTTTCAAACGGATATCATCGTGGGTATACAAATGAATCAAGACAAACTCAAGCCATGGCCGCTTTGTTCGTTGCCCGATTGAAATTTCCCATTATGAGAGAGCGATCCAATGGATTGGCATGCGCAGGACGAGTCTTCGAACCCTGGATGCCCTCCACTTGGCCTGTGCTGAGCATTATCGGGCCTGTTTGATCACGGAAGATGACGCGCTGCTGAGTGCCGCCACCTTCTTTGGCTTAGAGGCGAAGAAGAGCAGTGCTTA
>JACUTZ010000039.1 GCA_014859545.1 Gammaproteobacteria bacterium
AGCCCCTAGCCCCTAGCCCCTAGCCCCTAGCCCCTAGCCCCTAGCCCCTAGCCCCTTGCCTCTCTCTGCAGTGAACACCTTTCCCCAATAATGCTAAGATTGGCAACCCAGCCACCACCGCGAAGCAGACATGGCCACCTACGCTATCGGCGACATTCAGGGTTGTTACACGGAGCTGCATCAGCTGCTGGATCGGCTCGCCTTCGATCCGGGCAGTGATCGGCTATGGCTGGTCGGCGATCTGGTCAACCGTGGCCCGGATTCGCTGGCGGTGCTGCGCCTGGTGCGTGGGCTGGGCGAGGCGGCCATCACCGTGCTAGGCAATCATGACTTGCATCTGCTGGCGCTGTGGCAAAATCGCCACCGGCATTTCAAGAACACCGACAGCCTTGCCCCGGTGCTGCGTGCCGAGGATGGCGACGAACTGCTGGACTGGCTGCGCCACCAACCACTGATGCACTACGATGCCGAACGGGAGATCGCACTATTGCACGCGGGCCTGCCACCACAGTGGGATATCCCCACCGCGCTGGCCTGTGCGGACGAGGTCGAGGCAGTGCTGCGGGGCGAGGACTTTCACGAATTCATGCAGCACATGTATGGCAACAAACCCAGCCGCTGGTCGAAAAAGCTGCGTGGCTGGGATCGACTGCGCTTCATCGTCAATTGCTTCACCCGGCTGCGCTATTGCGATGCACGCGGCGAACTGGACTTCAAGCACAAGGACCAGCCCGGTGGCCAGGAAGACAGCGGGCTGATGCCCTGGTTCCAGGTCCCGCAACGCCAAAGCCGCCAGGCCCGTATCATCTTTGGTCACTGGTCCACCCTGGGGCTCTACCAGCAGGACCGGGTACATGCCATCGACACTGGCTGCCTGTGGGGCGGCGAATTGACCGCGCTGAATATTGACACCCTGAAAACTACCGGCCTGCCCTGTGCAGGCCATGCCGTCCCCGGAGAGGAATAAAATGAGCCACGATCAGCACGACCAACATCGTCAACAGGTCCGCCATGCCTATCAGCAGGTCGCCGAGGCCAAGCAGGACAGCTGCTGCGGCCCGGCCAGCAGCTGCTGCGGCGTCTCCGACGATGCCGCCATCAACACCTTGATCTCCACCCGCCTGGGTTACAGCGAGGCACAACGCCTGCAGGTGCCCGAAGGGGCCGACATGGGCCTGGGCTGTGGCAATCCCGGCGCCATCGCCTCGCTGCGCCCCGGCGAGGTGGTGGTGGATCTGGGCGCCGGCGGCGGTTTCGACTGTTTCCTGGCCGCCGCCGAAGTCGGCCCCTATGGGCGGGTGATCGGCATCGATATGACCCCGCAAATGATCAGCAAGGCGCGCGCCAACGCCAGCAAGGGCCACTACACCAATGTGGCGTTTCGCCTCGGCGAGATCGAATACCTGCCGCTGGCCGATGCCTGTGCCGATGTGATCATCTCCAACTGCGTGATCAATCTCTCCCCGGACAAGGCCCAGGTGTTCCGCGAGGCGCTGCGCGTGCTCAAGCCCGGCGGTCGCCTGGCGATCTCCGATGTGGTCGCCACCACCGTTCTGCCCGAGGAAATGCGCAAGGACCCGGCGCTGATCGCCGGCTGCATGGGCAATGCCTCGCTGATCGAGGAACTGGAGGGCATGATGCGCGCCGCCGGTTTTCAGCAGATCCGCATCGCCCCCAAGGACGAATCACGCGAATTCATCCGCGACTGGGCACCGGGACGCGGCGTTGAGGACTATGTGATCTCAGCCACTATCGAGGCCGTCAAGCCATTATAAAAATGATTTGCCACAGAGGGCACAGAGAACACAGAGTGAACGGCTCAAGTAGCTGACTGCCGCAGTGGTTCAGACAATCTCGTACAATGCTCAAGCCATTTGGTACTCCTCAGTGAACTCTGTGCCCTCTGTGGCTAAGGTTTTTTTAGCATGATCAAATTGACAGACCTGGCCCTGCGCCGGGGCACCAAGGTGTTATTCGAACAGGCCTCGCTAACCATCAATCAAGGCGAGAAGGTCGGCGTTACCGGTGCCAACGGTACGGGCAAATCGAGCCTGTTTGCGCTGCTGCGCGGGCTGTTGCACGCCGATAGCGGTGAACTGAGCCTGCCACCCAGCGTGGTGATCGCCCATGTGGCGCAGGAGACACCGGGGGTCGAACGCCCCGCCATCGACTATGTGATGGATGGCGATCATGAATTGCGCCAACTGGAACAGCAGCTGGCCGAGGCAGAGCAGGCCCATGATGGTAATCGCCAGGGAGAGCTGCACGCCAAACTGGACAGCATCGGCGGCTATACCGCCCGTTCACGTGCGGCGCGGCTGATGAACGGCCTGGGCTTTAAAACCGAACAACTGGATCAACCGGTCGCCAGTTTTTCCGGCGGCTGGCGGATGCGCCTGAACCTAGCCCAGGCACTGATGTGCCGCTCCGACCTGCTGCTGCTGGATGAACCGACCAACCATCTGGATCTGGATGCGGTTTACTGGCTACAGGAGTGGCTGGGGCAGTACCCCGGCACCCTGCTGCTGATCTCCCATGATCGGGACTTTCTCGATGAGATCTGCAACCGTATCCTCCATCTGGAACAACAGGCACTCACCCTCTACAGCGGAAACTACTCCGACTTTGAGCGCCTGCGTGCCGAACACCTGGCCCGTCAGCAGTCTGCCTACGAAAAGCAGCAACGCGAGATCAAACACATCCAGAGTTTTGTCGACCGCTTTCGTGCCCAGGCCACCAAGGCCCGCCAGGCACAAAGCCGCATCAAGGCCCTGGAACGAATGGAGCGCATCGCCCAGGCCCACGTGGACTCCCCCTTTCACTTCAGCTTCGCCGCGCCGGATAAACTGCCCAGCCCGCTGCTCACCCTGGAACAGATCGCCGCCGGTTATGGCGATACGCCGATCATCAGCGGCACCCGCCTCAGTATTCAGCCCGGTGATCGCATCGGCCTGCTCGGCCACAATGGCGCGGGTAAATCGACCCTGATCAAGCTGCTGGCCGGTGAACTAAAACCGCTGGCCGGTGAGGCGATCCCGGCGCAGGATCTGAAGCTCGGTTATTTCGCCCAGCACCAGCTCGAACAGCTCGATCCCAAGGCCAGCCCGCTGCTGCACCTGCAACGCCTGGACCCCAGGGCGAGTGAACAGCAGCTGCGGGATTTTCTTGGTGGTTTTGGTTTTAACGCGGAAATGGCGCTGGCCGCCAGTGCCCCCTTCTCCGGCGGTGAAAAGGCCCGCCTGGTGTTGGCGATGCTGGTCTACCAACGCCCCAACCTGCTGCTGCTGGATGAGCCCACCAACCACCTGGATCTGGAGATGCGCCACGCCCTGGTGATGGCCCTGCAGGAGTTTGGTGGCGCGATGGTGATCGTCTCCCATGATCGCCATCTGCTGCGCAGTGTGACCGATCAGCTGCTGCTGGTGGATAGTGGCAAGGTGCAGGAATTCGACGGTGACCTGGACGATTACCGTCGCTGGCTGAGTGACCAACTGCGCGATTCCGACAAGGGAGATGGCAGCAACACCAGCGGGGCCAACAGTGCCACCTCTCGCAAGGACCAACGTCGCCTTGATGCAGAGGCCCGTCAACGCCTGCAACCCCTGCGCAAGCAATTGGAGAAGGTGGAAAAGGCCTTGGACCGCCTGCAGCAGCAACGCAACGAGCTGGAGACCAGACTGGCCGACCCGACCATCTACCAGGCCGAACGCAAGGCCGAGCTGGCCCAACTCCTGCTGGACAAGGGCGCTCTGGACAAGGCCCATGCCCAGGCCGAAGAAGAGTGGCTGCAGTGCAGCGAAGCCCTGGAGGCAGCGCAGGCGTAGGGTTGATCAGCCTGATCTCGCCAAGGCGCCAAGCACGCCAAGAAAACCGCTATGCTGAAAAACAGGTTCTTCGCAAATTTGCGGGAAGGATGATTAGCTGTTGGCCTGCCATGCCCCCATCGAACCAAAGCCTTTCAGCGCATAACTTCTCGCTCATCCACCTGCCAGCGCGACAGTACCGCCCTTCCACTTGCAGCCCCAGTTGCATCAGCCACTCGGCTACCACCCGATTGGAGTTATGTCACAGGGTGTAAGGCACCGGGTGCGGAACAAATTCCAGATCAAAATCGGCGCGATAGTGTCGCTGCGCCTGCCCATCCTGATATAGGCCTTCCAGCACGGTGATCAACTGATCAAGCCTGGCCGCCTCCGCCTGCATGGCATGCAGATGCACAATCAGCACCCCTACCTGACCTAGCAAGCGCGCGGCGTCCGCCGGTCCCGGTAGCTCGCGCCGACCCATGGCCGCAGCAGTGGGCACAAACACCGCCCGCAAGCCATCCCAAAAACCGATCTCACCCTCCGCGTAATAACGCCAATCCCCATAGGAATACCGCAACAGGCTGCCATCCGCCCTGGAAAGCACCAGGCTGGAATGACGACCATGGTCGAGCACGAAGATCGCCCGCGGCTGCTCCAGTGGCACAGGTGCCACGATGCGCGCCGAACAGGCGGCCAATAATGGCAGGCACAGCAATAACAGGATGATCTTGCGCATCGTCACATCATAGCGCAGCGTCTCCCCCCGGCCATACATCAAAGCCACCGCCCACGGTGGCCATCCAGCAAAGGCAGGGGTATGCTTGCCCCATCGCTATTGCTCAGGAAACCACCATGGCCATCCAGTTCCTCCCCATCCTCAAGGCCGTTGCCCCCTATCTGGCCCAGGTGGCCACCGCCGCCATCCCCGCCTTCACCGCACGGCCATCCAGTACCGCCGCCGCGCCAGACCCGGTGATCGCCAAACAGATCGAAGAATTGCAGCAGGCGGTGACGCAAAATGCCCAATCGATCCATCTATTGGCCGAAAAGACCCAGCAGTTGATCCAGGGCATGGAGCTGGCCGCCGAGGCGTCTCGCCAACAACAGGCCCGTTATCGAAGCCTGTTGATCCTGGCGCTGGGCGTAGCCAGCCTGTCGCTGCTGCTGTCCCTCGCCCTGTTATTCCGCTAACAGCCTGGCACCACATTCAAACAAACCTTAGCAACTGCGCAGTCCGCTGTTTCCCCGCATCCCTGGCAGTTATATGATAGGCGGCATTCCCCTTGCCGGTGCATACGCCTCTCATGTCCTCCAGTCGCTCCATCCGTATCAATAAATTCATCAGCGAGTCAGGGCTGTGTTCGCGGCGTGAGGCCGACCGCTATATCGAGCAGGGCAATGTCACCATCAATGGCAAACGCGCCAGCACTGGCGACCAGGTCTTTCCCGGCAGTGTGGTCAAGGTCAATGGCCAGGCCATCGACCCCTATGAGCCGGACGACCTGGTGTTTATCGCCCTCCACAAGCCGGTCGGGATCGTCAGCACCACCGAGGCGGGTGAGCGCAATAATATCGTGGATTTCGTCAAGCATTCGGTGCGGATCTTTCCCATCGGACGGCTCGACAAGGATTCCCAGGGGCTAATCTTCCTGACCAATAACGGCGACCTGGTGAACAAGATCCTGCGCGCCAGCAATCATCACGAAAAGGAATACCGGGTCACCGTCAACAAGCCGATCACCGAGGCGTTTATTCAGGGCATGACCGGTGGGGTGCCGATCCTGGGGCAGATCACCCGCAAGTGTGCGGTGCGCAAGGAGAGCGGCACGGTATTCAACATCACCCTGGTGCAGGGGCTGAACCGTCAGATCCGGCGCATGTGTGAATACTTCGGCTACGAGGTGGTGCGTCTGGAACGGGTGCGCATCATGAACGTCACCCTCAAGGGTCTGGCCCTGGGTGATTGGCGCGATCTCAGCGACAAGGAGATCCAGACCATCCTGGCCCTGACCGAAAAATCCAGCACCACCGACAGACCGCTGCGCAAGCCCGCAGTGAAAAATCAGCCCGGTAGACCCGCACAGGGCCAGGATAAACCATCACGCAAACCAACTCGGGACCACCGCGCGGGGCGCGGTAAATCGACTACTCGCCCTGGGGAAGGCCGGGACAAATCCAGCGGCAAAGCAAGTGGCAAGCCCCGCTCACAAAACAAGGCCGGGGCCTCACGGCCCCAGCCAAAAAAATCAGGGCCGCGCCCTGGACGCGGGCGCGGCTAGTCCATCCCCGCTACCGTGCAGGCCCAATCGCCGTGGTGGTGCTTGCCGGCGTGGTCTGGGTGATGCGTAAACACTATCGTTTTGGTTGAGATCCCAGGCGGGCAATCGTTAAACCGGGTAGTTCATAAAAAGGTAGTAATACACAAAAATTTACAATTCATGATCCATCCCCTACAGTAGTCCCTCTCTGATCGATACGTGTGGGTTTGTGGGCCAGGATTTTTCACATTTTCTTTCCTTCCGGGAAACCGTCAATAGCCGACGCTGGGCCATGCTGCTGATGCTGCTGTGGTCCGCGGTGGTGCTGCTTTCTGTCGGCTGGAACAGCTTCCAGGTTTACGAAAACATCGAGGTCCAGGCCCACCACCAGGCCACCGCCTCACTGAACAAGGACCAGGCCTATCGGCATGTGGTCGCCAGTATCGGTGGACTCTATGCCCCCATCGAGCGCGGGGTCAGCCCCAACCCTTATCTTGCCCACCTGCCCGAAAGGGATCTGACCACCCAGGAGGGGGTACAGCTGACCCTGCTCAATTCCTCGTATTTTGTCCGGCTCGCCCATGATCAGGAGGCGATGGGCCAGGACACCGGGATCCGTGGCCATGTCACCAGTAAGTACTTGCTGCGTGAAGAAAACCGTCCCGATGAATGGGAGCTGACGGCACTTAATGCCTTAGAACAGGGAAGCAGGGAAGTCAGCGCCTACACCACCGAGGATGGCCATCGCTATTACCGGCTGATGCGGCCACGTTTTGCCCAGGAAAGTTGTTTTGGCTGTCATACCAACACCCCGCTCAAGGTGGGTGATGTACTGGGCGGGCTGAGCGTGAGCGTGCCCATGGACACGCTGCAACAACATGCCGACCGTCACCTGTTGGCTTTGGGGGCCGGCCATTCCCTGCTTTGGTTGTTGGGCCTGGCTGGACTGACCTACGCGCATCGCCGACTTTCCAGGCAGGAACGCCGTCTGTTACACATCGCCTACCACGACGAACTGACCGACCTGCCCAACCGGGTCTGCCTGATGCAGAGTCTGACCAACATCATCCATGAGACGATCCCCAACCAGCAACATGGCGCGGTGATCCTGCTCGATCTGGACCGCTTTAAAAACATCAATGACTCGCTTGGTCATCCGGTCGGCGATGGACTGCTACACGAAACCGCCCAACGCATCCGCCACGTGATGCCCCAGGATGCCCTGCTGGCGCGTATCGGTGGCGACGAGTTTGTGGTCGTCCTGCCGCGCCTGGGCGCCGATGCGGAGACTGCGCGAATCCGCTCCCGCGCAGTAGCCCGTCGCATCCAGACCAGCCTGACCAAGCTCTACCACGTGCAGGGCTACGAGCTGCATGTCACCTCCAGCATCGGGGTGGCGATCTTCCCGGAACAGGGCAACAGCGCCGAAGAGGTCCTGCGCCATGCGGACGCGGCCATGTATCAGGCCAAGTCCGGCGGACGCAATGGCATCGCCTTTTACCTGCCCAGCCTGCAACTCCAGGCGGATCAGCGCCTGGAGCTGGAAAAGGACCTGCGCAAGGCGCTGGAAAACCACCAGCTTACACTCTATTACCAGCCGCAGATCAATCACCTGGGCATGATCTCCGGGATGGAGGCGCTGGCACGCTGGCCCCATCCCGAACGCGGCATGATCTCACCGATGGATTTCATTCCCATCGCAGAGGAATGCGGACTGATCCTGCCACTGGGTGACTGGGTACTGGAAACCGCCTGTCGCCAGTTCCGTCACTGGCAGCAGCAAGGGCTGGTCGACGACAAGGGCTGCATCTCGGTCAATGTCAGTGCCCATCAATTCCATCACCATGAATTTATTCACACGGTGCGCGATATTTTGGACGAGATCGGCCTGCACCCGCGCCATCTCAAGCTGGAGATCACCGAGACGGTGGTAATCGACGACATCACCGGCGCGGTGGAGAAGATGAATGCACTGCGCAAGATCGGGGTACGCTTCTCACTGGATGACTTCGGCACCGGTTATTCCTCGCTCTCCTACCTGAAGCAGCTACCGCTGGATCAGCTCAAGATCGACCGCAGCTTCGTGCGCGACATCAGCACCGACGCCAACGATGCCACCATCGTTGAAACCATCATCGGCATGGCCAAAAACCTGGATCTGGAGATCATCGCCGAAGGGGTGGAGAGCATCGAGCAGCGTGATTTCCTGTTCCATCACGGCTGCCTGGAATACCAGGGCTATCTGTTCCACCCGGCCCTGCCCGCCGACGAGTTCCTCGCACTGCTCGCCAAGGACTGAAACGCCCTGCCCCTGTGACCGCCAAACTGCTACACTGCCCGTGTCCCTCACCACCCAAGAAACACGCCCATGGAATCCCGTCTCGACGACCTTGAGTTCCGCCTGACCCACCAGGAACTGGCGATCGACAACCTGACCGAAAGCAACCTGCAACAGCAGCAGGCGATTACCCGGCTGCAGGCCGAGATCGCCTACCTGAAGACCCTGCTGCGCGAGCTCACCCCTTCTGCCGTCGCCGCGCCCGGGGAAGAAACCCCGCCACCCCACTACTGAGCATCCACCATGAAGTTTTACGCCAGCGCCGCGCGCGGCCTCGCCCCCCTGCTTGCCAATGAACTGCACCAGCTGGGCGCGCGCAAGATCGTGCCCGGCGAGGCCGGGGTCAGTTTTGAGGGCGAACTGGAACACGCCTATCGGCTCTGCCTGTGGTCGCGGGTCGCCAGTCGGGTGCTGCTGCCGCTGACCACGGTACCGATCCGCGATGCCGACCAACTCTACAACGAGGCCAAGGCCATTCGCTGGGAGCGCCACCTGCACTCGCGCAACAGCTTCGCGGTCGAGGTCAAGGGCAGCAGCAGTAGCATCGGCCACAGCAAATACGCCGGGCTCAAGCTCAAGGATGCCATTGTCGATCGCTTTCGCGAGCGGTTTGACGAGCGCCCCTCGGTGGAGCTGGATACCCCGGATGTACGCATCCACCTGCACCTGCGCGGCGAACGCGCCCGGATCAGTATCGATCTCTCCGGCAGCTCGCTACACCAGCGCCGTTACCGGGTCGAGGGGGTAATCGCCCCGCTCAAGGAAAACCTCGCTGCGGCCTTGTTGCTGGAGGCCGGCTGGCCGGCCATCGCCCGCAACGGTGGCGGACTCATCGACCCGATGTGCGGCTCCGGCACCCTGCTGATCGAGGCGGCGATGATCGCCGCCGACATCGCCCCCGGTCTGGGGCGCGACTACTTTGGCTTTCTCGGCTGGCGCCGTCACGATGCGGCGCTCTGGCAGGAGTTGCTGGATGAGGCCCAGGCCCGTCGCGAGGCAGGGCTGGTCTCGCTACCAGCGCTGCATGGCTATGACCACAACCCCGAGGCAGTACGCGCCAGCCAGGCCAATCTTGCCCAGGCCGGGCTGAGCGAGCTAATCCGGGTCCAGCAGCTCGACCTGATGCAGGCCCTGCCCGAGGCCCCCTGTGAACAGGGTCTGCTGATGGTCAATCCGCCCTATGGCGAGCGCCTTGGTGAGCTGAATGCACTGCGTCCGCTGTATGCCCGCCTTGGCCAGCTGATGCGCGAACACCTGCCCCACTGGCAGCTGGCGGTGTTTACCGGCAACCCCGAGCTGGCCCAGCAGATTGCCCTGCCTCCACGCCGTCCGATCCCGCTGCAAAACGGCCCGCTGGCCTGCCAGCTGTTGCGTTATGAGGCGGTAGGCGAGGTCGTTGACGAGGCCGCCAGTAAGGCCAGCCACCAAGACCTCCCGACAGACCAGGCAACGGGCAGCCCGCTGCAACACAGCGAGGGCGCACAGATGTTCGCCAATCGTCTGCGCAAGAATCTAAAAAAACTGGGCAAATGGGCCAGACGCGAGGCGGTTTCCTGCTACCGGCTTTACGATGCCGATATGCCGGAGTACGCCCTGGCCATCGACCTCTATCGCAGCAAACAGGACTGGCTGCACGTACAGGAATACCAGGCCCCCTCCAGCATCGAACCGGAACGCGCCGCCATCCGTCTGCAGGAGGCAATGGCAATCCTGCCCGAGACCCTGGGGATCCCGCCCGAGCGCATCGTACTCAAGGTCCGCAAGCGCCAGAAGGGCAAGGAACAATACGAAAAGCTGGCCGACAGCAAGCACTTCATCGAGGTGCAGGAAGGCCCCTGCCGCCTACTGGTCAATCTGAGCGACTACCTGGACACCGGCCTGTTTCTCGACCACCGCCCGACCCGGCTGATGATCGGCCAGCTGGCGCGGCGTACCCGTTTTCTCAATCTGTTTGCCTATACCGGTGCGGCCACCGTACACGCCGCCCTGGGCGGGGCCACCACCACCACCACCGTGGACATGTCCCATACCTATCTGGACTGGGCACGGCGCAATATGTCGCTCAACGAGCAACAGGGCAACCAGCATCGCTACATCCAGGCCGATTGCACCGAATGGCTGGCCTCCCAGGCCAGGGGCGTAGGTCGGGGCCGCTATGATCTGATCTTCCTCGACCCGCCGACCTTCTCCAGCTCCAAGCGCATGCAGGACAGTTTTGATGTGCAGCGCGACCACCCGGCGTTGATCCGCGACGCGATGGCACTGCTGGCCAGCAACGGCACGCTGATCTTCTCCAATAATTTTCGGCGTTTTCGCCTCGACCCGGCGCTGGAAGACGAATTTGCCATCGAAGAAATCTCCCGCCAGACCCTGCCCGAAGACTTCGCCCGCAATCCACACATCCACCGTTGCTGGCGGATCACGCATCAGGTCATGGGATAGAAATGAGGGGCTGGGGCCAGGGACCGGACTCAGCACCCAACCCTCAGCACTCAGCACTCAGCACTCAGCACTCAGCAGAGTCAATCATCCCGCCGATACTCCCCTTCAATGGTCCGCTGACCGGGCGGCTGCGCCCCACCTGCAGGTCGCTGTGCATGGATCACGCTGCGTTCCAATACCTTGATGATCAGCGCACGACGCAGTGGTGGTACCAGTCCCAGAAAGCCCAGCGCATCGGTGAAGAAACCGGGGGTAAGCAGCAGTGCGCCGCAGATCAGTAACACCAAGCCCTCGAGCATGGCCATGGTCGGCAGCTCGCCACGGGCGGTCGCCTGTTGCACACGGGCATAGGTATACAGGCCCTGATGGCGCAGCAACAGCGCCCCGAGCATGGCGGTAAACACCACCAGAAAAACGGTGGCGAGGGCACCGATCTGGGCACCCACCTTGATCAACAGGTAGATTTCCAGCAACGGGATCAGTAAAAACAAGGCAAACAGGATTCGAAACAATGGTCTGGCCAGGCTGGTGAAAAGAGCGCTAGTATAACCGCCCTTGCACCAATGTGGGCACTGCCATGGCTTATCAACTGCTGATCAGCACCTGTCCGGATATGAGCAGCGCCGAGACCCTGGCCGAAATGCTGCTGCGTGAGCGCCTCGCCGCCTGCGTCAACATCCTGCCCGGGGCGCGCTCACTGTACGTTTGGCAGGGTGAATTACAACGGGACGAGGAGCATCTGCTGCTGATCAAGACCCGTGATGAGTGCCTGGACGCGCTGCAACAGGCACTGCTGGCACAACATCCCTATGAACTCCCGGAGCTGATTGCTGTCCCTATCGGGTACGGCTCCGAAGCCTACCTGAATTGGCTCACCCAACAAGTGGATAAACAATAAGATGCGAAAACTCACACAATTCCTGCTGCCATGGTTCGTCTTGTTTGCCCTCGCCCTGAGTACACCAGGACACGCCGAGGAGGAGCTGCTCGAACCAGAGAAGGCCTTTGCCCTGAGCGTACATGCCCTGGACAATGGCCAGATCGAGGCACGCTGGCAGATCGCCGATGGCTATTATCTTTACCGCGACAAGATCCGCTTTGAAAGCCACACAGCCGGGATCCAGCTGGGTGAGCCGGTCTTCCCGGCCGGCAAGATCAAGGACGATGAGTTCTTTGGTCGAGTCGAGATCTACCGTGGTGAGGTACGGGTTCGCATCCCGGTACAGGGCCAGGCCGATACCCTTGATCTGCTGATCCATCACCAGGGCTGTGCCGACATCGGTGTTTGCTATCCTCCCCAGCGGGATAGCCGCAGCCTCAAGCTCATTGCCAGCTCTCCCGCCACAGCCACTACCAGCACATCCCCACTGGCGGCGCTGCGTGATTTTGGCCGCAGCCTGACCGGTGGCAGCGACGATGAGCTGATCGAGGCCGACCAGGCCTTTGCCCCCAGCGCCTTTGCCGAGGATGGCAACACCCTGCTGGTACGCTGGGATATCGCCCCCGGCTATTACCTCTATAAAGACAAGTTCAGCTTCAATCTTAGTGACGCCGCTGGCATCAGCCTCGGCCAGGTGCGTCTATCCGATGGCAAGGTCAAGGATGATGAATTCTTTGGCCGCGTTGAGGTCTATTACGATCAGGTCGAGGCGCGCGTCCCGCTGCTGCGCGATCAATTGGATGCAACTCGGATCGCTCTGGACCTGGGTTACCAGGGTTGTGCCGACATTGGGGTGTGCTACCCGCCACAACGCAAAACCCTGCACATCGACCTGCCCGCCGGTGATGCAGGCAGTGCCCGTGCAGCCGTTATTGGCAGCAGTCCCGCCGCAGCCCCACCGGTCTCCGAGCAGGATCGCCTGGCCTCGGCCCTGGCCGGTGGCAACACCACCTGGACCATCCTGCTGTTCTTTGTCGCCGGGCTGCTGCTGGCCTTCACCCCCTGCGTGTTCCCGATGATCCCGATCCTCTCCAGCATCATTGTCGGTCAGGGTGAGGGCATCACCACCCGCCGCGCCTTTGTGCTGTCGCTCACCTACGTACTGGCGATGGCCGCCACCTATACCGTGGCCGGGATCATTGCCGGGTTGTTTGGCGCCAATCTGCAGGCCACCTTCCAGAATCCCTGGATCCTCGGTAGCTTTGCGGCGATCTTCGTGGCCCTGTCCTTCTCCATGTTTGGCTTCTTTGAATTGCAACTGCCCTCCAGTCTGCAGGGGCGTATCAGTCAGCTGAGCAATAACCAGAAGAGTGGCACCCTTACCGGGGTGGCGATCATGGGCCTGCTCTCGGCATTGATCGTTGGTCCCTGCGTGGGGCCGCCGCTGATGGGGGCATTGATCTATATCGGCCAGACCGGCGACCCGGTACTGGGTGGCATGGCCCTGTTTGCCCTGTCGATGGGCATGGGCGCACCGCTGATCGCCATCGGCACCGCCGGCGGCAAGTTCCTGCCCCGCGCCGGTGGCTGGATGGACACCGTCAAGGCCGTGTTCGGGGTCTTGATGCTGGCGGTGGCGATCTGGATGCTGGAACGTATCCTGCCCGGCGTGCTGGTGATGGTGCTGTGGGCGATACTGCTGATCGTCTCGGCCATCTACATGGGCGCTCTGGATGCGATCAAGGAAGGGGCCTCCGGCTGGTCCAGGCTGTGGAAGGGCTTCGGTCTGGTGTTATTGGTCTATGGCGCCCTGTTGCTGATCGGTGCCAGCGCCGGCAATACCGACCCGCTGCAGCCGATGCGTGGCATCGGCATGGGTAGTGGCGCGGCCATGGCCCAGCAGCAACTGAACTTCAAGCCGGTCAGCAGCGTAGCCGAACTGGAGGCCGAATTGGCCGCCGCGCGCAGCGCCGGCAAGCCGGTGATGCTGGACTTTACCGCCGACTGGTGCGCCACCTGCAAGGAACTGGAGCGCTATACCTTCAGCGATCCGCAGGTGATCAATGCCCTGGCCGACACGGTGTTGCTCAAGGCCGATGTCACCGCCAACAACCGCAACGATCAGGAGCTGCTGCGTCGCTACCGCCTGATCGGCCCGCCGACACTGATCTTCTACAACGCCCAGGGTGAGGAACAGGCCCCCTATCGTCTGGTCGGTTTTATCTCCGCCAGCGATTTTGTGCAGCACAAGCGTAATGCGGTAGGGGGTTAAGGTGCGCTATCTGCTTCCCCTGTTTGCCTTTTTTCTGTTGAGCGCCTGCACCGAGCAGGCTGCAAGCCCAGCGGGCAGCAGCACGACGACCAGCGTGAGCCAGCCAATCACCCGGGTGGACTTCAGCCTGCCCGATCTGGATGGCAAGATCCGCCAGATGCATGAATGGGATGGCAAGGTGATCCTGCTCAATTTCTGGGCACCCTGGTGCCCACCCTGCCGCAAGGAGATCCCGGATTTCATGGCCTTGCAGGATGAATATGGCGAACAGGGTTTCGTGGTGGTCGGGGTGACTGTAGACACCCATGAGAATGCCCAGGCCTTCGCCGACAGCATCGGCATCAACTACCCGATCCTGATCGCCGAGGATGAGGGCATCGCGCTGGGCAAGCAGTACGGCAATCGCGTGGGGGCCCTGCCCTATACCGTATTCATCGACCGTGAAGGGCGTCTGGGTGCCAATTTCCGCACCGAAGTCAGTTACGACGATGCCGAGGCCGCCCTGCTGCCGCTGCTCTAACACCGCAATTGGCTTCCAGCTGGCCAGGGACGGCCCCACCTGCCACAAAAAATACCCCTATTCCGTGCGCTATCTCACAGCCTAATCAGGCAAAACTTGCGATGATCTGCGCCGAACAGGTACTTAACTGCACTTTTCTGGACATTGCCAGCCCCATGGTGCAAAATACAGCCCTGTTCGGCACCCGCCCAATCACAGCAAGCAGATGCGGGTAATGACCTCCTGAATGAGACGGAATCCCTTATGGCAAAGCTGCTGGTCCTGCATGGCCCCAACCTGAATCTACTGGGAATGCGCGAGCCGGAGCACTATGGCCGCGACACCCTGGCACAGATCGATGCACGCCTGGTCGGTATTGCCGAGGCGGCCGGGCATCCGCTGGAAACCTTGCAAAGCAACGCCGAACATGAGCTGATCGAACGCATCCATCAGGCCCAGCAGCAGGGGGTGGCCTGGATTATCATCAATCCCGCCGCCTTCACTCACAGCAGTGTCGCGCTGCGTGATGCCCTCGCCGGGGTCGCCATCCCCTTCATCGAGGTACACCTATCCAATGTGCATGCGCGCGAAGCCTTCCGACAACACTCCTACTTTTCCGATATTGCCGACGGTGTCATCTCTGGCCTTGGGGCACAGGGATACGAACTGGCATTGGCGGCGATCCTGCGCCGTCTGGACAACTGACACACACACGACAATACAAACCGATAAGGTCTGAAAGATAATGGACATTCGCAAAGTCAAAAAACTGATTGAACTGCTGGAAGAATCCGGCATCGCCGAGATCGAGATCCACGAGGGTGAGGAATCGGTGCGCATCAGCCGTCACAGCACCACCGCACAACCGATGGCCTATATGCACGCGCCTGCCGCCGCTGCCCCGGCCCCTGCACCCCCCGCCGCTGCCCCGGCCGACAGCGCCGATACCGCCGACGCCCTGCCCAGCGGCCACCAGGTGACCTCACCGATCGTCGGCAGCTTTTATCGCTCCCCCTCACCGAGCAGCAAACCCTTTGTCGAAATCGGCAAGAGCGTCAATGTCGGTGATACCCTGTGCATTATCGAAGCGATGAAGATCATGAATCAGATCGAGGCCGACAAGTCCGGCGTGGTCAAGGCCATCCTGGCCGAAAACGGTGATCCGGTCGAGTTCGGTCAGCCGCTGTTCATCATCGAATAACGATAACCGATTCGAGTCGCCATGTTTGACAAAATACTAATAGCCAATCGGGGCGAAATCGCCCTGCGTATCCTGCGTGCCTGCCGTGAGCTGGGGATCAAAACGGTGGCGGTGCACTCCACCGCCGACCGTGACCTCAAACACGTACGCCTGGCCGATGAATCCGTTTGTATCGGCCCTCCACCCTCCACGCTCAGCTATCTGAATGTGCCGGCGCTGATCAGCGCCGCCGAAGTCACCGACTCGGTGGCGATTCATCCCGGCTATGGCTTCCTCTCGGAAAACGCCGACTTTGCCGAGCGCGTGGAAGAAAGTGGCTTTGTCTTTATCGGCCCCAGGCCCGAGACCATCCGCCTGATGGGTGACAAGGTCTCGGCCATTGCCGCGATGAAAAAAACCGGCGTACCCTGTGTGCCCGGTTCCGACGGACCGCTGGGTGACGACCCGGAAGAAAATCTGCGTATGGCCCGCCAGATTGGCTATCCGGTGATCATCAAGGCCGCTGGTGGCGGTGGTGGTCGCGGGATGCGCGTGGTCCATGCCGAAGGGCATCTGCTCAATGCCATCTCGCTGACCAAGAACGAGGCCGGTACCGCCTTTGGCAACGACATGGTCTACATGGAAAAATTCCTGGAAAACCCGCGCCATGTGGAGATCCAGGTGCTGGCCGATACCCATGGCAATGCGATCCATCTGGGTGAGCGCGACTGCTCGATGCAGCGGCGCCACCAAAAGGTACTCGAGGAAGCGCCGGCCCACGGCATCAGCGAAGCGCTGCGTGATCGCATCGGCCGCCGTTGTGCCCAGGCCTGCGTCGATATCGGCTATCGCGGCGCAGGTACCTTCGAGTTTCTGTACGAAAACGGGGAGTTTTACTTCATCGAGATGAATACCCGTGTACAGGTAGAACATACCGTCACCGAGATGATCACCGGGGTGGACATCGTCCGCGAACAGATCCAGATCGCTGCCGGCGAGAAACTCGCTTACACCCAGGAGCAGATCCGGATCAACGGCCATGCCATCGAGTGCCGCATCAATGCCGAGGACCCTGTCAGCTTTATGCCCTCACCGGGCAAGATCACCCGTGCCCATATGCCCGGTGGTCCCGGTGTACGCCTCGACTCGCATATCTACAACGGCTATACCGTGCCACCGCATTATGACTCGATGATCGGCAAACTGATCGTCCATGGCCCCAGCCGCGAGATCGCCATCGCCCGAATGCGCACTGCCCTGGATGAAACCATCATCGAAGGGATCAAGACCAATATCCCGCTGCATCAGCGGCTGATCGATGACGGCAACTTCCAGGCTGGTGGTACCAACATCCATTACCTGGAAAAGAAGTTGGGGCTTTGAAAGGGGCTAGGGGCTAGGGGCTAACAAGGCTTGGTTTTGATTTTAAGCTATTAACGGGCACGACCCGCTCAGCGTCCATATCCCCACCTGGCCTTCTCATCCCTAACCCCAAATCCCTGGCCCCTCACATCCCGGATCGTCTTTCATGCCCTGGCTACAGTTCACCTTTTATAGCAACAAGGATCAGGCCGAGGCCCTGGCTGCACGGCTGGAGCTGGCCGGTGCCCAGGCAGTCAGTATGCTGGATGCTGCCGATCAACCCCTCTATGAACCTCCACCTGGTGCCACCCCGCTGTGGCAGCTGACCAATGTATTGGGGCTGTTTGAGGCCGAGCAGGCCCCCCAGGCGATCCTTGCGCAGCTGCGTGATGGCTGGGAAGGGGAGTTCCCGGAATACCGCCAGGAAGTACTGGAAGATCAGGACTGGGAACGGGCCTGGATGGATGATTTTCATCCCATGCAATTTGGCCAGCGCCTGTGGATCGTGCCCAGCTGGCAACCTGCACCGCAGCAGGATGGCGTCAACATCCTGCTGGATCCGGGGCTGGCCTTTGGTACCGGCACCCACCCCACCACCCGCCTCTGTCTGGAATGGCTGGATGCCCATCCACCCCAAGGCCTGCAGGTGATCGACTATGGCTGCGGCTCGGGGATTCTTGCCATTGCCGCCGCCCTGCTTGGGGCCAATCAGGTGGTGGCGGTAGATAATGATCCGCAGGCGCTGCTGGCTAGCTGCGACAATGCCCAGCGCAACGGGGTCGCCGAAAAGATCCTCGCCTACCTGCCGCGCGAGTGCCCCACACAGCCGGTCGATCTGCTGTTGGCCAATATCCTCGCCGGCCCCCTGATCGAACTGTCGCCACGGCTCGCCGCACTGGTGCAACATGGTGGCGAGATCGTTCTGTCCGGCATCCTGCCTGAGCAGGCCGCCGAGGTGGCCACCGCCTATGCACGCTGGTTTGGCATGCAGCCGGCGGTGGAGCATGATGGCTGGATCCGCCTGCAGGGGCGGCGCAATGACTTGGAAGCCACGGCAAAATAGGCTAAGTTGAGGCACCTATAAAACCGGATCGCGGCCAAGTCCATTCATGTTTACCCAATGCCCCGCATGTCAAACCGTCTATCGACTACGCCTTGATCAGCTCAGGGCCGCGCGGGGCCAGGTACGCTGCAGCCGTTGCGATACCATCTTTGATGCGCTGGACCACCGCGTTAGCCAGCAAGCTCCTCCGCCAGCACCGGTCCAACAAAGCCCGCAGCGCGATCAAACTGTCCAAGCCACAGCACTGAGCGGCGCAGCCACCATCCCGTCCGAAACTGCACGGGCCGAAACAGCCAGAGAGAGCGAATCCGGCCCCGCCATTGAGGCCCATGGCGTGGAGGACGCAGCGCCCCATTTAGACGGAAAAGCGCTCAGCCGCGATATTGAAACCAGCCCCAGCACTGCCGAGGATAATCAAATCGCGAGCAGCGCACCGGAAGCACTGGATCAAGCCGACACCACCCAGCCCACCGAAACGACTACCAGCAGCACCGAACTCGATGCGCCGACAGTGGACCTGCCGCAAGCGTTGGATCTGGCCGACATCGCCGAGAGCGCTCCCGAGCCCAGCGAACGCGATGCGTCGGCAGCGGACCTGCCGCAAGCCTTGGATCTGGACGACATCGCCGGAGAAATCCC
>JACUTZ010000185.1 GCA_014859545.1 Gammaproteobacteria bacterium
CCTTTGCGAACTTTGCGTCCTTTGCGGTTAATGGCTTTGCCTTTTTCCAGCGTCCGGCAATGAAGTACAGCACCGTCTAACACAAGGCAATGGCATGAGCGAGATCACTGAACAAGCCGCATCATCACCGCCGCAACAGGCGGAGATGCCCTTTGCCATTGTACAGGGCGCGGCGATCACCGAATTGCCCAAGGATCTGTATATCCCGCCGCATGCCCTGGAGGTCTTTCTGGAGGCCTTTGAAGGCCCGCTGGATCTGCTGTTGTATCTGATCAAGCGCCAGAATCTGGACATCCTCAATATCCCCATCGCCGAGATCACCCGTCAATACATGGTCTACGTGGAATTGATGAAGGTGGTACAACTGGAGCTGGCGGGCGAATACCTGGTGATGGCGGCGATGCTGGCCGAGATCAAATCCCGCATGTTGCTGCCGCGCCAGTCCGAGGAAGAAGGCGAGGAGGGCGACCCGCGCGCCGAATTGATCCGCCGCTTGCAGGAATACGAGCGCTATCGCCAGGCCGCCGAGGATATCGAGGAATTGCCGCGTACTGGTCGTGACACCTTTCCGATTACCGTCAGCATGACCGAGCGCCACAGCGAACGTCCAGTGCCCCAGGTGGACCTGCGCGACATCCTGCTGGCCATGGCCGATGTGCTGCGTCGTGCCGATATGTTTGCGCACCACCAGGTGCATCGTGAACCCTTGTCGATCCGCGAGCGGATGACACAGATCCTGGAACGGATCCGCCCGGATAGTTTTATCGAATTTACCAGTTTGTTTACCGTCGACGAAGGACGTCGTGGGGTCGTGGTCAGCCTGATGGCAGTGCTGGAATTGATCAAACAATCGATGATCGAATTGATTCAGACCGAACCCTTTGGCGCCATCCATGTAAAAGCCGTCGGCACCAGTCAGCATCAGGAAGCCTGAAGTGAATAATGAACAAATCATCCAAATCGTGGAGGCCGCCCTGTTTGCCGCAGGCGAACCGCTTTCCCTGGATCGCCTGCAGAGCCTGTTTGATGAGGACGATCGTCCCGATAAAAAACAGCTGCAGACGGTGATCGAACAACTGCAACAGGGCTGTGAAGGGCGTGGCATCGAATTGCGCGAAGTTGCCAGTGGTTATCGTTTTCAGGCCCGTGCCAGCGTCTCGCGCTGGGTCTCGCGCCTGTGGGAAGAGCGCGCCCCGCGCTATTCCCGCGCGCTGCTGGAAACCATGGCCCTGATCGCCTATCGACAGCCGATCACCCGTGCCGAGATTGAAGACATACGTGGCGTGGCGGTCAGCAGTAGCATCATCAAAACCCTGCAGGAACGTGACTGGATCCGGGTGCTGGGCCATCGTGATGTGCCAGGGCGTCCGGCGCTGTATGGCACCACCCGTGATTTTTTAGATTATTTTAATCTTACCAAACTGGATGACTTGCCGACCCTGTCTGATCTGCGCGACATCGACAAGATCAATGCCGAGCTGGACCTGCGCTTCCCCGGTGAGGGGGAGGTGTTCCACCACCCTGAAGCGTCGGTTGCGACCGACACCACCCATCTGCCCGGTGCAGATATCGAGCCTGTGAGCTATGACTGAAAAATTGCAAAAAGTATTGGCTCGCGCCGGCCTGGGATCGCGTCGTGAAATCGAAGGCTGGATCACTGAAGGGCGTGTGTCGGTCAACGGCAAGCTCGCCCAGTTGGGCGAGCGGGTCGGCGAGAATGATGTGTTGCGCGTGGATGGGCATGTGGTCAGCAAGACGCGCCTGCAGTCGGTGCGACCACGGGTGCTGGTTTATCACAAGCCGGTCGGAGAGGTTACCAGTCGTAACGATGAGGCCGGTCGTCCCACTGTCTTCGACAACCTGCCACCGATCCGCAATGGTCGCTGGATCGCCGTAGGTCGTCTGGATATCAACACCAGTGGACTGTTGTTGTTTACCAACGATGGCGAACTGGCAAACCGCCTGATGCACCCTTCCTATACCGTTGATCGGGAATATGCGGTACGGGTACTCGGTGAGGTCAGTCCGGAGCAGCTCAAGGCCCTCAGCGAAGGGGTGCAACTGGAAGACGGGATTGCCCGCTTTACCCAACTGCGCGATGGCGGTGGTGAAGGGGCCAATCACTGGTACCACGTCTGTCTCGAAGAAGGGCGCAATCGCGAGGTGCGTCGCCTCTGGGAATCCCAGGGGATCACCATCAGCCGACTGATGCGGGTGCGCTACGGGCCGGTCACCCTGCACAAACGCATCCGCCCCGGAAAATGGGAAGAACTGGACGAGCAGGGCATCAACCTGCTGCGTCAGCTGGTCAGTCTGGAAGCGCCCGAACCAAGAGCACCCGCGCCCAAGGGCAAACCAAAACCGCTCAAGACCCGGCACGGCAGTGCCCAGGGCCGCGAAGTGCCGAGTAGCCGTCGTCGCAAGCGTTAAAACAGGGAGCGAGGGTTAAACGCAGAGGCAAGGGGGCAAGGGTCAAGGGGGCAAGGAACGGCGAAGGTCAAAACCTGGCTCGCGCAGAGACGCAGAGGCGCGAAGGGATTAGTGCTGAGTGCTGGGTATCTTAGCCAAGCAGCACGCAGGGGTTCTCATCAACAACCATCATTGCTTCCCTTTCTGCGCCTGGGCGATGTGTTCCCGACATCGCCAACCGACTATAGTTTGCGATCCTGCGTGAGATCGTTTTTTACTGCTTGTTAGGGGCAAGGAAAATATTGTAGCTTGGGTTCATAAGTTAGTTCTTAAGCCAGATCCGCTGAAAAATCATCGCTTACTCGTAGGGTGGATAAGCGTGCGCATCCACCAATATCCGTCCCCTGTAGAGGGAGTTAACCGTTTCCGATGGAAGACACCTTTACCGCAAAGGCGCAAAGGTGTTCAATGGTGCATGATTACCATGCGGATCGAACCTGCATTCTCGATCGTACGTGATAACTCCTCTTATATAGGTATCAAACCGATGTTTGGTGAATGGTGTGTCCATTAACCCTTTGCGTCTTTGCGCCTTTGCGGTGAAATTATTTTCAAAAGGTGCGAGTAGATACATAAAAGCTTAAGAACTAACCTATGAGATGAGCTTAACTTACTCTGGCTTTCGC
>JACUTZ010000186.1 GCA_014859545.1 Gammaproteobacteria bacterium
GCGTCTTTGCGGTAAATTGCTTTTAAGCATTCTCACGCAGGAACGCAGCCGCGCTGAAACAAAAACGGCATCCGTGGTCAACACGGATGCCGTTTTTGTTTGGCCGATGCTGCGCGAGAATAATTTGCTTCTCTCTTTTCCTCTGCGTCCCTGCGGTAAACAATCTTTTCAGGAATTTCCCGACAGCGCCTCACGCACCGCCTTGATCACCGGGGCGGTGTCGGGGCGCACGCCGCGCCACAGCAGGAAGGATTCGGCGGCCTGTTCGACCAGCATGCCCAGGCCGTCTGAAATATGCTCACAGCCTTCGTCCTCGGCCCAGCGCATGAAGGCGGTGGGCGCGGCGGCATACATCATGTCGTAGCAAAAGGCGTCGGGGCGCAAGATACCCTCGGGCAGGGGCGGCACCTCGCCCTTGAGGCTGGCCGAGGTACCGTTGATGATGATGTCAAAGCGTACCCCATCCAGATCGTCAAAACGACAGCCCTCGACATGCCCCTGTTCCTCAAAGGCATCCGCCAGTTCCTGGGCACGCTCCGGGGTGCGATTGGCGATCATCAATTCGGTCGGCTTTTCCTGCAACACCGGCCCCAGCACCCCGCGCACCGCACCACCGGCCCCCAGGATCAGCACCCGCTTACCGCTGATGTTTACTCCCAGGTTGTCACGGATGTCGCGCACCATGCCCAGGCCATCGGTGTTGTCGCCATACAGGCTGCCATCGGCGCGCAGCTGAATGGTGTTAACCGCACCGGCCAAACTTGCGCAGGGGCTGCGCTCATCGACCAGACGCCAGGCATCGCGTTTAAAGGGCACGGTAACATTCAGCCCCTTGCCACCCTGTTCACGAAATTCCTTCACTGCCGCGTTGAATTGTCCCAGTTCCACCAGGATCGCCCGATAGTCCAATGTCTGGCCGGTTTGCTGGGCAAACAGGGCATGGATCATCGGCGATTTGCTGTGGGCGATCGGGTTGCCCATCACCGCGTAGTGGTCGATATGCGTCATAGCACAGCCTTTATCAGGAAAAAATTCCCTTAAGTGTAAAGAAGAAGAATATCGCCAGGATAGCCCCCGCCGGCAGGGTAATCACCCAGGACATGAAGATGGTACGCACCACGTTCAGATTCAAGGCCGCGATCCCACGGGCCAGCCCAACCCCCAACACTCCACCCACCAGGGTGTGGGTGGTGGAGATCGGCAGACCGGTACCGGAGGCAAACACCACCACCGCGGCGGCTGCCAGGGTCGCGGCGAAACCACGACTGGGGGTCAGCTCGGTGATACCGCTGCCCACCGTGGCGATCACCCGCTTGCCATAGGTCATCAGGCCGATCACGATGCCCACGCCGCCAAGCAGCAGGATCCAGGCCGGCATCACGCTGCGTGCCTCGACCACGCCGGTTTTGGCCACCCCGACCACCGCCGCCACCGGCCCGACCGCATTGGCCACGTCGTTGGAACCATGGGCAAAGGCCATCGCGCAGGCGGTGAAGATCATCAATACCCCGAACACCCGCTCCACATTGGCAAAATGGAAGTCACTGTCGTCCTCGGCGCGAAAACGCAGCTTGCTAATCATCCACACCCCGATCAGCGTGGTCACGATGCCCACCAGGAAGGCCACCCCGTAACTTTCCGCGGTGGTGAAATCCAGACCCACATGGGTCAGGCCCTTGAGCATGGTTACCAGGGCGACAATAAATCCCACCATAAAGATATAGAACGGCACATAGCGCTTGGCATTTTTCAGTGGGTCATCGGTATCGAGGATCAGGCGTTGCACGCTGGTAAACAGCCCGTAAGAGACAATCCCGGCCAACAGTGGCGAAACCAGCCAACTCATCACGATGTTGCCGACCTTGCCCCAATGCACCGCCTCCATGCCGATCCCCACCGCAGCAAAACCGACGATGGCACCGACGATGGTATGGGTGGTGGAGACCGGCCAACCGGCACTGGAGGCCACCAACAGCCAGATCGCTGCCGCCAGCAGGGCCGCCAACATGCCATAGACCAACAGCTCCGGACTATCGGCCAGCAGGCTGGCATCCACCATGCCACGACGAATGGTGGCGGTCACCTCACCGCCGGCCAGGAAGGCACCGGCAAACTCAAATACCGCAGCAATGATGATGGCCTGCTTGATGGTAACGGCCTTGGAACCGACCGAGGTGCCCATGGCGTTGGCAACATCGTTGGCACCAATCCCCCAGGCCATGAAAAAACCGAAGATCGCCGCCAGGGTGATAAAGACAATTGCGTATTCCATCAGAAGTCCCCTAGCGCGCCAGCATGATTTCGAGTCGACTACCGACCCGCTGGGCCAGGTTGCCAAGATCACCGATCCAGTCGATCACCTGGTACATGAACATCACATCCACCGGATGCAATTCCTTCTCCAGTGCGAACATCGCATCGCGCACCACCACCTGCAATCTGTCGGTATCGCTCTCGATCTCATCCAGCTTGGTGACCATGGATTCCACCAGGCTCACCTCGCGGCCACGAAAGCCGGTTTCCAATAACTCATCCAGCTCATTGATGGCGATCTGTGCCTGGCTGATGGCGTCGATACAGCGCTGCACAAACGCCATCATCATGCTGCCCATGTTGGGCGGGAAGCGCATCTGACGTCCCATCATCAGACCGGCGATATCCTTGCTCTTGTTGGCAATGCGATCCTGCATGGTCAGTACCTGCAGCAGATCACGACGCGACATCGCCATCATCAGCCCACTGGGCAGACTCATGCGCAGCTGGCGCTTGAGCTGGTCGGCGGATTCTTCCATCTCGGCGATGGTGCGCTGGATACGACGTGCCTCGGCCCAATCCTCGGCATTTACCGCCTCGAAGAAGGGGATCAACTGGGTCGCGCAGGCCTGGACCTTGGCCATGTGTTGCTGCATCGGGCGGATCGGCGAGCTGCCGAACATGCTGAAGATATAGCTTTTCGGTGACATGACATGCCCCTCATGGTGGATTTGCGCGGATTATAGAGGTTCAGCGGTTCATGTCACAGGGGAAATGACAGTTTTGTTACGGGCTGGGGGGGGGCTAGGGGCTAGGGGCTAGGGGCTAA
>JACUTZ010000040.1 GCA_014859545.1 Gammaproteobacteria bacterium
TACACCAGCTCGCCCATGCCGTAGTTCTTCATCGACACCGAATTGGCATTAAAGCTATTGCTTTCGATGATATCGGCACCGGCCTCCAGATAGGCCTTGTGGATCGCCGTGACGATCTGCGGCTGGCTCAGCACCAGCAGGTCATTATTGCCCTTAAGGTCGCTGGGCCAGTCGGCAAAGCGCTCGCCACGGTAGTCGGCCTCCTCCAGTTTATAGGCCTGGATCATGGTGCCAGTGGCACCGTCGAGGATCAGGATACGCTGTGCCAGGGCTTCAAGGAGCTGGGCGCTGCGTGCGCCGGTATAGTGCAGGGTCATGGGCTGGGTTATCTGTCGCTGGGGAAAGACTGGGCATTTTAGCCCAGAACGGCGGGGAATGCAGGTACCACGCTACAGCTTGCTTGCCAGCCCAAAAGAAGCTGGTAAGATGCCCAAGCTAGTTGTGTGGAATTACACCGCGCAAGTCATAGGGATATAAAGCCTCTATCGCCGGCATGCAACGGCGTCCGTATCAAAATAGCCCGGTAGGACAATAATGATAGTGATCAACACAGGCACAGGCAGATAATAGGGATCGCCATACGTGGAGTTGGAAATAGCCAAAACGCCGATCGCCGAGCTCAGGCCGGGGATGTACGTCTCAATGCTGGATCGCCCCTGGTTGGACACCCCCTTCCCGTTTCAGGGCTTCGTCATTACCGAAGAAGACATCGACATCCTGGCCAGGTACTGTCAGCACGTATTCGTCGATCTGGAAAAAAGTCAGCTGCGACCGACAGCGAACAAACCACACCATAAACCCGACGCCCCCCTATTCAATCCGACCAAGGTCAAGGTCTATCCCAAAGAGACCAGCCGCGAAGAAGAAACGCGCGCCGCACACAAGGCACATAAAGCCCTTGGCGATGCCTATCAGCGCGTTCTCGAGGAGCTAAACCAAAACCGCAAACTCAGTGTGCCGCTGCTCAAGGAAGCGGTGCTGCCCATGGTCGACAGTGTGATCCGCAATCCCGACGCCCTGCTACTGCTGACCCGACTCAAAAAGATGGACAGCTATGCCTACCAGCACGCCATGAGCTGTGCGGTGCTGGCGGTGGCAACCGGCCGCCAGATCGGCCTGCCCAAACCGATGCTGCGCGATCTGGCGATGGGCGGTGCGCTGTTTGATATCGGTCGGATGCGTATCCCCGAGGCCATCCTCTCCCGCCCCAAACGCCTGAGCGAAGATGACATGGCCTTGGTGCGACAGCATGTACAGTTTTCCATCGAGGCGCTGGAGAATAACGACCATATTTCCGCCGAAGTGGTACAGATGATCGCCACCCACCACGAGCGCTACGACGGTTCAGGTTATCCGGCCGGTCTGCGTGGCGATGCGATCCCCCTGTTTGGTCGTATCGCCGGGATCGTCGACAGCTATGATGCCATCACCTCAGATCGGCCCCATGCCACCCAACTGACCCCGGATGCGGCCCTGCGGATGATCTACGAATGGCGCGATCTCGAATTTCATGGTGCCTTGGTCGAGCAGTTTATTCAGGTGATTGGCGTCTACCCGGTCGGCACCATCGTCGAGCTGAGTGATGGGCGGGTCGGGATCGTATCGGGCCAACATCCGGAGGCACGCTTGCGGCCGATGGTGATGGTGGTATTGGAAAAGGACAAACAGCCACCTGCCGACTACTACGAGTTTGACATGCGCAACCACCGCCAGGGTGAAGATGGCAAGCCACTATCGATCCATCGCAGCCTGCCCGCCGGCAGCCACGACATCGATCCGGTTGACTACTTCGTGCTACCCACCGCATAGTCAGCGCATGGACATCCTCGCCCAGCGCTCCCGGCAAGAAACCCAGGTAATCGACGGTATCGATGCCTGGCTCAAGTCCCATCCGGATCAGCCGCGCGTTGCGGTGATTTCCCTGGCCATGCTTGGGATGCCACGGCTACGCGCCCACCCCGGTGGCCTGGCGGGCGAAACCCTGATCCGCAATATCCATGCCCGTATCCAGCAAGTCCTGCGCCCCGGTGATCACTGCGAACTCCTCAGCGATGGCGAATGTCTGATCAGCCTGTACGGGATCAAGAATGTCGGCCATGCCCAGTTGGCGGTGCGTCGCCTCCTGCATGAATTGAACAACTACAGCGACGAGGCCGGCTACCGGGTCCACACCGGACCGAGATTGGGGATTGCCCTGTTTCCCGACAATGCCAGCAATGCACCTACCCTGGTGCACAAGGCCGGCCTCGCCCTGGACATGGCCAAGGCGGCCGATCAGGAGTTCCTGTTCTACAGCCAAGGGCACGGCCAGGAGAAGCTATT
The DNA here is from genome assembly GCA_014859545.1 of Gammaproteobacteria bacterium. Lineage (GTDB taxonomy): Bacteria > Pseudomonadota > Gammaproteobacteria > Thiohalomonadales > Thiohalomonadaceae > SLDE01. Next base: position 2,323 of record JACUTZ010000040.1, read on the forward strand.
CAACTGGAATATCGATCAGGAGCTGGAGCGAGCACTGCGCGATGACGAACTGCAGTTGCACTACCAGCCACAGCTATCCCTGGCCAACCAGGAAGTCAGCGGGGTCGAGGCCTTGTTGCGCTGGCAGCACCCCGAGCACGGTCACATCTCCCCCGCCGACTTTATTCCGCTGGCGGAACGCTCCCGCATCATCCATCCGCTCACCCGCTGGTGCCTGCATACCTGCCTGCGTCAGTTGGGGGAATGGGCATCGCTGGATCGTCACCGCAATATGTCGGTCAATATCTCCAGTTATAACCTCAGTGATCCGGGCTTTGCGGAGATGGTCGGCAATGCCTTGCAGCTCTGGCATGTGCCCGCGCCGCGCCTCACCCTGGAGATCACCGAAGGGGCCTTGCTGGAGGACCTGGATTACGCCACCGGTGTACTGGGATCCTTGCGTCGTCTGGGGGTCCGGATTTCCATCGACGATTTCGGTACCGGCTATTCCTCGCTGTCCTATCTGAAACACCTGCCGGTCGATGAACTCAAGATCGACCAGTCTTTCGTGCGCAACATCCTCAACGACCGCCACGATCGCAGTATCGTCGAAACCATCATCAAGATCGCACGGGACTTTAACTTCAGCCTGGTGGCCGAGGGGATAGAACAGGAGGCGGCACTGCTACTACTGGATGAGATGGGCTGCCACACCGGGCAGGGTTATGCGATCGCCCGCCCCCTCCCACACTCGGCGTTGATGAACTGGCTGGAAAATCCCCCCGCCCTGAAACAACACCACGCTTAACACTGCTCCCAGGGTAGCGCGTGGAACCGCCAACCACCCGTGCTGCTACGGTGGTGGTGTTCATCCAGCTCCCCCTCGAAGCCCTCATCCACATTGTAGACATCGCTAAAACCGGCGGTGTTCAAGGCCTGTCCCGCCTCCAGCGAACGCTTGCCACTGCGGCAGATCAGCACGATCGGCACATTACCCCGCCCTTCATGGGAAAGCCCACCCAGCACCAGACGGCGTACCTGAGGTACAAAATCCGGGTTGATGTCCCAGTCCGGCTCGTCGATCCACGGAATATGCACCGCCCCACAGGGGTGACCGACGAACAGAAATTCCATGTTCGAGCGCACATCCACCAGGATCGCCCTGGGGTCGTCCTGTAATAACTGCCAGGCCTGCTTGGGGTTCAATGATTTAACGTCTGCCATGATTTTTCTCGCTAAAGGCATTACCACAGAGCACACGGAGAAGATTATATCGCCTCAAAGCGCGCACACCGCAAACACCACCATCGCGCCTGGCGCTTTCGCTGTGTACTCTGTGCCCTCTGTGTTGAAAGCTGTTGTCAGCATAGCAGTAATACACAAGGGATACTCGACAAACGCTGCCAAACGGCGGGTTTCGCGTTACAATCCGCCCCCATGACGGCAGCCATGATCAAACCACCCAAGGCCCTGTTGCGCCCCATCGGCCGCGCGATCGGCGATTTCAAGATGATCCGTGAGGGCGATCGGGTGCTGCTCGGACTTTCCGGCGGCAAGGACTCCCTGACCTTGCTGCATGTATTGCGCCACCTGCAACGCCATGCGCCGATCCACTTCGAGCTGGGGGTGGTGACGGTGGACCCGCAGATCCCCGGCTTTGATCCCTCGCCACTCAAGCGTTACCTGGCCGAGCTGGGGGTGCCGTATTTTTACGAAGGCCAGCCGATCGCCGACGAGGCGATGAAATTCCAGGATGACCCCTCCTTTTCCTTTTGTGCCTTTTGCTCACGTCTCAAGCGCGGCATCATCTACACCGCCGCGCGACGCGAGGGCTATAACGTGATCGCCCTGGCCCAGCACCTGGACGACCTGGCCGAAAGCTTCATGATGTCGGCCTTTCACCGTGGCCAGCTCAGCACCATGAAGGCCCATTACGTGAACGACGCCGGCGACCTGCGCATCATCCGCCCGATGGTCTATGTGCGCGAGCGCCAAAGCGCGGCCTTCGCCGAAACCGCACAATTGCCGGTAATCCCCGACAACTGCCCAGCCTGTTTCAGCAAGCCCACCGAGCGCCAGCACTTCAAGGAGCTGCTGTTCAACGAGGAACAGCGCTACAAGCACTTGTTCAAAAACCTGCTGCACACCCTGCGCCCGCTGATGAGTGACGATAACCAGAAACCGGGGCATGATGACTAAAGCCCTGTTACACGGGCTGCTGGTACTGCTCTCCTGGCTACCGCTCCCCCTGCAATACGCCCTGGGCGGTCTGCTCGGCACGGCACTGGCACTGATCCCCAATCGCAGCCGCCGCATCAGCCAGCGCAACCTGGCACTCTGCCTTCCCGAGCTGGATAGTAAGGCCCGCCGCCAACTGCTCTGGCAGAGTCTACGCGAAACCGCGCGGGCGATGCTGGAGACCCCGCTGATCTGGCGCGCCAGTCGTCGGCGCATCGACGCGCTGGTGCGGGTGGTACACGGGGAGGATTTGCTGGATGCGGCCCTGGCCAGGGGCCAGGGGGTGATCGTCGCCTCGCCACACCTGGGCAGCTGGGAATTCATCGGCCAGTACCTGCAGGGCAAGGCGCCGCTGACCAGCCTGTTCAAGCCCACCGACAACCCGGCCGCCAATGCGCTGATGCAACAGGGGCGCGGGCACCTGGGCATGGCCACCGTGCCCACCGATACCGGCGGGGTGCGTCAGCTGTTTGCGATCCTCAAGCGCGGCGGCATGGTCGGCATCCTGCCGGATCAGGACCCGCGTGACAGCGGGGTGTTTGTCCCCTTTTTTGGCATCCCGGCACTGACCATGAACCTGCTACCCAAGCTGGCGGTGCGCAGCCAGGCCACGGTACTGGTCGGTTACGCCGAGCGCCTGCCCTGGGGACGCGGCTACGAGATCCACCTACTGCCCTGCGATCCCGCCATCAACAGCGAACACATCCAGGCCTCGGCCAGTGCCCTCAATGCCGCGGTAGAGGCCGCAGTGCGCCAGTGCCCGGCGCAATACCAGTGGAGTTACAAACGCTTTCGCAGCCGCCCGGCCGGGGTGGCCAACTGGTATGCAAAACGGGACGGCAATTAAAGCGCCGCTGACTCAATCCGTTTCCGGGCGAGGCCGTGGGCCCGAACCGGGACGACTCTTCATCCGATACGGTGTCGGAGAACCATCCGCCATGGTCTTGAACAGGCGCAGCGACCACATGTACTGATCCGGGTGCTGGCGGATCATTTCCTCCAGGCGCAGATTCAGCCGCGCCGCATCGGCCGCCTCACTCTCACCGGGAAAGCCCTCCAGCTTCGGAAATACCTGCACCACATAGCGATGTTGCTGCCGGTCATACCAGGTATAGGAGGTATACAGGTCCACCTCGACCATGCCCGCCAGGCGCGAGGGGGTGGTGAGGGTGGCGCGCGGGATGCCGAAGAAGGGCACGAACTCGGCACTCTCCGCGCCCAGATCCTCGTCGGTGAGGATGTACAGGGCATAACCCTGACGCAGGCCACGGATCACCGGGCGCAGCCCACCGCTGCGCGGAAACACCACCCCCCCAAAACGCACCCGCCGCCGTGCCAACATCCACTCCAGCAGCGGATTGCGTACCGGCTTGACGAAGGTCTCGAAGGGATAGTCCGCCGACAGCGCCACCCCGCCGCGATCCAGACCGGGGGTATGGCAGGTGACGATGATTACCTTGCGCCCGGCGGCCAGGGACTGGGCCAGCGCCCCGTCATCCTGCAACACCACACTGCGACGAAAGCGCGCCTCGCTGCCCCACCAGAACAGCCCGATATCCAGCATCGCCAGGCTCAGATAGCGGGAATAGCTTTTTGCCAGGGACTCGCGCTCGCTCGCGCTCAGCTCGGAAAAACACCATTCCAGGTTGGTTTGCACGATCTCGCGACGCTTCTGATTGTAATGCCAGGCCAGGCGACCCAGCCCACCGGCCAGGGCAAAACGCCAAGCACCTGGCAGCCAGGCCAGACACCACACCAATGCAAAACCCAGCCAGGTCGGCCAGAAGACGGGCGCAAGAAAACGTCGCTCAAAGGGGGGCGCGTATTGATGTGCGGGGGGCTGTGGTTTTTCCGGGGAAACGGGAGAGGAAGCCATGCGGCCAATTTTGCCATAGCCCTGTTGGAAGAGCCTAAATTATTTGTATCTTCCTATGAAAAAATTTCACCGCAACGTCGCAAAGACGCAAAGGAATCATGATCAAGGTTTGCACCAAATAACTGTTCGCTATCAAAATGAGGAGTGTTCTCAAGAATGCAAGGGCGATCCTGCGTGGTAACGATACGCCATTGGACACCTTTGCGGCTTTGCGCCTTTGCGGTAAAGGTGTTTTCTATCAGAACCTTGCAATGGGGTGGCCTTGAGGTGGGCCCGCAAGCTTGGCCCACCCTACGAGAGAGTAGCTGACAGTCAGGGGCGCGAGTAGTTACAAACCCACACCTCATTCCCCGCAAAAAGCGCTGCTACGGGGAATGCCTTTTTCAACAGAACGAAATCCGCCATTTCATGCACCCAACTCGGCGAGCAGACGCTGCATCATCTGTTCGGCCTGCCCGGCATAGCCACCGCCGAACAGGTTGCAGTGATTCAGTACGTGGTAGAGATTGTAGAGGGTCTTGCGCGTGGCATAGCCCGCATCCAGCGGCCAGGCAGCATGATAGGCGGCATAAAAATCCGCAGCAAAACCACCGAACAACTCGGTCATGGCAAGATCGGTCTCCCGATCACCATAGTAGACCGCCGGGTCAAACAGCACTGGCTCGCCCTCCCCGGTATAGCTGTAGTTACCGGACCAGAGATCCCCATGTAATAGTGAGGGCAGGGGCCGGTAGCCCTCAAACAGCGCCGGCAAGGCCGCCAGTAGGCGCTCACCTAGCGATTGCAGGCGTTCCGTGCCACCACGCCCGGCGGCCATCGCCAATTGCGGTGCCAGGCGCTGCTCGGCCCAAAAGCCCGCCCAATTCGCATGCCAGCGATTGGATTGCGGACTGCTGCCAATGTGGTTATCGCGCCACCAGCCAAAACCATCGGCCTGCTGGCGATGCAGCGCCGCCAGTTGTCGCCCCAGTTCGGCAGCATTTCCCCGGCTACCCAGTTCCAGGGCCTCCAGCACCAGCCAGGCGCGCCCCTCGGTCCTGCCCGAGGCGATGACCGCTGGCACCCGGATCGCCCCGGCACTGGCCAGCTCGCACAGACCATCGGCCTCGGCCTCAAACATCTCCAGCATGGCCGCCTGATTGATTTTGACGAAGAACTGCCGCGAAGTATCGCTGATCAGATAGCTTTCATTGATACAACCACCACCCACTACACGCTGTTGCGTGATCGCGAAAGCAAGCCCGGTATTGGCCTCGATGCCATTGCTGATCGCTTCCCATAAGCCCATTGCTCGCATCTCCCCAGCTCGGCATTGATCCCACACCCGTCTGCCATCACAATACGCAAAACGTCCACACCATTACAAATACTAAAAACCTTTCCATTCCCGTTTACAGGACACACACTTGAGCCACAGCCCTAAACGCCTCTCCATCCAGGAATGGCTAGACCGCATCCGCGACAAAGAGATGCCCATCTTCGGCCACACGGTGCAAAGCATCATTCGGGTCGCCGAAGACGAAGCCGCCTCCACCCACCAGCTGGCCCAGGTGGTGTTGCAGGACGCCTCGATGACCACCCGTGTGCTCAAGCTGGTCAACACCACCTACTACAAGACCCGTGATGAAAGCATCAGCACCATCAGCCGTGCAGTGGTGGTGCTGGGCTTTGATACGGTGCGCAATATCTGTCTGTCGATCAGCCTGGTCGATGCCTTTGTGCGCGGCAATGCACGGGACCACCTCACCCACGAGCTGGCCCGGGCGATCCACTCGGCGGTACAGGCCCGTGCCATCGCCATCGAACAGGGGGATGACTCACCGGAAGAGATCTTCATCGCCACCCTGCTGTATCACATCGGCGACATGGCCTTTTGGTGTTTTAGCGAACACCAGGCCGAGGAACTGGACGCATTATTGCAACAGCCCGATATCAGCCCGGAGCAGGCACAGGAATCCGTGCTGGGCTTTCGCCTGCGCGAGCTGAGCAGCAAACTCACCCAGGAATGGCACCTGAGTCCACTGCTGAACGAGGCACTCAACCCGGCCAATCGCGCCAGCAAACGGGTGCGCAGCATCCAGCTGGCTCATACCCTGGCCGAACAGGCCGAGATCCATGGCTGGCAGGCCAATCAGACCAAAGAGACCATCGCAGCCATTGCCAAGATGAACGGTCAGGATCCCAAGGATCTGAGCCTATTACTTCATCAAAATGCCCGCGAGGCGGCCATGATCGCCACCCACTTCGGTGCCGCCAGTGCCGCCAAGGCGATCCCCGTACCCAGTCAGCATGCGCACGAGCAGGCACCCGTCCCCACCGAGGCGACACCACCGCCATTCCCCGAGCCGGATGGGATGTTGCAGCTGAAGATCATTCGCGAGCTGTCGCAAATGGTGGAGAGTTCACGCAACTTCAACATGATCATGGAACTGGTACTGGAGGGGATTTACCGTGGCGTGGGCATGGACCGCACCCTGTTTGCCATGGTCAGCCCGGACCGACGCGAATTGCGCAGCAAGTTCGCCCTGGGCCATGAGGCGAACAACCTGAATCAGGCCTTTCACTTCCTCAAGCACCCGCAGCAGCCCAATCTGTTCTTCGACCTGCTGGAGCAGGGCGAGGAGATCTGGTTCGATGCCCAGCACAATACCCAGCTGCGCCCCCGGGTCAGCAGCGCGATTATCCGCGCACTTGGCGGGCAGGGCTTTTTTATCGCGCCGATCATCGTCTGCGGCAAGCGCATCGGGGTGTTTTATGCGGATCGCCTACCCAGTCAGCGTCCACTGGATCAGGATGCCTTTGATAGTTTTCAGATGATGGTCAACCAGGCCAACATGGGGTTGACTCATATCGCATCCAAACGCGCCTGACAAGCCCCAAATCGGTGCAAACCACCGGCTTTATTCACACCAAAAGTGCAGCCTTGCTGAACTGTCAAGCACTTGTCGACGGGTTCCCGGTCAATACATAAAAATAATCATAAGTTATTGTATTGTATAGAATTAACAAAGCTGCTTATTTTTTCGACGATCTAAGCCGGAGCCAATCCCGGCGCGGCTTGGACGCATTTGATCCCAATTCATCCACAAACTTATCCACAGCTTTTGTGGATAAGTAAACGTCACGTTTTACAACAATGACTTAGCCGATCTTCCGCAACAAAAGCTTAATAATCGTGGCTAAGTTCACATTTCGATCCGTGATAAACTTTGCCCATGTCTGCACCGATTCTACGCATTGCCATCCCCTCCCCGCTGCGTCGCCTGTTCGACTATCTGCCGCCGCCCCAAATGTCTGCCCCAGCGATCCCGGGGCAGCGTTATCTGCTGCCATTTGGGCGTAGCACCACGGTCGGGATACTGGTCGACGTCGCCAGCGAGAGTGCCTTGGCGATGGAAAAACTCCGCCCGGCGCTGCGCCAGCTGGACGCCGAACCCGTGTTTGATCCTGCACTACTGGGGCTGCTGCGCTGGTGTAGCGACTACTACCACCATCCCCCCGGCGAGGTCTTTGCCGCCGCCCTGCCGGTGCTGTTGCGCCAGGATCGTCCCGCCACGGTCAACGGCATCCTACGCTGGCAAGCCAGTGAGGCCGGTCGGCAACAGGAGCTGGCCACACTGGCCCGTGCCCCCAAACAACAGGCCCTACTGCGGCAGCTACAGCAACACGGCCCGCTGGATGCCAGCCAACTCAATCAGGCCCTGGATGGCTGGCGAGCGCCGATGAAGCGCCTGCTCGAACTTGGGCTGGTACTGGAGGAGAGCAGCCCCTGCCTGCCCGCCTACAGCGGCCCACGCGACCGGCCACCTGCACTCAATCCGGCACAGCAGGCGGCGGTCGACGCCATCCTTGCCAGCCAGGGCGAGTATGCCGCGCTGCTGCTGGAGGGCGTCACCGGCAGCGGCAAGACCGAGGTCTACCTGCACGGCATCGCCGCGCTGCTGACAGCAGGACGGCAGGTGCTGGTGCTGGTGCCGGAGATCGGTCTGACCCCACAGCTGTTCCAGCGCTTTGCAGAGCGCTTTGACTGCCCCATCGCCCTGCTGCACTCGGGCCTGAACGATCAGGAACGCCTCTGTGCCTGGAGTATGGCGCGCAGCGGCGAGGCCGGTATCGTGATCGGTACCCGCTCGGCGATCTTCACCCCGCTGCCCCGGCTGGGATTGATTATTGTCGATGAGGAACACGACGCCTCCTTCAAACAGCAGGAGGGCTTTCGCTACTCCGGGCGTGACCTGGCGGTGGTGCGTGCCCGCCGCGAAAATCTTCCGGTGGTGCTGGGTTCGGCCACCCCCTCGCTGGAGAGCCTGGCCAATCAGCAGTGCGAACGCTATCAGTGGCTGCAGCTACCGGAGCGGGCTGGCGGCGCCAGCGCCCCGGCGCTACGCCTGCTGGATGTGCGCAGCCAGCGCATGGACGAGGGTCTCTCTGCCCCCCTGCAGTCAGCGATGCGCCATCACCTGAGCCAGGGTGGCCAGGTGTTGTTGTTTCTCAACCGGCGAGGCTTTGCCCCCACCTTGCTCTGCCATGAATGTGGCTGGGTCAGCCACTGCCAGCGCTGCGACGCCCACCTGACCTATTACGCCCGCTCCACCCGCATGCGCTGTCATCACTGCGGCAGTGAGCAACGGGTGCCTGCCCAGTGTCCGGACTGTGGCAGTCCCGATCTGCGCCCGCTGGGCCAGGGCACCGAACGACTGGAACAGGCCTTGCAGCGGGACTTTGCCGAGTTCGGGATTGTGCGCATCGATCGCGACAGCACCCGCCGCAAGGGCGCCATGGACGGCATCCTCGAGGGCATCCACGACAACCAGCACCGCATCCTGGTCGGCACCCAAATGCTGGCCAAGGGCCACCACTTCCCCAATGTCAGCCTGGTAGGGATCATCGATGCGGATCAAGGCCTGTTCAGCCAGGACTTTCGCGCCAGCGAACGCATGGCACAGTTGATCGTACAGGTGGCCGGACGCGCCGGACGGGCCGAACGCCCCGGCGAGGTGCTGATCCAGACCCATGCCCCCGACCACCCCCTGTTGCGCAGGCTGGTGGAACAGGACTATCGCGCCTTTGCCGAGGCCGCGCTGGCCGAACGGCACGAGGCAGCGATGCCCCCCTATAGCCACCTGGCGCTGTTGCGCGCCGAGGCGGTGGCATTGCATCAACCGATGGATTTTTTGCAGGAGGTGGCTGGGCTGGCACGAGCACTGGGGATCCCCGGCGTACACATCCTCGGTCCGGTACCAGCGCTGATGGAACGTCGCGCCGGGCGCTACCGCGCCCAACTGCTGTTCCAGGCCGAACAACGCGCCCCGCTGCATCAATTGTTGCAGCAGCTGATGTCGCAACTGGAGACACTCAAAAGCGCCCGCAAAACCCGCTGGTCGCTGGATGTGGACCCGGTGGAGCTGTATTAGGGCTGGGGGCTGAGTGCTGAGTTATGATGCCTACAACTTACGACTCACAACTCACGACTAATCACTATGTTTAGATGGTTACAAGCCAAACCCCTGCTCGACGAGGCCACCCGCCAGTGGTTATTCGACCTCTATGCCTGGGCACTGCGTCACTTCGATGCCGAGGTGTTTTATACCCACACCCCACTGGTAGCACCGAACGGGCAATTTTTCCCCGGCCGGGCCGACAACCCACAGGCCATGGCAGAGCTGATCCTGGGACATGTGCAGCGCCATGCGGCACTGGGCCACTGGCCCTGCCGGGCGGTGGACTATCGGCAATGCAGCACCCAGCCCGCGGCACAACTGCTTATCGACGGGGCGCTGCGCCAGCCCGGCGCAGAACCAGGACAGCACATCGCCGAGGAACAGGCCCTGCTGCTGCAATACGACCCGGCCATGCTCAACAATCCCGAGGCGATGATCGCCAGCTACGCCCACACCCTGGCCCACTACCTGGCCAGCCTGGCCCCGGAGCCACCGCCCGGTGGCGAACAAAACTGGCCCCACGCCACCGAGGTGCTGGCGGTATTCCTGGGCTTTGGGGTGATCATGGCGAATAGCACCGGCAATGTGCGCATCCCGCGCTGCGGTAGCTGCGCACCGCCGCCGGTCGATCGCCAGGCCTGGCTGTCGCAGTACGACATCAGTTACGCGCTGGCGATCTTCTGTGTGCTCAAGGGGATCCCGGTAAAACAGGCCAGCGCGCAGCTCAAACCGGCGCTGCGCCCCTGGTTCAAACGCGCCTACAGGGAGATTCGGCGCGATCCCCGGCTGGGTGGACTTACTGGATCACCAGATCGGTGAAATAGATGGCTTCCAGCCCATCCTGCACGCCGGCCACCTCGGCCAGGATTTCACGCATCACCTCCAGGGCCTGCAGGCGTACCTGCTCGCGGGCGGTGGTGTTGCGCATGGTCTCACCACTCTGGCTGGACAGCAGCAGGATCATTGCGTGGCGGATCGGCGGCAAATTGTTTTCCACCTGGGTGATCAGTTTCGGATCGCGGGTCATCAGCTGTAGCTTGACCTGCATGAAACGCGGCCGTGGCCCATCCTGGATGTTGACCACAAAGGCCGGTTCGATGGCGTAGTAGATCGGCGGGCGCTCATTGGCCTGCAGCGGCATACTCAGCAACAGGGCAAACAGAAACAGGGGCAACAGGTTTCGCATCGGGACGTCCATAGGCTGTGGTGGTGGATTGCACGGCAGCTTACCCCAGGCAGTGTCGGTATCGCTACTCTTTACGCCGTTTGGCGCGGGGGTGGGCCTGGTCGTAGACCCGTGCCAGATGCTGGAAATCCAGGTGGGTGTAGATCTGGGTGGTGCCGATGTCCGCATGGCCGAGCAACTCCTGCACCGCGCGCAGGTCCCCGCTGGATTCCAGGATGTGGCTGGCAAAGGAATGGCGCAGCATGTGCGGGTGTACATGCAGCGGCAGGCCTTGGCGCAGCGCCCACTGGCTAATCCGTTGCTGGATGCTGCGCGGTGACAGTCGCCCGCCCCGGCTGCTGACAAACAACGCACGCTGGTCCGCTGCGGCCAGCTGCGGGCGCACCTGTTGCCAGGCGGCCAGGGCAGTCAGGGCCTGACGGCCCACCGGCACCACCCGACTCTTGCTGCCCTTGCCGATTACCCGCACCGTCTTGTCCAGGGTATCGATGCTATCCGTGTCCAGTGAGACCAGCTCGGCCAATCGCAGGCCGGAGGAGTAAAACAATTCCAGGATCGCCTTGTCCCGCAACCCCAGCACCGAGGCATCGTCCAGTTCCAGCAGGCGGGCGGTTTGATCCACGTCCATGGCCTTGGGCAGGGTCTTTTCGCGGCGTGGCGCGGGGATGTCGTGGCCGGGATTGTGGCCCAGCAGGCCCTCGTGGATCAGGTAGTCATAAAAACCGCGCAGGGAGGAAAGCTGGCGCTGCAGGCTGCGACCGCCCAGTCCCTGACGATGCCGGTTGGCGACATAGGCGCGTACTCCGTGACTATCCAACTCGGCCCAGAGCTGCAGGCCCTGGCTGTCGCACCAGGTCTGCAACTGCTGCAGGTCACGCCGGTAATTGCTGACGGTATGGGTGGAAAGACGGCGTTGCAGGCGCAGATGCTGGAGATATTCCTGTAACTGCTGTTGCGCCGCAAGGTCCATCAGCGATCGAGATGGGCCAGAAAGATGCGGTTCATTACCGAACCCAGATGGCCAAGGAAGGCCGTACCCATCTCCGGATGGTAGCGCTTGGGGTCCATGCTGCCGATCCCCAACAGGCCGATACAGGGATGCCGGGCATCCTCGCACAGGGGCACCACCACCGCCGAGGCGATCTCGTTCGCCGTTCTGCCGAACAACAGCTTGCATTGCTCGGCAGAAAGATGGCCGCAGACCGGCTGGCGACCCTGCAAGACCCGCGAAAAGGGGCGCAGGCGCGGGTCGTCGCTGGCAATGCTCTCACTACGCTCAGGCCGGTCAAACAGCAGGATTTCCACCGCATCGGCGTGAAAGTCCTGCTGCATGGCATCGCGTACATATCCGAGCGCCTGCTCCATCGAGTCGCTGCCGATCAGATGCAGGATCAGGACCTGAAAACGCTGTAGCAAGGCCTCGTTATTGCGTGCCGCCTGGGTCAGCTGTTGCAGCTGCTGGCGCAGATCCTGTTTTTGTTCACGGATCAATTCCACCTGTCGCTCGATCAGCGAGACCGCCATCCCGCTGTGGGGATGGGTGATACGCAATTTTCCCAGCAGGGCCTCGTGACGACTGAAAAAATCCGGATGCTGGCGCAGATATTCCGCCACCTGTTGTTCACTGAGTACCGCCTGTTCCTGTACTTCACTCATGCCTCAATCACCCCCTCAAAAACCGTCGTCGCCGGGCCGATCATCCACAATGGCTGACCCTCTCCCGCCCAGCGTATTGCCAGCTCGCCGCCCGGCAGGCTGACAGTGACCTGCTCATCCAACAAGCCCCAGCGCCGCCCCACCGCCACCGCCGCACAGGCACCGGTGCCACAGGCCAGGGTTTCGGCCGCACCGCGTTCATACACCCGCAGACGGATCTGATTTCTGCCGACAGGCTGCATGAAGCCCACATTGACCCGCTCGGGGAACAGCGGGTGGGCCTCCAGCAAAGGCCCCCATTCGGCCACCGGCGCATGCGCCAGATCCTCGACCAGCAATACCAGGTGCGGATTGCCCATCGACACGGCACCGAAGCGCAAGGTCTTGCCGTCCATCGTCAGCTCATAGGAAGGCTGCTCGGTCTCGGCACGCATCGGCAGGCTGGCCGGAGCAAAATTGGGCACGCCCATATTGACCCGCACCAACTCATCCGGCTCGTGATAGAGGGTGATCACCCCCGAGGCGGTTTCCACCACGATGCTGTCCTTGTCGCTCAGGCCCTGCTCGCGCACAAAGCGGGCAAAGCAGCGTGCGCCATTGCCGCACTGCTGCACCTCGCCACCATCGGCATTAAAAATCCGATAGCGAAAATCCACCCCTGCACGGTTCGCCGCCTCGACCAGCAACAACTGATCACAACCGATGCCAAAGCGCCGGTCGGCCAGTTGACGAATGCGTTCGGGGGAGAGCTGGAGTTGCTGGCGCAGCGCATCGATCACCACAAAATCATTGCCCAGACCGTGCATCTTGCTGAATTTTATTTTCATCTCAGAAGCTTACTGGCAATGCAGGATTTTGGAAAGGGGTGAGCTAGGGGTGAGGGGTGAGGGGTGAGGGGTGAGGGGCAAGGATGTGTACACAAGCAGTCAGCAAGCAGCAAGGCCCCATCGCAGCAAGGAGCCAATGAGCCCTCCCAGGTTCCTGGGTGGCCCTTGCAAAAAAGCTCAAGGACTGCCATCACTTGCTGACCACCACGCCCCTGGGTTCGTCCTGTTACGCCGCATTAACCCGGCAGACTTTGCGACCCTTGCGCCCTTTGCGGTTAATGTCTTTTTCAGATAGCCAAACAACCACTAATGCTTTCACCAATCGTGGCGAAGGCCTCGGCGCGGTAACTGCCCTTGCGATACAGCATACCGATGCGTCGACTTGGCACCGGCGCCTTGAACGGCAGATAGGCCACCTCGCCATCGCGTTTTTCCGGCACCGCCAGCTGCGGGATCAGGGTTGAGCCCATGCCCTCGCCGACCATGTGGCGCAGGGTCTCCAGGCTGGTGGCCTGAAAGGCATTATGCTTGCTCACCCCTGCGTTCAGGCAAACATCCAGGGCATGTTCGCGCAGGCAATGCCCCTCTTCCAGCAGCATCAGTTCCCGCCCATGCAGATCGGCCAGACTGGCCTGTTCACACCTGGCCAGCGGGTCACTGCTTGGCACCGCCAGCCAGAAGGGCTCACGAAACAGATCCACCTCGACAAACTCATGGGCAGGTACCGGCAGGGCGAGGATCAACAGGTCCAGCTCGGCGTTTCGCAGCCGCTCCATCAGCACGGCGGTCTGCTGTTCGTGCAACCACAGCTTGAGGCGCGGGTATTGCTCGCGCAGCATCGGCATGATCTGCGGCAATAGATAGGGTGCCAGAGTGGGGATCAGCCCGACCTGCAGATCCCCGGCCATCGGGTCATGAAAGCTCTCGGCAATCTCGCGGATGCCACGCGAGGCCGACAACACCCGTCTCGCCTGGGCCGCCACCGCGCGGCCCACATCGGTCATCACCACCCGGCGGGTGCTACGCTCGATCAGCTGCACCCCCAGTTGTTCCTCCAGCTTCTTGATCTGACCGCTGAGGGTGGGCTGGCTGACAAAGCAGCGCTCGGCCGCCCGGTTGAAATGCCCCTCCTCGTCGACCGCCACCAGGTATTCCAGGTCACGCAGGTTCATCATCGCCCCTTATTATTGATAGCTGAAACCTATCAATATACTTGAAACAAACGATTTAACCAATACGTTTTTTGTGGGCATAATGGCCCCGTCTTCAGCAAACAAGCTGTTAACCCATCACTAGCGAAAGGAGTTTTATCATGTTGCAGAGCAAAGAAGGTCAGCAGGTCCCCAGCGTGGTATTCCGCACCCGTGAAAACGGCGACTGGCGGGACGTCAGCAGTGACGAATTGTTCAAGGGCCGGACCGTGGTGGTGTTCTCACTGCCCGGCGCCTTCACCCCGACCTGTTCATCCACCCATCTGCCGCGCTATAACGAGCTGGCCAAGGTGTTCAAGCAGAACGGCGTGGACGAGATCGTCTGCATGTCGGTCAACGACGCCTTTGTGATGGATGCCTGGAAGAAGGACCAGGAAGCGGAAAATGTGCGCCTGATCCCCGATGGCAACGGTGATTTCAGCGAGGGCATGGGGATGTTGGTCGACAAGTCCAATCTGGGCTTCGGCAAACGCTCCTGGCGTTACTCCATGCTGGTCAAGGATGGGGTGGTGGTCAAGCAGTTCATCGAGCCCGAGGTCGAAGGCGACCCCTTCGAGGTCTCCGATGCGGACACCATGCTCAACTACATCAATCCCCAGGCCAAGAAGCCGGATGCGATCAGCCTGTTCACCAAGCCCGGTTGCCCCTTCTGCGCCAAGGCCAAGGCGATGCTGGAGGCCCGTGGTATGGACTACGAAGAGATCAACCTGGGTGCCGATGCCACCCTGCGTTCACTGCGCGCCATCACTGGCCGCGAAACCGTGCCGCAGGTCTACATCAATGGTCAGCTCATCGGTGGTTCCGATGATTTGGAGAAATACCTCGGCTAATCGCCCCAGCGCAGGCGGGGTCTTACCCCGCCTGCTTGCCGTATTGCTGGGTCTGGCCTTCCATATCAGCCAGGTTCAGGCCAACACCTCCAGCCTTGACGCGGATCGCTGGACCTGCCAGGTCAATCGCTTTGCGGTACATACCATCGTGTTCAACAACGGGGTGATCAGCGAAGGGTGTGATCGCCAAATAAAACGGCTACACGCAAAAGGGGCCAATCATGGCCCCTTGCTTCTTGTCCCTAACCCCTTCTCCTATGCAACAAAAGACGATCTCGCGCAGGGACGCAAAGACGCAGGGAGAGAACAAGAGAGGGTATATGTAGTAGAACCATGTCTGTCTACTTAAGGCGACTTCGCCTCTGTTTCAGTGGCGTAAGCTTTTGATTCTTAGTAGCGACAAGTCCGCGAAATGGCTTAACTGATCGCGCATGGCAGTAGGAGATTGGGCCGATCACCCAGTCCCGCCCCTCCCGCTTCTCTCTGCGCACCCAGCGTCTGGGCGATGTGTTCCAGACATCGCCAACCGACTACATCCATGTAGTCGCCTGCGCGAGCCAGGTTTTGCCTTGTTCCTTGCCCTTACTCGGGCCCGTGGATGTTTGGTAGGAGCGGCTCTGCCGCGAACGCACGGGGCTGGGATAGCAGTCGCGGCCCAGCCGCTCCTACAGGGTCAACACACTCATCAACCAGCAGCACCACGATGATCTTGCCTAGCCCCTAGCCCCTAGCCCCTAGCCCCTTAGCCCCAAAAAGCATCAACCGCAAAGGACGCGAAGATCGCAAAGTGTCGTGTTCGTTTGGCC
>JACUTZ010000187.1 GCA_014859545.1 Gammaproteobacteria bacterium
TCTGCATTTCCCGGTTCGATGGCGATTGGATATCTGATCATATCAAGCCTGCCTGCTTCATCAGTTTGTTTAAGAGACCTTTTCCGAGATCCTTGCGGGGATGCGGCACACTGATGTGCCATGCGATTTGCGGATGCACATAGATGTGGTGCGAGCCCTTCACCGAGCGCAGAACCCACCCCTTTGCTTCCATCTGTCTGATTAGCGTCCGGCTATCCATGGCTCATGTTTACACACTAATACACAAGGAGCAAGGGAGCAAAGGTAAAAAGCAGGGGCAAGGTGCATGGGGAGAGGGGGCAAGGAAAAACCAAGAAGCCTTTTCCCGGCGGCCCAGCGTGAGCCAGGTTTTGGTCTTCGCCTTAAACCGAAAAAGCGTTCTCGCGCAGCGGCGCAAAGGCGCAGAGAGATGTTTTGGTCTTACGCCGTTCCTAGCCCCCTTTAACCTTGCTCCCTTGTAAATGCCCCGGCCTTTACCCTTGCGTCCGCGTCTCTGCTTTTTCGGCATAATTTGTGCATGATTTTGATGGTGCTGCTAGCGCCTTGCCGTGCTCCCTGACCGTAGCAAGACAAGGCACTTGCTATAATTACCATCGCTTAAAGATTACCATGGGCCGGCCGCTATATGGCTCAGGCAACACTTCATCGCAAGAGGATAGACAGAGATGGCATCGATCACATCACCGGGTATTGGCTCAGGCCTGGATGTGCGCGGTCTGGTCAACGGACTGGTCGCCGCCGAGGGGCAGCCTGCCAGCAACCGCCTGAATCGCCAGGAGCTGCGCCTGCAGTCCACGCTGTCTGCCCTGGGGAGTGTCAAGGCCGCCCTGTCCAGCTTTCAGTCGGCGGTCGCCGGGCTGACCAATCTGAATACCTTCCAGAAGCGCACCGCCAGCTCCAGCCACACCGAGCTGTTTACCGCCACAGCGGTGGGCAAGCCGGTGGCCGGGCGCTACGAGGTCGAGGTCAAGCAACTGGCCCAGGCCCACAAGCTGGCCTCGGCGGGTTTCGACGGTGTTGACGCGGTGGTCGGCAGTGGCCAGTTGTCGTTCCAGTTTGGCGACCCGAGCAAACCGACCCGCAGTGTCACCATCGATGCAAATAACAATACCCTGGCCGGGGTTCGCGATGCGATCAACGCGGCCGATATCGGGGTGAGCGCCAGCATTATCAATGGCGACGACGGCTACCAGCTGGTGTTCAGCGCCAGTGGCACCGGCGAGGCCAACAGCCTGCGTATTCACGTCATCGACGATGATGGGGACAATCTCGACAACAGCGGCCTGTCGCGCCTGGCCTTTAACGAGGATGCCGAGCAGCTGATCGAAACCTCGGCCGCACGCAATGCGGTGGTGATGATCGACGGCATCCAGGTCACCCGTTCCACCAATACCATCACCGATGCGATCGCCGGGGTGACCCTCAACCTGCGCAAGGCCGAGGAGGGCACCAAGGCGACGCTGACCCTTGGGCTGGACAAGAACAGCGGCGCCGCCGCGATCGAGGCCTTTGTCAACGCCTACAACGAGATGGTCAAGAGCTTCAACCAAATGACCGCCTACAACCCCGAAACCCGCGAGGCCGGGGTGCTCAACGGTGACGCGGCGATCCGCGGCATCATGGGCCAGTTGCGCGCGGTGATGGGCAATGCGATCCCGGGTCTGGAAGGCGGCTTGCGCGCGCTGGCCGACCTGGGGGTGCGTACCGAGCGCGATGGCACCCTGAGCCTGAACAAGACCACCCTCAGCGAGGCGATGGATCGGGATTTCGATGCGGTAGGAAGGCTGTTTGCCGCCAGTGGTCTGGCCAGCCATGCCAGCGTGAACTTTCTCGGTGCCGCTGCCGATACCCGCGAGGGCAATTACGCTATCCAGATCACCCAGCTTGCCAGCCGGGGGCGCTATGAGGACCTTGCCTCGTCCGTGTCCAGCCTGAGCGTCAACGCGGGCAACAATGGTTTTCGCATTCAGGTCGATGGCGTCACCTCCGGCAGCATCGCGCTGACAGAAAAGACCTATGCCAGCGGGGCAGAGCTGGCCGCCGAGTTGCAAAGCCGTATCAATGGCGACAATACCCTGCGCAACGCCGGCGTGTCGGTGGTCGTTCAGTACGACAGCGTCAATAACCGCTTCAGTTTTACCTCGGAGCGCTATGGCAGTGCCTCCAAGGTGGCCTTTACCGAGCTGGCGGCCAATGCCGCCGATATCGGCCTGAGCAACACCGGCAGCAGCGAGGACGGTGTTGATGTGGCAGGCACCA
Source organism: Gammaproteobacteria bacterium (assembly GCA_014859545.1). Taxonomy (GTDB): domain Bacteria; phylum Pseudomonadota; class Gammaproteobacteria; order Thiohalomonadales; family Thiohalomonadaceae; genus SLDE01. The sequence continues at coordinate 2,260 of JACUTZ010000187.1, forward strand.
TCGGTGGGCTTGCCGCGACCGGTTCGGGGCAGACCCTCACCGGCAGCGGCAACGCCGCAGGACTGCGTATCGAGATTAGCGGCGAGACCCTGGGTGACCTTGGTTCCGTGAACTTTACCCGTGGTGTGGGGGTACGTCTGAATGAATCCCTGGACAGCCTGTTGGGAAGCAATAGCTTCATCAACGCGCGCACCGGCAGTATCCAGAGCCAGATCAAGGGCCTGGATGCCCAACGTGAGGCCCTGGCCAAGCGTCTGGATGCGCTGGAAACCCGCTACATGCGCCAGTTCACCGCGCTGGACAGCATGATGGCGCAGATGCAGGCCACCAGTAATTATCTGGCGGGCCAGTTGGCTGCCCTGCCCGGCGCCTACACCGGCAAGAAATAACGTACCCATCTGTTGGGGTGCGGGCCGGGAGGGACTGCTGTCCAGCAGGAAAACTTGTACTGCCCGCAGTCAGGGCGTAGCCTCATACCATAGCTGTTTACCTACCCTATATATCGAGAGAATGGCTTCATGACCGAGCAAAAGAGTCACAAGGTTGCCAAGGCCTACGGCGCGACAGCCCTGCATGGTGGCGTTGAGGCAGCCAATCCGCATCGCCTGGTACAAATGCTGATGGAAGGGGCCTTGCAGAAGATGCTCACCGCGCGTTTGGCCATGCAGCAGGGGGATATCGCCAATAAGGGCCAGAACATCAGTTGGGCGATCTCGATCATTGGTGGCCTGCGTGATGGCCTGGATATTGAGAAAGGCGGGGATATCGCCGCAAATCTGGATA
>JACUTZ010000041.1 GCA_014859545.1 Gammaproteobacteria bacterium
GATCAAAAAAGCCGACCTTGCGGTCGGCTTTCTCATTATTGGTCGGGGCGAGAGGATTTGAACCTCCGACCACCTGCACCCCATGCAGGTGCGCTACCAGGCTGCGCTACGCCCCGAAAAGATATTTTTCACTTGCCGTGAAAGCCGCGCATGATACATCAGTTGCGGCAGGATGAGAACAAGCTTGGCAAATTTTATGCTGCAGCGGCTGGGCGTCAACTGCCCTAGCGGCTCTTGAGAATATCCAGCACTTCTTCCAGCTCGGTACGCAGCTGACGAATGATCTGCTGGCTTTGTACCGCATCGCCCTTTACATCATCACTTTCCAGCTGCTGACGTGCGCCACCGATGGTGAAACCCTGCTCGTACAACAGAGCACGAATTTGACGAATGATGATCACGTCCTGACGCTGGTAATAGCGGCGGTTACCGCGACGCTTGACCGGCTTCAGTTGCGGGAATTCCTGCTCCCAGTAGCGCAACACATGAGGCTTGACATTGCACAGCTCACTGACCTCACCAATGGTGAAGTAGCGCTTGCCGGGAATGACTGGCAACTCATTGTTATTACTCGCTTCCAGCATACGCCTCTACTCTCGCCTTGAGTTTTTGCCCCGGACGGAAGGTCACCACGCGACGTGCCGTGATCGGGATCTCCTCACCGGTCTTGGGATTGCGACCGGGCCGCTCATTTTTGTCGCGCAGATCAAAATTTCCAAAACCGGACAGCTTGACCTGGTGACCACTTTCCAGCGCCAGCCTGACCTCTTCAAAAAACTGTTCAACCAATTCCTTGGCCTCACGTTTGTTCAGGCCAAGTTCCTCAAACAGGGTTTCCGCAATCGCAGCTTTGGTCAACGCCATGTCTAGTCTCTTATTATCGCTCCGAGCTGATCCCGAAGCGTCGTTACAATAGTGGAAATCGCCGCATCAACTTCATCGTCGGTAAGAGTGCGTGATTGTGCCTGCAAGGTCAAGCCCAAAGCGATACTTTTTCTACCTGAATCAATATGTTCGCCCTGATACAGGTCAAATAGCTTTAACTCACGCAAAGACGTCGGTGCGATGCTCTGGATGCAATCAAACAGGGCCTGGGCCGGAACCTGGGCATCCAGGACAAAGGCCAAATCGCGACGAATCGCAGGAAAACGGGATATTTCAGCAAATTTTGGCACATTTCCCTGAGAGATAGCAGGTATATCCAACTCAAATACAAAACTCTGACCATGCAGATCCAGCGTACGCTCCAGCTCTGGATGGATGGCCCCCAACCAACCGATCGCCTGCTCGCCCAGATAAATGCGCGCCGACTGACCCGGATGCAGCGCAGGATGTGCCTCAGCCACGAAACGGGCCTGATCGGTCAGGCGGGCAATCGCCAGCAAGGCCTCGACATCAGCCTTTACATCATAAAAATCAACCCGCTGTGCCGCCTGCCCCCATTGTTCAGGCTCTCGGCTGCCACACACCACACCAGCCAGCTTGGCCTGTTGCAGGGTCTTGTCGCCCTCACGCACGAAACTCAGGCCCTGTTCAAACAGGCGCACCCGGCTTTGCTGACGATTGAGATTATGCTGCATGATCGGCAACAGGCCCGCCCACAGGGTGGTGCGCATCACCGAAAGATCGGCGGAAATGGGATTGGCCAGTGCAATCGGCTCCCGTTGCGGGTCCAGCAGTGCTTGCATCTTTGGATCGACAAAGCTGTAGCTGATCGCCTCCTGATAACCGCGATCCACCAGGGTGCGCGCCAGGATACGCTTGGATATCTGGCCCTCGGGGCGTGCCTGCATCAGCATCTCGCCCTGGGGGCGTCGCCCCGGCAGCTGGCTGTAACCCACAATTCGGGCCAGTTCTTCGATCAGATCCACCTCAATGGCGATATCAAAGCGGAAAGACGGCGCCACGACCTGCCAGCCGCCGTCGCAGGCGGCCACCTGCATGTCCAGACCGGAAAGGATCGCTGTGACCCGCTGATCCTCAATGGCTGTACCCAGCACACGCTCAATGCGCTGGCGACGCAGCAGGATCGGTTCACGACGGGGCAGTTTTTCGAGATCGCAAACCTCGCTGATCGGTCCGGCCTGGCCGCCACAGATCGCCAACAGCAAGCTGCTGGCCCGTTCCATTGCCTGGCGCGGCAGTTGCGGATCGACCCCGCGCTCAAAACGATGCGAGGAATCCGTATGCAGGCCGTAACGGCGGGCACAACCGGCCAGGCCGGCCGGGGCAAAGAAGGCGCTCTCCAGGAAGATATCGCTGGTCGCATCGGAAACCGCAGACGCCGCCCCACCCATCACCCCGGCCATTGCCAGCGGGCCCTGCTCATCGGCGATCAGCAAAGTATCGCTGTCCAGATTGACGGTTTGGTCATTGAGTAAGGCCAGTTGTTCACCCGCCCTGGCCTGGCGCACCGCAATGCCACCCCGAATCTTACCCAGATCGAAGGCATGCATGGGTTGGCCCAGTTCCAGCAGCACATAATTGGTCACATCCACCACCGGCCCCAGGCTGCGCAGACCACAGCGGCGCAGGCGTTCCTGCATCCACAGCGGGGTGCTGGCGCCCGGATCAATCCCCCGGATCACCCGCCCCAGGTAACGGGGACAGGCATCGCTGTCGGTCACCTTGATCGTCAGTGTATCCTCAATAGCAGGGGCTACCGGACTCATCGCCGGGCCGCTCAGCACCAGTGCATTATTGGCCGCGACCTCGCGGGCAATCCCGACGATCCCCAGGCAATCGCTGCGATTTGGGGTCAGGCCCAATTCGATACTCACATCATCCAGTTGCAAATAGGCACGGATATCCTCACCCACCGGGGCATCGGCTGGCAGCTCCATCAAACCACTGGCGCTCTCGCTCAGGCCCAGCTCGGCGGTGGAGCACAGCATGCCGAAAGATGGCACCCCGCGCAGCTTGGCCTGCTTGATCTTGAAATCACCGGGCAGGACCGCTCCGACAACCGCCACCGGTGCCTTCATCCCCTCGCGCACATTGGCCGCGCCACACACAATAGTCAGCGGCTCGGCGGCACCGATGTTCACCTGGGTCACCCGCAGCTTGTCCGCATCCGGATGGGGCGCGACCGAGATTACCTCTCCCACCACCACGCCACTAAAGCTGGCGGCCACCGGCTCGACCGCGTCCACTTCCAGCCCGGCCATGGTCAACTGATGACAGAGTTCATCGGTAGACAGGGCCGGGTTCACCCACTCACGCAACCATTGCTCACTGAATTTCATATCGTTTCAAACCCAAACTGATTATGTTTACCGCAGAGGCGCAGAGTACGCCGAGAAAACCCTTTCAGGAAAAACTGAAAGCCTTGCAGAGCCAGCCGACATTGTCCCGGTCAAAATGCTCTGCTTTTGTCTCTCTGCGTCCTCTGCGCCTCTGCGGTGAATACTTTTTTTAATTAAACTGCTGCAGGAAGCGCAGGTCGTTTTCGAAGAACAGGCGCAGGTCGTTGACCCCGTAGCGCAGCATCGCCAGGCGCTCTACCCCCATGCCAAAGGCAAAGCCGGTGTAGCGCTCGCTGTCGATCCCGACCTGGCGGAACACCTCGGGGTGTACCATGCCGCAACCCAGCACCTCCAGCCAACCGGTATGGCTGCACACCCGGCAGCCTTCGCCACCACAGATCACACACTGGATATCGGCCTCGGCCGAGGGTTCGGTAAAGGGGAAATAGGAAGGACGAAAACGCACCTTCAATTCCTGCTCAAAGAAATTGCGCAGGAAATCGTCCAGAATCCCCTTCAGATCGGCAAAGCTGACCTGCTCGTCCACCAGCAGCCCCTCTACCTGGTGGAACATCGGGGTGTGGGTCAGATCGGAATCGCAGCGATAGACCCGACCCGGCGCAATTACCCGCAATGGCGGCTGATTGCCTTCCATCACCCGCACCTGTACCGGCGAGGTATGGGTGCGCAGCAGGGTGTGGGCATCGAAATAAAAGGTATCGTGCATGGCCCGCGCCGGGTGGGTTTCGGGGATATTTAGCGCGGTAAAGTTGTGAAAATCATCTTCGATCTCGGGACCTTCGGCCACCGAGAAACCCAGCTGGGCAAACAGCGCCTCGATGCGCTCCATGGTGATGCTGACCGGGTGCAGACCACCCCGTTGCTGGCCACGCCCCGGCAGACTCACATCGATGGTCTCAGAGGCCAGACGGGCATTCAGTCTGGCCTGCTCCAGCCCTTGCTTGCGCGCCTCGATGGCCTGCTGAACCTCGGCCTTGGCCTCGTTGATCTTCTGACCCGCAGCTGGACGCTCCTCGGCAGAAAGCTGACCAAGCGCCTTCATCTGCTCGGTCAACACCCCCTTCTTGCCCAGGTACTGTACCCGCAGCTGATCCAGGGCCTGCAGGTCTGCTGCTGCCGCGACCTCGGCCGTGGCCTGTGCCACCAGCGCACTCAAATCCACGCCTGTTCTCCCAATAAAATCATTCAATTAAGAAACAATGTTAAAGCTTAACCGCAAAGACGCAAAGAGCGCAAAGATGTTCATGGTTTGCTGCCATGCATGGTTTGCTGCCAGGCTCATGGAGCGCCATGTGAGCCAAACCGAAGGGCATTCACCCTCCTGCTGATCTTCGTACCACTTTGCGCCCTTTGCGTCTTTGCGGTGAACCCTTTTTTCACAAACAAAAAAAGGGGAAGACTTTACGGCCCTCCCCTCTTTCACCCCCACCCAAGCGAGTCAGGCGGGATATGCGGCTGCTTAGGCCAGTGCCGCTTTTGCCTTGCTGGCCAGGGCGGCAAAACCGGCCTTGTCCATCACGGCGATATCGGCCAGCACCTTACGGTCGATCTCGATCTGGGACTTCTTCAGACCATCGATCATACGGCTATAGGACAGGCCGCATTCACGCGCGGCGGCGTTGATACGGGCGATCCACAGGATGCGGAACTGGCGCTTACGCTGGCGGCGGTCACGATAGGCATATTGACCGGCCTTGATCACCGCCTGCTTGGCAACGCGGAAGACGTTCTTGCGACGACCCTTGTAGCCCTTGGCTTGAGCAATGACCTTCTTGTGTTTGGCGCGTGCGGTGACGCCACGTTTTACTCTTGGCATTTTCTACATCCTCCTCAGCTATAGGGCAACATGCGACGTACCATGCGTACGTCTACAGCGGCGACCATTTCCGGCGAACGCAGCTGACGCTTGCGCTTGGTCGGCTTCTTGGTGAGGATGTGGCGACGGAATGACTGGGAACGCTTGAAGCCCCCGGCACTACGCGTGAAGCGCTTGGCAGCACCACGGTTGGTTTTCATCTTTGGCATTTGGATAACTCCAGCTTGCTATTGCGCATTGTTAAGGTTGACGACGCACGTTTGTGACTGTTGGCACCAGCCGCTGCCAGCGGCGATGGACAGTAGTGCGCCAGAAGAAAAGACCGGCCTGGACCGACTATTTCTTCTTTTTCGGGGCAATCAGCATCACCATTTGGCGGCCTTCCATACGGGGAAACTGTTCTACAGTCCCCAGTTCGGCCAGATCGCCTTCGATCCGCTTGAGCAGATCGCGACCGAGTTCCTGGTGTGCCATTTCACGGCCACGGAACCGTAAGGTTACCTTGACCCTGTCCCCGTCATCGAGGAAGCGTGTCAGGTTGCGCAACTTGACCTGATAATCTCCCTCTTCCGTACCAGGACGGAATTTGATCTCTTTGACCTGTACCTGTTTCTGCTTTTTCTTGGCGACAGACTGTTTCTTGCGTAGTTCAAACAGAAACTTGCCGTAGTCCATGATGCGGCAAACAGGAGGTTTGGCATCCGGAGATACCTCTACCAGATCTAGTCCGGCCTCCACGGCCATTTCCAGCGCCTTGGCAGTCGGAACGACACCTACTTGTTCCCCATCATCAGCGATGAGACGAACCTCTGGAACACGGATATCGTCGTTCATCCGTGTTTGTTTTTCTTTGGCAGCGATTGCTTCAATCCTCCAAAACAGTGCGACCGCGGCTCGCTATCTCGGCGTTCAGGCCGGCCAGCAAGGTCTCAATCGACATGCTGCCCAGGTCCTTCCCGCCGCGCGTGCGCACGGCCACAGTTTTTTCTTCAACTTCCCTGTCCCCGATTACCAACAGGTAGGGGACACGGTGTAATGTGTGCTCGCGGATCTTAAAGCCGATCTTCTCATTTCTCAAGTCGGATTTTGCCCGAATCCCCTGATTTTGGAGCTTTTCTTCAATTTCACGCACATAATCGGCCTGCTTGTCGGTAATATTCATCACCGCCACCTGTTGCGGGGCCAGCCAAAGCGGGAAGGCACCGGCGTGCTGCTCGATCAAAATCCCGATAAAACGCTCCAGCGAGCCGAGGATCGCCCGGTGCAACATCACCGGCACCTGCTTGCTGCCGTCCTCGGCAATGTAATGGGCATCGAGGCGACCCGGCATGGAGAAATCCACCTGGATGGTGCCGCACTGCCAGATCCGCCCGATGCAGTCCTTGAGGGAAAACTCGATCTTGGGACCATAGAAGGCCCCCTCGCCCGGCTGCAGCTCCCAGGGCAGGCCCTTGGTGTTCAGCGCGGTTTCCAGGGCGTGCTCGGCCTTGTCCCAGACCGCGTCGCTACCGACACGCTGTTCGGGACGGGTGGACAGCTTGATCAGGATCTCCTCAAAGCCGAAATCGGCATAGACCCGGTAAAGCAGATCGATGAACTCGGCCACCTCCTCCTGGATCTGGCCCTCGGTACAGAAGATATGCGCATCGTCCTGGGTAAAATTGCGCACCCGCATGATGCCATGCAAGGTACCGGAGGGCTCGTTGCGATGACAGGAGCCGAATTCGGCCAGGCGCAGCGGCAGGTCGCGGTAGGACTTCAGGCCCTGATTGAACACCTGCACATGACAGGGGCAGTTCATCGGCTTGACCGCGTAGTCGCGGTGCTCGGAATGGGTGGTGAAGATCATCTCACCAAATTTGTCCCAGTGGCCGGATTTCTCCCACAGGCTGCGATCCACCACTTGCGGGGTGCGGATCTCCTGATAGCCGTTATCGCGGAAGACCTCGCGCATGTACTGTTCGACGTTCTGCCACAGGGCCCAGCCATTGGGATGCCAGAATACCATCCCCGGTGCCTCTTCCTGGGCATGAAACAGATCCAGCTGGCGGCCAATCTTGCGATGATCACGCTTTTCGGCCTCTTCCAGGCGGTGCAGATAGGCCTTGAGCGCCTTCTTGTCCAGCCAGGCGGTACCGTAGATGCGGGTCAGCATGGCGTTGCGCGAATCGCCACGCCAATAGGCCCCGGCCACCTTCATCAGCTTGAAGGCCTTGAGCTTGCCGGTTGAGGGGACGTGGGGGCCACGGCAGAGATCGATGAAGTCCCCCTGACGGTATAGCGAGAGTTCCTCCCCGTGGGGGATGGCCTCGATCAACTCGGCCTTGTAGGCCTCACCCAGATTGGCGAAGAACTCGATCGCCTCCTCGCGGCTCATCACCGAACGCTCCACCGCGATGTCCTCGGCGGCGATACGCTCCATTTCCTGCTCGATCTTCTCCAGATCTTCCAGGGTAAAGGGTCGCTCGTAGGCAAAATCGTAATAGAAACCATCCTCGATCACCGGACCGATGGTCACCTGGGCAGCAGGAAACAGACGCTTGACCGCCTGGGCCAACAAATGGGCAGTGGAGTGACGAATGATCTCCAGCCCCTCCTCACTCTTTTCGGTGATGATCGCCAGATTGGCATCATTGGCGATGCGATACGAGGTATCGACCAGACGACCATCGACCTGACCGGCCAGCGCAGCCTTGGCCAGACCAGGACCAATATCGCTAGCGACATCAAACACGGAAACCGGCTGGGCAAATTCGCGGCGGGAACCATCGGGGAGGGTAATGACAGGCATGAACTATCCTTCCATCGCAGTGGTGATCCATACGAGAGACCACGTGGCAAAACAAAAGGCGCCACGGGGTAGCGCCTCGCTAAACGGTAAGCAAGGATAACACCATGCCCCGCCGGTCTGCAAAATATCACACCGGCGCCATCTGTTTCTTTGTGCTGTACCCGTGCAGTGAAATTTTTCCAAGGCTTGGGCCGAGCCGAGCACTTCGGCTATGATGTCATCCATCTTTTCTTCACCAGTCGGAATGCAAACCCCATGATCGAACAATACAGAAGCCATGTGGCCGAACGCGAAGCCCAGAATCTCCCCCCCCTGCCCCTTGATGCCGCCCAGACCGCCGCCCTGGTCGAACTGATCAAGGCCCCGCCGGCTGGCGAGGGCGAATTCCTGCTGGAGCTGCTGACCCATCGCGTGCCGCCTGGGGTAGACGAGGCCGCCTATGTAAAGGCCGCCTTCCTGGCCGATCTGAGCACCGGCAAGGCCAGCTCGCCGATGATCGACAGGGCCGCCGCTACCAAGCTGCTCGGCACCATGCTGGGTGGCTACAACATCCAGCCGCTGGTGGACCTGCTCGACGATGACGATCTGGCCCCGCTGGCCGCCAAGGCGCTGAGCAACACCTTGCTGATCTTTGATGCCTACCACGATGTCTTCCACAAGGCCAAGACCAATAACTGGGCCAAGCAGATAATCGATGCCTGGGCCGCCGCCGAATGGTTTACCCGCAAGGCGCCGCTGGCCGAAGAACTGACCCTGACCGTGTTCAAGGTCCCCGGCGAGACCAATACCGATGACCTTTCCCCGGCCTCCGAGGCCTGGAGCCGCCCCGACATCCCGCTGCACGCCCAGGCGATGCTGGTCAGCAAGATGCCCGATGCCATGGAAAAGCTCACCGAGCTCAAGGCCAAGGGCCATCCGCTGGCCTATGTCGGTGACGTAGTCGGCACCGGCTCCTCGCGCAAGTCGGCGATCAACTCGGTGCTGTGGCACATGGGCGATGACATCCCCTACGTGCCCAACAAGCGCCAGGGCGGGGTGATCCTGGGCGGGAAAATCGCCCCGATCTTCTTTAATACCGCCGAGGATTCCGGCGCGCTGCCCATCGAGTGCGATGTCTCCAAACTGGCCATGGGCGATGTGATCACCATTCGCCCCTTTGCCGGCGAGATCCTCAACCAGGCCGGTGAGCGCATCGCCAGCTTCGATCTCAAACCCTCGACCATGGCCGACGAGGTACGTGCCGGTGGTCGTATCCCGCTGATCATCGGTCGCTCACTGACCGACAAAACCCGCGAGGCCCTGGGCCTGGAGCCATCGACCATCTTCACCCGTCCGATCAACCCGGCCGATTCGGGCAAGGGCTTTACCCTGGCACAGAAGATGGTCGGGCGTGCCTGCGGGGTCGCTGGTGTGCGCCCCGGCACCTATTGCGAACCGCGCATGGCCACGGTCGGCTCCCAGGACACCACCGGCGCGATGACCCGCGACGAGCTGAAAGAGCTGGCCTGTCTGGGCTTCTCGGCCGATCTGGTGATGCAGAGCTTCTGCCACACCGCCGCCTACCCCAAGCCGGTAGACATCAAGCTGCAACACAGCCTGCCGGAATTCTTCACCAGCCGTGGCGGGGTTTCCTTGCGCCCCGGCGACGGGGTGATCCACTCCTGGCTCAACCGCCTGCTGCTGCCCGATACCGTCGGCACCGGCGGCGACTCCCACACCCGCTTCCCGATTGGCATCAGCTTTCCGGCCGGCTCCGGTCTGGTCGCCTTCGCCGCCGCACTGGGGGTGATGCCACTGGATATGCCTGAATCGGTGTTGGTGCGCTTCAAGGGCAAGATGCAGCCCGGCGTGACCCTGCGCGACCTGGTCAATGCCATCCCCTATGCGGCGATCCAGCAGGGGCTGCTGACGGTGGAAAAACAGGGCAAGCAGAACATCTTCTCTGGCCGTATCCTGGAGATCGAAGGACTGCCGGATCTCAAGGTGGAACAGGCCTTTGAACTCTCCGATGCCTCCGCCGAGCGCTCCGCCGCCGCCTGTACCGTACACCTGGATGAGGCACCGATCCGCGAATACCTCAACAGCAACATCTCCCTGATGCGCTGGATGATCGCCAATGGCTACCAGGATGCCCGCACCCTGGAACGGCGTATCGAGGGTATGCAGGCCTGGCTGGCCAAGCCGGAACGGATGCAGGCCGATGCGGATGCCGAGTACGCCGCAGTGATCGAGATCGATCTGAACACCATCAAGGAGCCCATCGTCGCCTGTCCCAACGACCCGGACGACGTCAAGCTGCTCTCCGAGGTGGCCGGCAATGCCATCGACGAGGTCTTTATCGGCTCCTGCATGACCAACATCGGCCACTACCGCGCGGCCGGCAAGGTGCTGGACGCCGCCGGCGGGATGATCCCCACCCGCATGTGGATCGCCCCGCCCACCAAGATGGATGCCCAGCAACTCACCGAAGAGGGCTATTACAGCATCTTCGGCAAGTCCGGTGCGCGCATCGAAATGCCCGGCTGCTCACTGTGCATGGGTAACCAGGCCCGCGTCGCCGATGGGGCCACGGTGTTCTCCACCTCCACCCGCAACTTCCCCAATCGTCTCGGCAAGGGTGCCAATGTCTACCTGGGATCGGCCGAACTGGCAGCGGTGGCGGCACTGCTGGGCAAGATCCCCAGCGTAGCGGAGTACATGGAGAAGGTCGGCATGCTCGACACCATGGCAGCGGATGTCTATCGCTATCTGAACTTCGATCAGATGGACGAATACCGGGTTTGATCGAGGTCGTTCTTGGCCCAGGGATGGGCATTGAAAGAATTTCACCGCAGAGACACAGAGTACGCAGAGAAAACAAGGCAGTTATTCATGCGCTACTGCACACCATCCAGGATTCCTGTGCACTCAAGATATGTGGCGAGAATAAGTAAGCCTGAATTCTTTTACTCTGCGTGCTCTGCGCCTCTGCGCCTCTGCGGTGAAATGTTTTTTACATCCAAATAAATTTCACAGCCCTTTCAGGATACCCACATGGCAAAGCAATACCCGCTGGCACAGGTCGTCGTACAACTGGAACAGGGCCGTCCGCCCGAGCCGGATGCCGGTTTTCTGGGCGCAGCCCTCGACCCGGCAGAGGCTGGTCTGCTGCTGATCCCGGTGCCCTGGGAGGCCACCACCTCCTATGGTGGCGGCACCAGCCAGGGGCCACAGGCCATCCTTAAGGCCAGCCATCAGTTGGACCTGGAAGACGCCGCCTTTGGTCAGCCCTATCGCGCCGGGATCAGTTTTATTGAGGCCGACGACACCATCGCCGAACTCAACCTTCCGGCCCGTGAAGCGGCGCTAACGGTTATCGAGGCACTGGAGGAAGGCAAAAAAGCCCCCGCCGAGCTGGCGCTGGTCAATCGTGCCAGTGAGGAGGTGAACCGCCATGTCTACCAGCAAGCCAGGGCGGTTCTGTCCCAGGGCAAACTGGCCGCGGTGGTCGGTGGCGATCACGCCTCCCCCCAGGGTCTCATCCAGGCACTGGCTGAGCAACATGCGGATTTTGGTATCCTGCATCTGGACGCCCATCATGACCTGCGTGAGGCCTATGAAGGGTTTGTTTGTTCACACGCCTCGATCTTTTTCAATGTGATGGCGCAGCAAGCCCAGGTCAGTCGTTTGGTACAGGTTGGGATTCGTGATTATTGTCGTCGCGAGGCCGATTACGCCCGAGATCTGGGTGAACGGGCGCGAGTGTTCTATGGCGCAGAGTTATTCCGTAGCAAGGCCGGTGGTGAATCCTGGCTGTCGATCTGTGATCGCATCATCGCCGCCCTGCCACAACAGGTCTATGTCAGCTTCGATATCGACGCCCTCGATCCGCCCTACTGCCCCAATACCGGTACCCCGGTGCCAGGTGGTCTGAGCTTCGACGAGGCCAGCTACCTGCTGGAGCGGCTGGCGCAATCAGGACGTCAGATCATCGGTTTCGATCTCTGTGAAGTGGCACCGGGCAAGGAGGACGAATGGGACGCCAACGTCGGCGCGCGCATCCTCTACAAACTCTGTGGCGCAACCCTGCGCAGCCAGGGCATGTGTTAAACAAACGCCACAGCGACTATCATCAGGCCAGCCTGGCAGGATTTGTCAGCTTCATGACATGTCACAACATGACATGAAGCCGTTCTTGACATGACACCGAGCAATTATCCCGTACAAGATCCCTGTCAGCGCGTGATATACACCCTAACAAAGAAATTGGCACACATTCTGCATTAGATTTAATCGAGGCTACCGCGCCGGACTGCGTGGCAGCTCAAGCTCCTCACTATGGAGTTTTTATCGCGTCCGTCCCTGGGCGCGATTTTTTTTGTCCATTTTTTGCCATCATCTCATCATCAAAGCCTTTTCCATCGCCATCGGCGGAACACTGCAGTAAGATTGGGCCACCTTCACAGCCTGATCCGATGATGTCCGCCACCATACGCACCGTACTCTTCGACCTGGACGGCACCCTGGCCGATACCGCCCCCGATCTGGCCTGGGCCCTGAACCAAGTGTTACAGGAACAAGGCCGTGAGCCACTCCCCTTCGCGCAGATCCGTCCGGCGGTCTCCCACGGTGGCATCGCCCTGATCAAGCTTGGCTTCGGACTCGACGAGGCCGATCCAGGATTTGGGCCCCTGCGTGAACGCCTGCTCGCCCTGTATCGGGCCCATATCACCCGCGAAACCCGCCTGTTTGCCGGCATGGCCGAGCTGCTCGATGCCCTGGAGCAGCGTGGTCTGAACTGGGGGGTAGTAACCAATAAACCGGCCTGGTTGACCGAGCCACTGCTGGCCGAGCTCCAGCTGAGCACACGTTGCGCCACCCGTGTCAGTGGCGATACCCTGCCCCAGCGCAAGCCCCATCCGGCGCCGATGCTGCTGGCCTGCCAGCAGGCCGGTAGCGAGGCACAGCAATGTCTCTATCTGGGGGATGCCGAACGGGATGTACAGGCCGGACGCCAGGCCGGCATGCGCACCCTCATCGCCGCCTTTGGCTATATCGGTGCAGAGGATCGCCCCCAGGACTGGGGCGCGGATGCTATCATCGAACATCCGCTGCAATTATTGGACCATTTATAATCCAAACCACAAAGGGCACAGAGGACACGGAGGAAAAATAGCGAGTCCCTTTGCCTAACCCGGATATTCGCCCAAAGGCAATGCCTCTTATACCTTCCTGACTTGCTGTAGCCAACAAGGTTAAAAATATGGCACTTACCACCGAGAGCTATCTGTTACTGACCCTCGCCGCACTGCTGGTCGGCGCACTGGGATTTCTGCTGGGCTGGCTGCCGCAGCAACGAAAATACAATTCGGTACGTGAAGAAAATATTCGTATAAACAGTGATCTGGAGTCTGAACGTAATAAATTACGTGAAGTACAGGCCGCTCATCAGCAGGCCCGCCAGCAACTCACCGACAGCTTTAATGCCCTGGCTGCCGATGCCCTCAAGCGCAATAGCAGTGAATTCCTCAAACTCGCCGACGAGCGCTTCAAGCAGCTGCAGATCCATGCCAGCCGCGAGCTGGGCGAGCGGGAAAAGGCGGTGGAAAACCTGGTCAAGCCGATCCGCGAAACCCTGGAAAAAACCGAGCAGCAGATCCGCCAGATGGAAAAGGATCGCGAGCAGGCCTACGGCTCACTGAGCAAATACCTGGAGAGCATGGGCGAAAGCCAGCGCCTGTTACAGCAGGAGACCCGCAACCTGGTGCAGGCGCTGCGCCGCCCCGAGGTACGCGGTCAATGGGGTGAAATGACCCTCAAGCGCCTGGCCGAACTGGCCGGTATGGTCGAGCACTGCGACTTCTTCGAGCAGGAGCAGCGCCGCGACGGCGAGGGCAAGGCGCAGCGCCCGGACATGATCGTGCGCATGCCCGACAACCGCGAGTTGATCGTCGATGCCAAGACCCCGCTGGATGCCTACCTCAGCGCCATCAACGCCAGCAGCGATGAGGAGCGCCAGCTGCATCTGCAACACCATGCCCGCAAGGTGCGCGAGCGGGTACGCGAACTGGCCAGCAAGGCCTACTGGCAGCAATTCAAGAACACCCCGGATTTTGTGGTGTTGTTCATTCCCGGCGAACAATTTCTGGGCGCCGCGCTGGAACAGGACCACAGCCTGCTGGAGGATGCGATGGCCGACCGGGTGATCCTCGCCACCCCCACCACCCTGATCGCCCTGCTGCGCGCGGTGGCCTATGGCTGGCGTCAGCAGGCCCTGGCCGAAAACGCCGAGACCATCCGCGAGCTGGGCGAAGAGCTGTATGGCCGTCTGGCCACCTTTGCCGAACACCTGGGCAAGCTGGGCAAGAGCCTGGATAGCAGCGTATCCCACTTCAACAAGGCGGTCGGTTCCTTCGACACCCGCATCCTGCCCAGCGCACGCAAGTTCACCGAAATGGGCATCCACAGCAAGAAGCCCGTCGAGGCCCTCTCCCCCATCGAGCTGGCCAGCCGCCCGCTGCAGGGTGAAGACAACTGATGACCCTGGCCCAGGCCTATCAACACTGCCTGCAACTGGCGCAAAACCACTATGAAAACTTTCCGGTGGCCTCGCGCCTGCTGCCCGCCCCGCAGCGCCGTGCGGTGGCGGTGATCTATGCCTTTGCCCGCCAGGCCGACGACATGGCCGACGAAGGCGAACACAGCATCGTCGAACGCCTGGCGATGCTGGATGCCTATGCTCAGCAACTTGATGCGATGGCCGCTGGCAAGACCACGGATGATCCGGTATTCATCGCCCTGGCCGATGTGATCGCCCGTTTTGCCCTGCCCCTGTCCTTGTTTCACGACCTGCTCTCGGCCTTCCGTCAGGACGTTACCAAGACCCGCTATGCGGATTTTGCCGAGGTACTGGACTATTGCCGCCGCTCGGCCAATCCGGTCGGTCGCCTGCTGTTGCACCTACACGATGAGGCCAGTGACGAAAACCTGCGCCGTTCCGATCAAATCTGCTCGGCGCTGCAGCTGATCAATTTCATGCAAGACCTGGAACAGGATCTCAGCGAAAATGATCGCAGTTATCTGCCCGAGGACGAAATGGCCGCGCTGGGCCTGGACCGCCAGGCCCTGCACAGCCGCAGCCGCGCACCGGCCTTGCTGCAACTAGTCGACCGACAAAACGCCCGCATCCGCCGGATGATGGAAGACGGCGCCAGCCTGGGCGGTGATCTCAAGGGCCGCTTTGGCCTGGAGATCCGCCTGATCACCCAGGCCGGCCTGAAGGTGCTGGAAAAACTGGAACAACACCACGGCAATCCCTGGCAACGCCCGCGCCTGCAGCGCCGCGATTACCTGCAGATTGCCTGGCGGGCCCTGTGGCAACGCCGCTGATGTGTTACCTTTTGCCAACAACATACAAAGCTACATAGATCATGACCCCCGAAGCCTATTGCCAGCAAAAGACCCGCCAAAGCGGTTCGAGCTTTTACTACAGCTTTTTCTTTCTCTCGCCGCCACGCCGCCGCGCGATCACCGCGCTGTACGCCTTTTGCCGCGAGGTGGACGATGTGGTGGATGACTGCGAGGACCCGCAGCAAGCGCAACAACAGCTGGCCGAGTGGCGCGAGGAGATCGCCCGCCTGTATCGCGGTGAGCCCCAGCATCCGGTCGGGCTGGCGCTACTGCCGGTGATCGCCAGCTTTGATCTCTCCCAGGAGCATTTTCTGGAGATCATCGATGGCATGGAGATGGACCTACACCACCAGGGCTTTGCCAACTTCGCCCAGCTCTCGCTGTATTGTTACCGGGTTGCCTCGGTGGTGGGGCTGATGTCTGCCACCATCTTTGGCTATCAGGATCGGCAAACCCTCAAATACGCCCACGACCTGGGGATGGCCTTTCAGCTGACCAATATCCTGCGTGATGTGGGCGAGGATGCCCGGCGCGGGCGCTGCTACCTGCCTGCCGATGAGATGGCCCGCTTTGGCGTCACCCGGGCGCAGCTGGAACAGGGGCAATGGCATGCGGGGATGCGCGAGCTGTTCGTGCTGCAGGCCGAACGTGCCGAACGTTATTACCAACAGGCCTTTGAACGCCTGCCCGAGGTGGACCGCCATGCACAGCTCTGCGGGCTGTTGATGGTGCGCATCTACCATACCGTGCTGGTGGCGATCCGCGAGGCCGACTATCCGGTACTCCAGCGGCGCATTAGTCTTTCCTCGGGACGCAAGCTGGGCCTGGCCCTGCAGGCCGCCTGGCAGGAATGGCGGCGCGCCCGCGCCTACCGACGCCAGCAGGGATGAAGCCGGTTCTGATCATCGGTGCCGGATGGGCCGGGATAGCCGCGGCCCTGACACTCCGTGCCAGCCAGATCCCCTTTCGTGTGTTCGAAGCCGCGCCAAGTCCCGGCGGGCGCGCCCGCAGCCTGCCCTGGCAGGGGCAGGTGCTGGACAATGGTCAACACCTGTTGATCGGTGCCTATCATGAAACCCTGCGCCTGCTCGCCCAGATCGGCTGGCAGGAAAACGAGGTGCTGCTGCGCCAGCCACTGACGCTGACGGTACGCGGCGAACGCGACAGTCTGGAACTGCGCGCCCCCGCCCTGCCCGCCCCCTTACATCTGGCCGCCGCCTTGCTCAGCGCCGGCACACTGCCCTGGTCGGAACGTGTCGCGGCGCTGCGCATGGCCTTGCGCCTGCAGTTATCCGGCTATCGCCTTGCGCAGGACATCAGTGTACGTGCCCTGTTACAACAGCAGCGCCAGGGCGAAAAGATTTCCCGCCTGCTGTGGGAGCCGCTGTGCATCGCCACCCTCAATACCCTGCCAGAGCGTGCCTCGGGGCAGGTGTTTTTGAACGTGTTACGTGACAGCTTTGGACAGGCTGCCGGCGACAGCCAGTTGCTGCTACCCAAAGTCGGGCTTGGGGAGATGTTTTGTGAGCGCGCCATGCGCTATTTGAACCAGGGCCAACCCGATAGCGTGATCCTGCGCCAGCGGGTCGAGGCCCTGCTGGTGAAGGACAATACGCTGCGTGGCTTGCGTGTCAACGGAACGCAGATAGATACCGAGCAGCTCATCCTGGCCACCGCCCCAGAGGCCGCTGCCCGGCTTTGCGGCGAGGTCCCGGCGCTTCAGCTCCTGGCCGCACAGATCACGCAACTGGGCAGTCAGCCGATCGTCACCGCCTATCTGCAATACCCGCCCGCCTGCCGGATCCCGCAGGTGATGCTCGGCCTGGATGGCGGCATCGGCCAGTGGCTGACCGATCGGCGCATCGCCGGGCAGGCGGGACTTATCGCCGTCAGCATCAGTGCCGAGGGGCCGCACATGGCCCTGGACAATACCCAGCTATGCACCCGCCTGCACGCGGAGATCGGCCAGCACTTCCCCGATTGGCCGGAACCCGAACAGTGCCAGGTGATCCGCGAAAAACGCGCCACCTTCGACTGCCGGGTCGGCATCCAGGCGCTGCGCCCGGTCAATCAAACCCCGCTGCCAGGACTATGGCTGGCCGGCGACTATACCGCCGGGGATTACCCGGCAACACTCGAAGGAGCGGTGCGCAGTGGGGTACAATGCGCCCAACAAATTATCGACTCGAGGAAGTAACTGTCCATGTCCGACTCCATCCAGCGCTACCAGGCCCCCGGCGACATCCTCAAGGGACGCGTGATCCTGATCACCGGGGCCGGTGGCGGCATCGGTGCCGCCGCCGCCAAGACCTGCGCCGCCCATGGCGCCACGGTGATCCTGCTGGGGCGCACCACCCGCAAGCTCGAAGAAGTCTATGACGCCATCGAACAGGCCGGCCATCCCCAGGCGGCGATCTACCCGATGAACCTGGAGGGTGCCGCCCCCAAGGATTATCAGGACCTGGCCGACACCATCACCAAAGAGTTCGGCCGCCTCGACGGCCTGCTGCACAATGCCGCCCTGCTCGGCAGCCTGACCCCACTGGGCCAGTACGACCCGGAGCTGTGGTACAAGCTGATGCAGGTCAATCTGCACGCCCCCTGGCTGATGACCCGCGCCTGCCTGGACTTGTTGAAAAATTCCGACGACGCCTCGGTGATCTTCACCAGCTCCAGCGTTGGCCGTCATGGTCGCGCCTACTGGGGCGCCTACGGGGTCTCCAAGGCCGGCAATGAAAACATGATGCAAACCTGGGCCGATGAGCTGGAAAGCAACACCGCGATCCGGGTCAACAGCATCAATCCCGGCGCAGTACGCACCGGTATGCGGGTGCGTGCCTATCCTGGCGAAGACCCGAGTACCCTGCCAATGCCGGAAAGCATCATGGCCGCCTATCTCTACCTGTTGGGGCCAGACAGCAAGGGCGTGACCGGGCAGCAGTTCAACGCACAGTAA
>JACUTZ010000188.1 GCA_014859545.1 Gammaproteobacteria bacterium
TAGCCCCTAGCCCCTTGCTCCCTTGCTCCCTTGCTCCCTTGCTCCCTTGCTCCCTAGCCCCTGCCCCTAAAATCCCGGCACCGAGTCCAGGCACAGCCGCTGTCCGCTGCGCGGGTGGGTAAAGGCCAGCTGGCTGGCATGTAGTAACAGACGTTCCGCCATGGCCTGCCCCTGCTCCCCGGCGTAGAGGCGATCACCCAGGATCGGATGGCCGATACTCATCATGTGTACCCGCAGCTGATGGGAGCGCCCCGTCACCGGGCGCAACAAGACCCGGCAACGATCCCCATCGCAATCCAACCGCTGCCAGTGGGTCAGGGCCGATTTGCCCTGCTGGTGATCCACCATCTGGCGGGGACGGTTGGGCCAGTCACAGCGCAGCGGCAGGGCGATCTCGCCACTCGCCTCATCCAACAGCCCCTGCACCACCGCCAGATAAACCTTTTCCACCTGTCGTTCGGCAAATTGTCGACTGAGTGCGCGATGCGCCTCGGCATGACGGGCCAGCAGCATCAGGCCCGAGGTTTCCCAGTCCAGGCGGTGTACCTCACGGATCCCCGGAAAGGCTGACGCCAGGCGGCTGACCACGCAATCCTGCTTGTCCTCGCCTCGCCCCGGCACACTGAGCAACATACTGGGCTTGTTGACCACCAGCAGATCATCGTCTGCATACAGAATGTCCATGTCAGGACAAGGCCGCCTCCAGCTGCGCTTCATCCACTGGGTAGGCCAGGGGGATAAAGTTGGGAAAGCGCTCGCGGACCTGGTCGAGAATCTCCTGTACCTGCGGGTCGTAAAACACCACTACCCGGCAGCCCTCACTGGGCTGGATGACCGCCAGAATGGATTCCAGGTTGCTGGTACGGTCACGAAAGGAAAACTGGTAATTGAACTCGGCCACCACCACCTCGGGCTGTTGTTTTTTCAGCAGGCTGATGGCCTTGCGCCCGGTGTTGACGGTTTCCACCCGGTAACCCAGGCGCTGATACAAGGGGGTGAAATTGGCATAACCCCCCAGTTCCACCACCGAGATCAACAGCGGCTGCTCGGCACTCACACACCCACTCCCATCAACAACTCGCTTTCCTGCATCTCACCGCTGGTATCGATGCGCACCCCCTTGATCCCCGGGATCTTCCACAGGATGTAAGCCCCCATCAAGGAGACCAGCTGCGGATTTTCGGCCAACATCGCCGCCATCAGCCGATCAGCGGCGATCTGGCAGCGTTCCTCGGCATTGGGCTGCTCCACCCACTGGCGGCTCATCTGCCAGCCCTGGTCCATGTCCGCGTCCATCTTGGCAAAAAAGTCGCTCGCATCCTTGAGCAAGTCCGGGGAAATATCCAGCGGATAATGACGATCTTCGATATATACGTGCAATAACAAGCGACATACTCCTTCGGTAAACACAGGATCATAGGGGGAGGCCCCGGCATACTCAAGGCTGGCAAGTATCCCGCCATCACACCAAAAAGTGCTACCATTATCGGCGGTGGCAGCGATGACAAATACAAATGACAGGCCGCCGGAATATTTCCTTTCAATCCAGTCCAAGGTTTAGACAATGACATTTCCCACTATCAACGATGCCCTCAAGGCACTCGTCATCGCCCTGATATTGGCGGTGGCCGGCTTTTTTCTCTTCCCCCTGTTCGCCCTGGAAGACCCCCGCGAAAGCCTGGTAATCGCCCTGGCCCTGGGCGCATTCATCGGTATCCTGTTGCACCGCCTGCAGTTTGCTGCCCGGGAGGTATCCAGCAGCGCAGACGGCGAGACCAGTACCCTGTTCGTCGGCAATCTCGCCTTCAAGGCCTCCCAGGATGAACTCAGCGCCCTGTTCAACCCCTTCACCACCGTGCACTCGGTGCGCATCATGAAGGACCGCGCCACCCGGCGTCCACGCGGCTTTGCCTTTGTGGAGATCGACAGCAAACACAGCGCCAAGGCCATCAAAAAGCTGGACGGCCTGGAATTTCATGGCCGCAAACTGCGCGTCAATGTTTCCAACAAGGCCGCACAAAACAACGAATAAGCCCCATGCAAGCACCCAAAACCCTGCACGACTTTTTTGCCCAAAGCCATACCCGCTATCGTGTCTACGACATGGGGCGGGGGATCCGCAAGGTCCCCCGTGAACAGTTCGAGCAATTCGAACTAGGCAATACCCCCTGGCCCTGGCCACTGCAGCAACAGGCCTGGCTGGCCCTGCTGGCCTGGAACGAACAGGACCGCAATGAGCACTTCATCTGGTTCCTGAAGTTCCCACTGGACGAAAACGGGCTGCTGATCCAGGCCACCCGGGACGACTTCATGGGCAGCCTGCTGCACAGCATCGGCCAGAATCTTCAGGCCAGCCGCGAGGGTGGGACACTACAGGATGGCATGAGCCAAAGCCCCTACGGCTTCAAGCCCAAGGAAAGCAGCATGGCGGCCTTTCATGCCATCGCCGCCCAGGCCATGGATCAGGCACCGAGTCGTTTCCTGGCCCATGCCCAGGATTATCTGGATGGCGGGCCAGGCTATGACCAATGGGCCTTCGTCGGCATCCAGGGCCTGGCCGACGTGGTGGCACGGCTGGATCAGGACGCCAATCAGGCCCGCCTGCTCAAGGCCCTGCCACAACTGCCCGCCCCGGCCCTGATCGCCATCTGCGGCCTGCTGGAAAACATCCCGCTGAGTACCGTCCTGGCCGAGGTTCTGGCCCAGCGCCTGCGCCGGGAGTTACAAACCGCAGAGGCAGATATTCAGATGATGGCCGCCCTGCTGCGTGCCTTCGCCCAAAGCCCCGCCAGCGGCATGCGCGAAGCCCTGATCCACGAACTGCTGCAAGGCCCCCATGCCCGACAGATCGAGATTCTGGCCGCCATCGCCGCACGCAATTGGGAAGTCCTGCAAAACCCGAAGCTGGCCCGGCTGTTCGTCGAGGCCCTGGCCGATAATCCGCTGGGGCAGGATGCCTTCAACCAGATCATGGCCGACCTGCTCTACCTGCCGGGAATGCGCGCCAGCCTGCT
>JACUTZ010000042.1 GCA_014859545.1 Gammaproteobacteria bacterium
CCGGCGGAACTGCCCGTCGCCGAGGCCATCGTTAACCCCAACCAACCCGGCGACAGATTTCCCAGCAAACACCTGGCCGGGGTAGGGGTGATCTTCTACACCCTGCTGGCGCTGCGTGCGCGCTTGCGCGAATCCGGCTGGTTCACCGAGCAGGGTATCGCCGAGCCCAATCTGGCCGAACTGCTGGATCTGGTGGCACTGGGCACCGTGGCCGATGTGGTGGTGCTGGATCACAACAACCGTATCCTGGTTGCGCAAGGTGTGGCGCGGATCCGCGCCGGGCGTGGCTGTGCCGGGATCAATGCCCTGTGTACCATCGCCAAGCGCGATCCCACCCGCCTGCGCGCTACTGATCTGGGCTTTGCCATCGGTCCACGCCTCAACGCCGCCGGGCGAATGGACGACATGAGCCTGGGTATTCGCTGCCTGCTCAGCGATGATCCAAAAGAGGCGATGCGCCTGGCCATTGAACTGGACAACCTTAATCAGGAGCGCCGTCTGGTGGAGGGCGGGATGCGCGAAGAGGCTCTGGCCGAGCTGCAACGTCTGCACCTGGATGAGTCCTTGCCCTATGGCCTGTGCCTCTACAACCCGGACTGGCATCAGGGGGTGATCGGCATCCTCGCCTCGCGCATCAAGGAGCGAGTACACCGCCCGGTGATCGTCTTCACCGACGCGGGGGAGGGGATCATCAAGGGATCGGCCCGCTCAGTGCCCGGGGTACATATCCGTGACGCGCTGGATGCGGTTGCCTCGCGCCACCCCGGTCTGTTGCACAAATTCGGCGGCCACGCCATGGCCGCCGGGATGAGTCTCGCACAGGATGGACTAGAGACCTTTCGCCAGGCCTTCGATGCCGAGGTGCGCCGCCACCTCAACGAAGCAGACTTGCAAGGGGTACTGCTCAGCGACGGTGAACTGAATGCCCAAACAGCCGATCTGGAACTGGCCGACACCCTGCGCCACGCCCTGCCCTGGGGCCAGGGCTTCCCCGAACCCCTGTTCGACGGGCGCTTTGCCGTGATCACCCAGCGCATCGTGGGCGAAAAACACCTCAAATTCCGCCTGCGCTGGCCCGAAAGCGAGGAACAGGTCGAGGCCATCGCCTTCTTCGTCGATGATGAACTGCTCAAGGGCCAATTCAGCGAGCTGCTGATTGCCTATCGGGTCGACGTGAACGAATGGAACGGCAATCGCAGCCTGCAACTGCTGATCGAGGCGATTGTGGAGGCGATTTAGGAATGAAAACAATATTCAGGACAATCAGCTGATCGGTGTTTGTTTTGAAAAAGGCAATATAGGGTAATTGGGTGATGACCAGTTCCCTGGCCCCAAGGAGTCGTTCGCTTTCGCGTGCCCGCTCCGGGAATGGTGGCAGGGCTTTAACCTGTTCCATACCGCTGGGGGTATTTGCCCAATTTGTCTTGGACGCGTGACGCCATGATTGTTTTTGGTCACGATCACAGGATCGCGGTGGGGCGCTGTTTTGGCTGATTTTCCACTAACACTACATATCCATTGGGCTGCGTACCGTCACACCTGGGGTATTGAGCACATGGGTATAGATCATGGTAGTCGATACGTCCTTGTGCCCCAATAGCTCCTGCACCGTGCCAGCAATTCTCGGTGAAGCCCCCGTTAGTGCCATTGGCTGCCCCGTGCTCTATCTTGGTGATGGGATGAGGAAGGAGGCGTCCATCCAGTGAGATTACCGCTAACGCGCAGGCAGGAGTCGAGCTACGCCATCAAGCGCATCTTCCCTGGGGTGGGCTGCATTAGCCTTTATCGGATACCAGGCAGTAGTTGTCCGGAAACAGAAACATGTCCAGCAAGACTTCCCAAGAGGGAAGTACCACTATCCGAATGGTGCCTCGTAGGCACTCCCACAAATAGGCCTTGGAATTGCTCTTCTGGCGACAGGCCTGATATTGCTTGTCGGTTAGCTCAAAGATCTGGTGCATAAAGAAGGCCAGCAGGGTGAGCAGATACATGTTGTAGCTCAGGTGCTGTTGACCATGGCCGTAGTTGTGTTCGATGTGATAGCCCTGGTTTTTCAGGGTATTGAAGCACTCATTCTCTATCTTCCAGCGACAGCGACCAGCACGGGCCAGATCAACGACATTGTCCAGTTTGATAGGTAGATCAGTGACCCAGCTATTGCGGTAGGTGACTTTACCCTGCGCATTGATGAGCTGGTATTCCAGGTAGTTGACCTGCACACTGTCGGCCCGCCCGTTAAGGGGCACATTCTGCTGCCAGCGGTAGTGATGGGTACGGCCCTTGTCATCCTGCCAGGTGTGGCTTGGCCAGTCGGTGTACGCTGCCAGCCAGTCCATCAGGTAGGCATGATCACCCGGCTTGAGCACAAACAGGTAGTGCATGCCTTCATTCAGGGTTGTCTCAATCAGTGGCTGATGCGACATCAGCCCATCTCCTACCACCAAGAAAGTTTGGCGGGGGTGGGCCTGGTGCAGACGCCGTACAAAGCGCTTGGTGGCGTTGCTCTCACAATCCTGCTTGTCTTGCCCATCGCTGTTGTGGATGGCCTCGGGCATGAGCGGGATGACTTGTTTTTGATCCGGATGCATGATGGCCCCCTGTAACACCGCGTGGCGGTAAGTGACCGTACCGTTGCGGTGCTGACTTTGCAGGCAACAGGGGCAGTGCACTGAGGAGGAGCTATGATAGTCGGTGCCGTCTATCACACACATCAGCATCCCGGGGAGGATGGCATAGGCCTCCAGATGCTTGTGACGGCGCATTCGCTCGTAGTAGTCGGCAAATACCGGGGCCAGCGACTCACTGGGGATGGGATCCAGAATATCGCGCAACTGGTTATCACTGGGGATGGCCTGTACATCAAACAGGCTACGCAGGTTGTTTTTGTGGCGACCCTCCTCCATACGCTTTTGAAACTGCGCCAGGGAAGGATCTTGAAAGAACATACAGGCAAAGGCACTCAGCAGGGCATCATGTTGGCTGTACTGGCGTTTGCCGGGATGGCGTGGATCGGCCAGCGAGCGCACATGACGCGACAGGCTTTGGCGCAATGCGGTAAAACTCAGGTGTTTCTTGGGTTTGGGTGTCTGTGTCATGGAAGCCAGTGCCTGTGACAAGGGTTCCCATCTGAACAAAATCAGCACCGATTGGCGACTTAATTGTTTCGATCTACCTATAAATAGATTTGATCGACCGACAATTTGCGCGAAAACTTTATTTACTCTGCCCTTGCAGCCCTTGTCTGGCGGACTGCGTAAGGTTCACCGAGAATTGCTGGGGCTGGGGACTAGTAGGGGTTATCTTTCCCCTAGCCCCTAGCCCCTAGCCCCTAGCCCCTAGCCCCTAACCCCTATCCAAATTCCTTCGCATCCAGGCCCAGCGCACGCAGTTTGCGATACAGATGGGTGCGTTCCACCTCGGCGTGTTGCGCCACCTTGTGTACGCTGCCCTGGTAGCGGCGCAGCAGATGGGCGAAATAATCGTATTCAAATTGCTCGCGGGCCTGGCGCAGGGGCAATGTATAGGCATTGCTGGCAGCACTGACTGCACGTGCCTGCTGGGCCAGGGCCTCCTCGACCTCGGTTAGCTCGATCTGCTGTGCCTGTCCCAGGATCAACAGGCGTTGAACCAGATTCTTCAGCTCGCGCACATTACCGGGCCATTCGTACTGACGCAGGCGGTTCAGGGCGGCGGTGGTAAAACTGCGATAGGGCAGCTTTTCGGTTTCCACATAGTGATCGCAGTAATAGGCGACCAGGTCGAGGACATCCTCGCTGTGCTCACGCAGCGCCGGGATCGCCAGCTTGATCACATTCAGCTGGTAGAACAGGTCGTGATTGAAATGCCCCTGTACCACCTGTTGTTCGAGTGCCTCGCGGGTGGCGGCGATGATCCGTACATCGCAGCTCACCGGGGTTTCGCTACCCTGGCGGTAGAAGCTGGCCTGTTGCAGTAGCTGTAACAGTGCCTGTTGGTGTTCGGCGCTGAGTCGGCAGATATCGTTAATGTAGAGGGTGCCGCCCTGGGCCTCATCCAGCAGGCCATAGTGCAGGGTGCCGTTTTGTTCGCTGCCAAACAGGCGGCCCGGTAGTTCTTCTCCCACCAGGGAGAGATCCAGGTGAACAAAAGCGGCATCGCGGCGTGGACTGTGCTGGTGGATGTAGCGGGCAAACAGCTGGCGGCCACTGCCGGCTTCACCACTGAGCAGTGCCGGGGTGTCGTGCTGGGCCAGTTGCTGGGCCTGTTGTCGCAGTTTTTGCATGCGTTGGCTGCGCCCGATGGGCTCATCCAGGGTATGCACTGCCTGACGCAGGCCTTGGTTTTCCCGTTGCAGATGGTAGTGTTCCAGGGCATGGCGCACGGTCAGCAGCAGCTTGGCCAGGGAGAGTGGTTTTTCGATGTAATCAAAGGCACCCAGACGGGTGGCCTCGACCGCGGTTTCGACGGTGCCATGCCCGGACATGATGATCACCGGCTGGGTGAGGGGCTCCTGTTCACCCCATTCCTTGAGCAGGGTGATGCCGTCCACATCGGGCATCCAGATATCCAGCAGGATCAGATCGGGGCGTTGCTGGCGGCGCTGTGCACGGGCGGCGGCGGCATCCTCGGCAATCGCCACCGAATAGCCCTCGTCCTGCAGGATCTCCTGCAATAGATGGCGGATGTCGGGTTCGTCGTCAACGATCAGGATGTGGGGGCTGCTGCTCATGCGGAGGCGCTCATGGTGTCGGAGTGGCTGTCCTGATGGCCGATCGGCAGGCGTAGCCCGATCTGCGCACCGCCCTGGGGCAAATTACCGGCCCACAAGATACCACCATGCTCCTCGACAATCTTCTTGGCGATCGCCAGGCCCAGGCCGGTCCCCTTGGGTTTATTGCTGACATAGGGCTCAAACAACTGGCCAAGCAGTTTGTCGGGAAAGCCCGGGCCATCATCCTGAAAACGGATCTCGATGAAACGGCAGGCGGTCTGCTGGGCGCAGTGGGCCTCAATCCTGAGTTGTACCGGACTGGGTTGGGCGGCTTCGATGCTGTTTTTGATCAGGTTATGCAGCAGCTGGCGCATCCGTCCGGGGTCGGCCTCGATCCGCGGCAGTTGTTCGTCCATCTGCAGGTGGTAGTGCAGACGCAGGTCACCACGATAGAGGTCCAGTACCTCGGTGAACAGGGCAGGCAGGTCCAGCGGCTGTAATTGTAGCAGCGGTGGACGGGCATAGTCGGAAAAGGCCTTGACCATCTCCTTCATGCTTTCCACCTGTTGCACGATGGTATGGGTGGAGCGGTCCAGCAGTTCGGCCTCTTCGGGGCTCATGCTGGCCAGATATTTGTGGCGCATGCGCTCGGCGGAAAGCTGGATCGGGGTGAGCGGGTTTTTGATCTCGTGGGCCAGACGGCGGGCCACCTCGCCCCAGGCCGCATCGCGCTGGGCCTGGATCAGGGCGGTTACATCGTCGAACACGATCACATGGCCATGGTGTAGCTGATCGTCGCCGCGCAGGGCCGAACCACGACAGATCAGGATCTGGCGACCACTGGGGCCGAACAGCACCACCTCGGCCTGCCAGTCGCCATGGGGCTGGCTGAGCTGTTGCTGGATAACCTCCAGTAGTGGGGCCAGGCTGGGGTAGTCGTCGGCAAGCTGGTGCAAAGGCTGCAGGGTGGACTCATTCAGGCTGATATTGAGGATCTGCCTGGCGGCACTGTTGGCGGTACGCAGGCAGCCCAGTTCATCCAGGGTGATGACCCCGGAGGACAGGCAGGCCAGCACCGCCTCCACATAGGCGCGCTGCTGCTCGGCCTGTTGCTGGCTATCGCGGATCTCGTCGCGGGCACGGGCGATGCGCCGGGTCATGTCATTGAAGGACACCACCAGAAATCCCAGTTCGTCGTGGCCGGACATGGGTAGACGCATGTCATAGTCGCCGGCGGCTACTGCACGGGTGCCCTCGGCCAGATCGCGGATCGGCGCAGTCAGGCGACGGGCCAGGAAGAAGGCCGCCCATACCGCGGTCAACAGGGTCAGTAGCAGCACCAGGGAGAGGGTCAGGGTGAAACTGTATTTGAGTGGTTGGCGCAAATATTCCAGTTCACTGTATTGGGTATAGGCCTGCTGCACGTTGCTGGCCAGGGTATCGAGCCGCTCAGGCACCGTATACAGGGCATGCAACAGCCGTGGTTCACCCAGTGGGCTGGGGTTGGGGACCTGCATCACGATGCGCATGTGCATGCCGCCGTGCTGGCGGACCGGTTCGGCACCCACATAGTCGATGCCGCTACGCAGCTGCTGCAGGATGGCGGTATTGGGCAGGGTGGGGATCAACATGGTCGGGTCGAGACTGCTGCTACCCAGCACCCGTCCGCTGAGATTGAGCAGGGTCAGTTCCACCGCCTCGCTGTTGATGCGCAGATCATGCAGGCGCAGCACCGCAGCACTGTCTGTTTCCTGCGCCAGGATCTGCACCTGCTGGCGGGTTTGACGCACCAGCTCACGCAGGCGGCTGTCGATGGCGCCGCGTCCCAGTTCCAGTGAGTCTTCCAGGGCGCGCTCGATGCGCAGGTCAAACCAGCTGTCGATGCCACGGTGAATGAATTGCAACGAGAAGTAATACAGTACCGAGATCGGTGCCACCGCCAGGATGATGAATACCAGCAGCAGGCGAACCGTCAGACGTGAGCCGGCCTCGCGGCGGCGATATTGCTGGACCAGCAGGATCAGATTGCGCCCGATCAAGGCCAGCAGCAGCAGGATGGCGAAGATATTGGTCGCGAGGATCCAGGAATAGAGTCGACCAAACTGGGCCGAGTGCTGGGTAGCTGCGCTCATTAGATAGAGCGAGGTCAGCAGTAACACAAACAGCAGAATGACCGGTTTGGGACCTGTGGTGAGCCGTTTTAAGGTGTGAATGACCATTGGTACCAATCACTTTTGAGACGCCAGGCGGGGGTGATGTAGGCGATCGGCCGCAGTGGCGAGGGCAGCGATTCGATATCCAGGCGGGCCTGCAGGCGGACCAGATATTCCTGCTCGGTGCTGAGTAGTGGTTCGTCCAACAGGGGGAAGTCGCGCAGGCGTCCCATGGCTTCCAACGCTGCGCCACGGCTGTGGTAGGCATAGCGGGCGCCGCTGTTGAGGTTTAGCAACACGTACTGGTCCGACAGGGCGTGGTACTGCACGCGCAGGACCTGCTCCAGGTTGGCCAGGGTTTCATTCCACAGCCAGCGCCGTGGCAGTTCGATGTTGATGGCAATACGGATAGTCAGTGGTACGCCGTTATGCAGGGCCTCCAGGGCCTCGGGACTGAAGGTATAGTCGATGTTGGCATCCAACAGATACACCTGGCTGTGCAGGCGTATCTGTACGTCGCTAATGCGAAACTCGGCAGCCGGCAAGGACAGCGGCAACAGCAACAGGACGCAAAGGCAGGCTGCCCGGCCCAAGCGATTAAGGCTGTTTGACGATGCAGGCGTAATAAAAACCATCCATTCCATCCTGGTTTGGCAGGATCTGCCGGCCGATTGGTGCTGCCCTGCCCCACTGGACTTCGATCCGCTTTTCCATGGCATCCGGGTGTGTGCCCAGGAAGCGTGCCAATTGCTGATGATTCTCAGCCGCCAATACCGAGCAGGTTGCATAGACCAGCATACCCCCTGGCTTGAGCAGTGACCAGAGGGTATTCAGGATGTCGGCCTGTAGTGCGGCCAATTGGGGGATATCGTCGGCCCGGCGCAGCAACTTGATGTCCGGATGGCGACGGATCACCCCGCTGGCGCTACAGGGGGCATCCAGCAGGATGCGATCAAAGGGCAGGCCATCCCACCAGCCATCCGGCTGGGCCGCATCGCCGGCCTTCAGGGTGGCGGCCAGGCCAAGGCGTGTGAGGTTTTGCTGCACCCGTTCCAGACGCCCGGCGTCCACATCCAGTGCAACCAACTCGATGCCGGGGCAGGATTCCAGCAGGTGGCCGGTTTTGCCACCGGGGGCGGCGCAGGCATCCAGTACCCGCATCCCCGGCTGCGGATCGGTGAGCAGCGCCGCCAGTTGAGCCGCCGCATCCTGCACCGACACCTGTCCCTGGGCAAAGCCCGGTAGCTGTTCCACCATCGCCGGACGCGCCAGGGTCAGCGCATCCGGGGCGTGGGCAGAGGGGCTGGCCTCCAGGCCTTCTGCCAGCAAGGCCTGTTGATAGGCATCGCGGGACTGGTGCAGACGGTTGACGCGCAGGGTCATCGGGGGACGTTGCTGGTTGGCGGTGATGATGGCCTGCCAGTCTTGCGGCCAGTCCTGTTGCAACAATTCGAGCAGCCAGGCGGGGTGGGCACTGCTGGCCACCGGATCCTGTTCGAGTTTGTCCTGCAGCACTGACTGCTCGCGCTGATAGCGGCGCAGCAGCGCGTTGATCAGGCCCTTGGCCCAGGGTTTTTTCAGTTCGCCGGTGACCGCCACGGTCTCCGAGACCGCCGCATGGGGGGGGATCTGCATAAAACCCAGCTGATACAGACCGATCAGGGCCAGCACCTGGACATCCACATCCTTGGCCTTGAGCGGCTTGTCCAGCAGGCTATCAAGCAGGAATTCCAGGCGCGGCAGCCAGCGCAGGGTGCCGTAGCACAATTCCTGGGCCAGGGCGCGCCGCTCCAGGGGCAGATGTTTCAGGCCGTGGGGCAGCAGATGGGAGATGGACTGTCCCTGGGTCATCACCTGGACCAGTACCGCAACTGCCGCAGCGCGCGGGTTCTGTGCTTGTTTAGCCACCAAGGATGACCTTATCGAGTTTGTGGGCGTTGAGGAACTCGGCGGCACTGACCGGTTTGCCGCCGGGCAGTTGCAGGCGTTGCAGGCGAAGTTGGCCCTCACCACAGGCAACGATAATCCCCTCCTTGTCGGCCGAGATCAGCTCGCCAGGCCTTGCCTGGGTGTTTGTCATCAGGGCCTCGGCCTGCCAGACACGCAGTACCTGTTCACCCAGCTGGGTTTGTGCCACCGGCCAGGGATTGAAGGCAGCAATCTGCCGTGCCAGCTGACTGGCGGACAGTTGCCAGTCGATCCAGGCCTCGGCCTTGCTGAGTTTCTTGGCATAACAGGCCTGGTTGTCATCCTGGGCCTCGGGGCGGATCTCGCCAGCCTGTAGCCTGTCCAGGGTTTCCAGCAAGGCCTGGGCACCCAGCTTGGCCAGTCGATCATGCAGGGTCTGGGCATTGTCCCCGGCTTGGATGGGGGTGGTCAGTTTATGCAGCATTGCGCCGGTGTCCAGGCCCACATCCATTTGCATGATGGTGATCCCGGTCTCGCGATCACCGGCCTGGATGGCGCGCTGGATCGGTGCGGCGCCACGCCAGCGTGGCAGTAGCGAGGCGTGGATATTCAGGCAACCCAGGCGTGGCGTAGCCAGCACCTTGGCGGGCAACAGCAGGCCGTAGGCGGCCACCACCATCAGATCGGCATCCAGGGCGGCCAGTCTGGCCTGCTCTTCCGGGCTTTTCAGGGATTCGGGCTGGAATACCGGGATCTGATACCGTTCTGCCAGTTGCTTGACCGGGCTGGCGGTGAGCTTGCGCCCACGTCCAGCCGGACGGTCCGGTTGGGTATAGACCGCACAGACCTGGTGAGGGGCGTCGAGCAGGGCCTGTAGGGCCACGGCCGCGAATTCCGGCGTGCCGGCATAGATGATCTTCAAGGCTGGGCTCATTTTATTAGGGGCTAGGGGCTAGGGGCTAGGGGCTAGGGGCTAGGGGCTGGCGAGGGCGGATGGCGACAACACGCTCACATGGTCTGGCGACGCTGCTTTTCCAGTTTTTTGCGGATCCGCTGCTGCTTGAGGCCAGAGAGGTAATCGACGAAGAGTTTACCGTCCAGGTGATCGATTTCATGCTGAATACAAACCGCCAGCAGCCCATCGGCATCCAGTTCAAAGCTTTCGCCGTTGCGGTCCAGGGCGCGTACCCTGACCCGATCGGCACGCTCCACGCGCTCGTAGATCCCCGGTACCGAGAGGCAGCCCTCGTCCATTTCCTCGACCCCGTCACGGGCCAGGATCTCCGGGTTGATGAGCACCAGCGGCTGGTCCTTGTTGTCGGAAACATCAATAACAATCAACCGGATATGTTGATTGACCTGGGTCGCTGCCAGGCCGATGCCGGGTGCATCGTACATGGTCTCGAACATGTCGTCGATCAGGCGGCGCAGGGCATCGTCCACCTGCGTCACCGGGCGGGCCACGGTACGTAGACGTTCATCGGGATAATGCAGTATTGTGAGGTGTGCCATATCAATTCCGTAAAAAGCTATAGTAAAAAGGCAGCTTTTGTTGCTAAAGTAATGATCGTATTCGAATAAGTATACCGTACCTCTTTGAGGACGGGGAAAACTTGGCTAGACTCGATAGAGTTCGTTGAGACAAAGGGATGCCCATGGTCACCAAATTCCGCTTTACCCTGCAACTGTCCGGTTCTGCCCTGGCCCTGGCCTTGCTGACTGCCTGCGCCGGCAGCCCGCCACAACAGGAAGTGGTCGCCGAACCCTCGCCGCCGCCTGCGCCGGTACAGCAGGCTGCGTCGGCACCCGCTCCGGCACCGGTGGTAGCGGTGCGGCCCGATTACCCGGAAAGCTATACCGTAGTGCGTGGTGATACCCTTTGGGATATCTCGGCACGCTTCCTCCGTGATCCATGGATGTGGCCACAGGTCTGGCACGGCAACCCGCAGATCGAAAATCCGCACCTGATCTATCCGGGCGATGTACTGAGACTCTATTTTATCGATGGCAAGCCGGTATTGCGAGTGGAACGTCCCTATCTGCCCGATAGTATGCGTGGCCAGGAATACCGTACCGAGCGTCTCTCGCCACGGGTACGTGAGGCGAGTCTGGAAGC
This sequence comes from Gammaproteobacteria bacterium, assembly GCA_014859545.1. Lineage (GTDB taxonomy): Bacteria > Pseudomonadota > Gammaproteobacteria > Thiohalomonadales > Thiohalomonadaceae > SLDE01. The sequence goes on from JACUTZ010000042.1 coordinate 10,868, forward strand.
GGCCATCATGACCATCCCCATTGAGACCATTCGTCCCTTTCTGAGCCGTCCACAGGTACTGACCGATGCCGAACTGAAGGCCGCACCCTATGTGGTCGCCCATGATGATGAGCGGCTGATCTCCGGCACCGGTTACCGGGTGTTTGCCCGCGGTATTGAGGCCGAGGAGATGGTTGGCGAATATGTGGTGGTGCGTCGTGGCCAGGCCTATATCGACCCGGTGAGCCGTGAACACCTGGGCTTTGAGGCCATCTATCTGGGTGATGCACGCCTGCTTGCCCACGGTGATCCCTCGACCCTGGTGGTTACCAGCTCATCGCGCGAGATCCTCAACGGGGATCGTCTGCTGCCCCGTGGCGATGATGCCTTCCAGCATCGTTACATGCCGCGCCCACCCGCCGACAAGGTGGATGGACAGATCATCTCGGTGTTTGACGGAGTGGCCAAGATCGGTCAGCACCGGGTGGTTGCCATCAATCTGGGCAAGCGCGAAGGCCTGGAACCCGGCCATGTACTGGCGGTGAACCAGCGCGGCGCGGTGGTCCGTGACACGGTTCAGGGTGGCGAGGTGCAATTGCCTGATGAGCGCGCCGGTTTGGTGATGGTGTTCCGCAGTTTTGAACGGGTTAGTTATGCGTTGGTGATGAATGTCACCAAGCCCCTGGCGATCTATGATCAGGCCACCAATCCCTGAACCTGTATCGCAAGGATGCGATAGCCTCTACCGCGATGGAACGTGACGAGACCCTGCGTTACTGGCTGGCCCTGCTACATGTTCGCGGTGTCGGCACACAGCGATTCATGCAATTGATGGAACGGGCCGGTACGGTCGAGGCCCTGTTCCATCATCCTTCACTTCCCGGTCTTTCCCCCGCTCTCAGTCAGGCCCTGCGTGAGCCGGACTGGGCTGCAGTGGAGCGGGACCTGCAATGGCTGGAACAGGACGATTGCCACATCCTGATGTGGGGGGAGGCCGCCTACCCGGCACGGCTGGCCGAGTTGAGTGACGCCCCGCCACTGCTGTTTGTACGTGGCGATCCTGCCCAGCTGCACAATCCACAACTGGCGATGGTCGGTAGTCGCAATCCCAGCCTGGTCGGTCAGGAGATCGCGCGGGATTTTGCCCATCACCTGGCCGCAGCCGGGATCGTTATTACCAGTGGTCTGGCGCTGGGAATCGACGCGGCCAGCCACCAGGGGGCGCTGGAGGCGGGTGGCCATACGATTGCGGTGTTTGCCACCGGCCTGGATCGGGTTTATCCGGCCAGCAACCGGGAACTGGCGCACCGTATTGTCGCCAGCGGCGGCACGCTGGTCTCGGAACAGCCGCCGGGGACATTGCCCTTGCAGGGGAATTTTCCGCGTCGTAACCGCCTGATCAGCGGCCTGTCACTGGGGACGCTGGTGGTGGAGGCGGCACTGCGCAGTGGTTCGCTGATCACCGCTCGCCTGGCGGCTGAGCAGGGGCGCGAGGTGTTTGCCATACCGGGATCCATCCATAACCCACTGGCGCGTGGTTGCCACCGGCTGATCCGTGACGGGGCCAAGCTGGTGGAAACCGCCCAGGATGTGATCGAGGAGTTGGCTCCGCAGTTGCATGCCTTGCTGGCACAGCTCCCCGCTGTCCATCAGGATCAGGCAGAGACGACAGTCACCGACAGCGGCCCAGCGCCCACTGCCGAGGGCCAGCAACTGCTGGCTGCGCTGGGCGATGGGCCCAGCTCGGTGGATCAGCTGGTGGCGCGCAGCGGATTGACGGCAGAGGTGGTTTCCTCCATGCTGTTGATGCTTGAACTGCAAGGCAAGGTGGTTTCCACCGCGGGTGGTTATTCCCTTGCCGGTAAACGAGATGGCGCCTAGCGAGTGTGAAATACCATCGCCCACTGCGGCTTTATAGATGGTATTCGGTCCTGACAGAAGCAACTGATACGAGATGAAATGAAGCGCGAATGCGCTATTTCTAGGTGCGATATGAAGCAAGATGTATTTGAAGTGCTGATTTACCTGTTTGAGAACTATATGTACGAGGATGACGATCTGGAACATGATCGCGACTCCCTGCAGCAGGAGCTGCATGAGGCTGGCTTTCAGCCCTACGAGATCAGCAAGGCCTTTGACTGGCTGGAGGCACTGGGTGCCAGCGGGGAAAACCTGCTGCGCCCCCAGGGCGGCAAGAGCTTCCGCATCTTTAGCGATGAGGAACAGGGCAAGCTGGATACCGAAAGCCGTGGCTTCCTGCTGTTTCTGGAACAGATGGGGGTGCTCGACCACCCCACGCGCGAGATGGTGATCGAGCGGGTGATGGCGCTGGAAAGCGAAGAGGTCGATCTGGATCAACTCAAGTGGGTGGTCCTGATGGTCTTGTTCAATCTCCCGGGCCAGGAGGCCTCGGTGGCCTGGATGGAAGACCTGGTTTTGGATGAAATGCCGGCCCAGTTGCACTAATCGTCGGCGAAGCATCACAATCAATGCCCGCCTGAAGCGGGCATTTTTATTAAGAATAGGCTTATGACTACACATCTGGTGATCGTGGAATCGCCTGCCAAGGCGAAGACCATCAAAAAATATCTTGGCAAGGACTACGAGGTGCTGGCCTCTTACGGGCACGTGCGTGACCTGCTGCCCAAAGAGGGCGCGGTCGATCCTGGCAGTGATTTTTCGATGAAGTATCAGCTGATTGATCGCAACAGCAAGCATGTGGATGCGATTACCAAGGCGCTGAAAAAGGTCGACAGCCTGTTGCTCGCAACTGACCCGGATCGCGAGGGTGAGGCCATCTCTTGGCACTTGCTGGAGATCCTCAGGGCCAAGAAACTGCTCAAGGACAAACCGGTCGGGCGGGTGGTGTTTCACGAGATCACCAAGCGGGCGATCCGCGAGGCGGTGGAGCATCCCCGTGAACTGTCGATGGACCTGGTCAATGCCCAGCAGGCACGCCGTGCGCTGGACTATCTGGTTGGCTTCAATCTCTCGCCCTTGCTGTGGAAAAAGATCCGTCGTGGTCTGTCCGCCGGGCGGGTACAGAGCCCGGCCCTGCGCCTGATCGTCGAGCGTGAGGAGGAGATCGAACGTTTTGTGGCGCGCGAGTACTGGAGCATCGAGGCCGACACCTCCTGCAAGGGGCAGAACTTCAACGCCAGACTGGTGCAGTTCGCCGGGGAAAAACTCGACAAGTTCAGTATTGAAAACAGCGAGCGCGCCGACCAGGTCGAGGCGAGCCTGCTGCAGGCCGCCGAAGGCAAACTGACCGTTCATAAGGTCAGCAAGAAACAAAGCCGACGCAACCCGGCCCCCCCCTTCACCACCTCCACCCTGCAACAGGAGGCCTCGCGCAAACTGGGCTTTACCGCGCAGCGCACCATGCGCACCGCTCAGCAGCTGTATGAGGGGATCGACATCGGCGGTGAAACCGTCGGTTTGATCAGCTATATGCGTACCGACTCGGTGAACCTGGCCCAGGATGCGATGGCCGAGATCCGTGAATTCATTGGTCAGCGCTTTGGCAAGGACAATGTGCCGCCCGAGCCGCGTATGTTCAAGACCAAATCCAAGAATGCCCAGGAGGCCCATGAGGCGATCCGACCCACCGACATCCGACGGGTGCCGGAATCCATCCAGGGACATCTCTCCAAGGATCAATACCGCCTCTACGAGCTGATCTGGAAGCGTACCCTGGCCTGCCAGATGGTCCATGCCACCCTGGACACAGTAGCAGTGGATCTGGCTGCCGGTGATGTCTCCCATCTGTTTCGTGCCAATGGTTCCACCATCGTCAATCCCGGTTTCATGGCGGTCTATCAGGAAAGCGTGGATGACGCCAAGGACAAGGACGAGGATAGCAAGCTGCTGCCCAAGATGATCGAAGGTGAGCGGATTGACCTGATCGCCATCCGTCCCGAACAGCATTTTACCGAGCCACCGCCGCGCTTCTCCGAAGCCAGCCTGGTCAAAACCCTGGAAGAATTCGGCATTGGCCGTCCCTCCACCTATGCCAGCATCATCTCCACCCTGCAGCAGCGCGAATATGTGGAAATGGACAAGCGCCGCTTCATCCCCACCGATGTGGGTCGGGTGGTCAATAAATTCCTTACCGAACATTTCACCCAGTACGTGGATTATGATTTCACCGCCAAGCTGGAGGACGAGCTGGATGCGGTCTCCCGTGGCGAGGAAGAATGGGTGCCGCTGATGCACAAATTCTGGGGGCCGTTCAAGCGGCTGGTGGATGACAAGGAAACCAGCGTTTCGCGCAAGGACGTCACCCAGGAAGCCATGGACGAGGCCTGTCCCAAGTGTGGCAAACCGCTGGCGATACGCTTGGGTCGACGCGGACGTTTTGTCGGCTGTACCGACTATCCCGAATGCGATTACACCCGCAACCTCGGCGACGAACAGGAAAGCAAAAGCGAACCGGAAGTGGTCGAGGGGCGCAGCTGTCCCAAGTGCAATTCACCGCTGTGGATCCGCGAAGGTCGCTATGGCAAGTTCATCGGTTGCAGCGCCTTCCCCGAGTGCAAGCACATCGAGTCGCTGGAACAGCCGGAAGACACCGGGGTCGAGTGCCCGCAGTGCCACAAGGGCACGATGCTGCGGCGCAAGTCCCGTCGTGGCAAGATCTTCTTCTCCTGCTCCACCTATCCGAGCTGCGACTATGCGGTGTGGAACGAACCCTTGAACGAACCCTGCCCCGATTGTGGCTGGCCGATGCTGACCGTCAAGAGCACCAAGCGCAAGGGCAAGGAAAAGGTCTGTCCGCAAAAGGAATGCGGTCACGCGGAGCCTTACGAGGACGAGGAAGAGTAACAACGCAAAAAAAAGAGTTCACCGCAGAGGCGCAGAGCTCGCAGAGAAGAGATAAAGGCATCAGCACGGTTGGCCTGCTGTGTGCGCACATATCAAGGAAGTAAACTCGGCTTTCTCTGCGTCCCTGCGGTGAATGGTTTTTCTCAAGAGTGTGCAGATGTCCGAGTCCATTCCACATCCTTTTCAGATCCGCCGTGCGGTACGTGTGTTGCGCGAAGGCGGGGTGATCGCCTATCCCACCGAGGCGGTCTATGGTCTGGGCTGCGACCCGCTGAATGCGGATGCGGTACAGCGTATCCTCGAACTGAAAAAACGTCCCTGGCAAAAGGGCCTGATCCTGATCGCCAGCGATCAGCAACAGCTGCTCCCATTCATCCAGCCGCTAAGCCCTGAACTGCAGGCCCAGTTGGACGAAACCTGGTCGGGCCCGGTTACTTGGCTGCTGCCGGCACGCCCCGAGGTACCGCACTGGCTGCGTGGTACGCACGACAGCATCGCGGTGCGGGTCACCGCACATCCCGGTACACGGGCGCTGTGTGATGCCTTCGGCGGAGCGATTGTCTCCACCAGTGCCAATCCCGCCAGCCTGAAACCGGCGCGTAGCCCACTCCAGGTACGCACTTACTTTGGTCAACAACCAGGGATGATCCTGCACGGCCCGCTGGGTGGCCGTGCCCAGCCGTCCGAGATCCGCGATGCCAGCAGTGGGCGGGTGGTTAGATCGGCGTAGTGGCATGTGGAGAATGGCCTTCCCGTGTGAGATGGCGCTAGTAATTTCCATAACGATCCATGTGCAGATACGCTATAATTTGCGTCAACAACACCCCTCACGCCTCTCACAGCACGGCGCACCCCGAAGGGTCACTCTTTCCATCGTTGATAGTCTGCTGGTTATAAATATTATTTATTGGTACAGACTGGTCTGAGAAATTATTATTTACTGAAACCTCCCCTTGTAGCAGGTGCTGAACCTAAAGCTTGGGGCGAAAAAGCCGCCGCAAGGCGGCTTTTTCATTTGTGACTTACGTATACACAAAAAATGGACGCAATAAGCCAGGATGCGAACGATTGTCTATGTTGACGGTTTCAACCTCTATAAGGCCGCGCTATCAAAATCGCCATATAAATGGTTGAATCTGCACAGCCTGTTTCAAAATTATGTGATCCCAAATGCCCAGCCGGGATCAGCGGTGATCTGCATCAAATACTTCACCGCGCGTGTCAAAGGGAAGCTCTGTCGTAACAGAGAATCCCCGGATCGCCAACATCGCTACATGATGGCCCTTAAACACTATCTCGGTAACAAGATCGAGATTATCGAAGGGAAGCACTCACCGCTTAGTTTTACCGGCAGAATGCTCGAGCCACGTGAATGTCAGTATCATGGCAACTGGGTAACGGTCGAAAAGATGGAAGAGAAGCAAACCGATGTGAACATCGCGTTGAACATGTACAGGGATAGCGCCAGAAATGCTTGCGATCATCTGGTGCTGGTATCGAATGATTCAGATCTGGCACCAGCCATCTCGCTTATCAAGCAAGATTTTCCTGCCCTGGTATGTGGTATTGTTATGCCCAGCAATCAAAGGCTCAGCCGCTCCCTTAGTGAGTCAGCAGATTGGATAAGGGCTGGTCTTCGTGAAGAGGAGCTTGCCCGCTCACAACTACCCAATGTGATTGAATACCGCACTGGGGCAAAGAATAAACTCAAACGACTCTGCAAGCCGGATGCCTGGTACGACACAACAACATCTTGATAACACAATGGTAGAACATGCCTATTCTCGACTGGTTGAACAAAGACGACGCCATCAAAGAAAGCACCCGTGTGCCATATCGCCTGCTCAAACCGG
>JACUTZ010000043.1 GCA_014859545.1 Gammaproteobacteria bacterium
GGGGCTAGGGGCTAGGGGCTCTGCCCGTTGGCCAAAAAATTGGTATATCTTCTGCGTACTCTGCGGTGAAAGGTCTTTTTTTAGACGCTGAATTGCTCATAGAGTGACCGCAGGTCTGCGCGGGAGTAGCCTTCGACATCGGCGATCGGTACATCGCCCTGGCCGCGCATTGGATAGGACGGGCGACTGCGATCGGCCAGAAACACCCCCAGCGGGATGCGCTCTCCCCATTCACCCAGGCGGGCAAAGCATTCGACCTGCACGTGGGCGATCTGGGCCTTATTGGCATCGGGCGGGATCACGGCCTGGTAATCCTCCGCCAGAGGATAGAGGCGCGGCAGTCCGCTTTGCGGGTCCTTGTGGCTGTACCACTCGCGGGTCTGCAGGCGGTTGTAGGTGGGGCAGGGCTGTAAGACCTCGAGGATGGCGGTACCCGGATGGGCGATGGCCTGGGTCAGCAGCTCGGCCAGTTGGCTCACCTCGTAGGCATAGCCACGCCCCAGCCAGCTATAACCGCTGGCCAGCGCCAGGCGCAGGGGATTGAGCGGGGCCTGATCACTGGGCATGGCCATGCTGTGCAATTGTTCGCCCAGCGGCAGGGTGGGGGCGGCCTGGCCCTTGGTCAGGCCATAGACACCGTTGTTATAGAGAATATAGGTGATGTCGATGTTGCGCCGCGCGGCATTGATGAAATGCGCCCCGCCGATGGACAGGCCGTCCCCATCGCCGCCGACTGCCAGCACCGTCAGCGCCGGGTTGGCCAGCTTGGCCCCCAGGGCAAAGGGCAGCACCCGCCCGTGCAAGGTGTGGATGCCGCTACTGATCAGGTAATAGGGGGTCTTGCCGGAGCAGCCGATGCCACCAAACACCGCCACCTGATCGGGCGCTCGCCCACTCGCCGCCAGGGCCTGCTGGATCGCCTTCAACACCCCGAAATCGCCACAACTGGCGCACCAGTCGGCCGTTTGGGGGGACTGAAAATCCTTGGCGCTCAATATCGGCTGTTCATGCATGGTGGTCCTACTCCCATCAATTTTGTTTACCGCAAAGACGCAAAGCACGCAAAGAAAAAGGGCATGCATCAAAAAGGCTTTGTTGGTCGCGGCTGGCTATCTATTGGTCCAGTTCATTTCTTTTCCCTTTGCGACCTTTGCGTCTTTGCGGTGAATATTTTTCATTCATACGGGTTCCTGAGCACCATCGTTGCTTCGCCATGGCCCAGCAGGATCTGCTCCAGGGCCTCGGTCAGGGCGTCGCCGCAGATCGGCCGGCCGCTGTATTTGAGGATCAGATGGTCCGGGTGGTGGCCGGTCTGGGCCTGTAACAGGGTGGCCAGTTGTCCGGACTGGTTGCCCTCGACCACCACCGTGGTGTTGGCCCCGGCCAGGGCAGCGTTGACCGCCTCGACCGGGAAGGGCCAGAGGATGCGTAGCTGCAGCGCGCGGACCCGATGCCCTGCCTGCTGCAGTCGCACCATGGCATCGCGTACCGCGCCCAGGTTGGAACCCCAGCTGAACAGCAGCAGCGGCGCATCGGCATCGCCGTACTCCTGCAGCAGCGAGTGCGTCGGCAGCTCGGCCAGGATCAGCGCCAGGCGCGCGGCACGTTTTTCCATCATCCGTTCGCGTAGCTGCGGATTTTCGGTGACCAGGCCGCTCTCGTCGTGTTCCACCCCGGTGCGCCAGTGGGCCTGGCCGGGCTGGCCCAGCGGCAGGCGCGGTGAAACCCCGCTGGCGCTGAGGCGAAACGGCTGGGCGCGGTCCTCGCCGGGCGGGGCGATACTGCCACGCTCGATGGGGATGCGCCGACTGTCGAAGGGTGTGACGCTGGCCAGGCTGGTGGTCAGCATCTTGTCGAGCAGGTGGATCACCGGCAGTTCAAAGCGCTCGGCGTAGTTGAAGGCCGCCATCGCATCATAAAAGGCCTCTTCGGTGCTAGCCGAGGCCATCACCAGTCGCGGGAACTCGCCGTGACCGGCATGGATGGCGAACAGCAGGTCACCCTGCTCGGTGCGGGTCGGCATGCCGGTGGAGGGGCCGCCGCGCTGGTAGAGGGTGATCACCAGTGGCACCTCGTTCATCCCGGCCCAGCCCAGGGTCTCGGCCATCAGCGAGAAGCCGGGGCCGGAGGTGGCGGTGGCGGCGCGGATACCAGTCAGCGCCGCCCCGGCGGCCAGGCAGGCTGCGGAAATCTCATCTTCCACTTGTATGGTCTGCACTGGCAGCTGGCTGCCATCACCACAGGCGATACTGCGCTGTGTCTCCAGGAAACGGCTTTCCTCGGTGGCCGGACTGATCGGGTAATAGCTTTGCAGGCCAATCCCGGCGGCCAGCTTGCCCAGCGCCACGCTTTGGGTGGCATCCAGCAGCAGGCGCTGCGGGGCCTGCTCGGGCAGGGGGAGGGTGCGGGTGGGCCAGTTATGGGTCTCGACCAGCTGGTAGCCATGGGCGATCACCGCTGCATTCAGCTGCTGGTGTTCCGGCTTGGGGAATAGCTGGGCCATCGCCTGCTGCAGGGCGCGTTCCGGCAGCTTCAATAGCGCCGCCCCCAGACTCACCAGCAGGCTGTTATAGGCGCGTTTTACCTCGCGCAGCGGCTGTTGCAAGTCCTTGGCCAGGGCCGTCAGTTCGGCTTCCATGTCCAATACCAGACAGTCGACACCGTGACCGATGGCATGATCGATCAGGGTTTGCGCGCTGGGTTGCTTGAGATAGATGCTCTCCAGGTGTTGGCGCAGCGGGGCGTCCAGATAGGGCAGCCTGTCCAGACCCAGCGCCAGGCTGGCGCGATTGGCGATCACCGTGCTGCCGGGGCGCATCATTGGCAGGTGGCGAAACAGGGTCTCGCCGTCCATCGCCAGCAGCAGGTCCGGGTATTCGGCTACGCTCAGCGGGGTTTGCTGGCCCAGTGCCAGGTCAAAGTAACTGTGGCGTCCGGCGATGTTGGAGTGGTATTCGCGCTGCCCCAGTACCGCCAGGCCGGCTTGCAGGCAGCCGCGCGCGAACAGCTGCGCTGCCTTGTCGATACCGCTGCCCTGGGCGCCGCCGATGCGCCAGTGGAAGGTCGGAGAGGTCAAAGGCGTGACTCCTTGTGGACGGTTTTTTTCTGCGCCTGCGCGCCTGGGCGATATGTTCCCGACATCGCCAACCGACTACATCCCTGTAGTCGTCTGTGGTGAGCCTGTCTTGTCATTCGCCGTTAATGGTGGCGACCAGGCGGCGGCTGCCGCCGTGGTTACGGTGTTCGCACAGGTAGATCCCCTGCCAGGTGCCAAGCAACGGGCGGCCATCGCCCAGTGGGATGCTCAGCGACGGGCCGAGCAGGCTAGCCTTGAGGTGGGCGGGCATGTCGTCCGGTCCCTCATCGGTGTGGCGGTACCAGGGCTGGTTTTCCGGCACCATGCGGTTGAAGTGGGTCTCGAAGTCCAGCCGTACGGTGGGATCGGCATTTTCGTTGATGGTCAGCGAGGCCGAACTGTGCTGGATGAACAGGTGTAACAGGCCACTGTGTAGCTGTCGTAGCTCCGGCAGCTGGCCGAGGATCTCATCGGTGATCAGGTGAAAGCCGCGCGGGCGGGCGGCAAGGGTCAGGTGCTTTTGTATCCACATGGGCGAGAGTCGTATCTGTAACAGACGATGACGCTACCATAACATAGCTGCCGGTTTGCGGCATGGGCGGCATGGATGGGCTATGGTCAGGGGTGGGAGGTCAAGATGCGAGCTGTGATGCTGTTACTGATGCTCTGCCTGCCCGCCTGGGTGTCGGCGGGTATCGCCTGGCAGAGCGATTACGAGGGCGCCAAGCGACAGGCGGCCGAGGACGGCCTGCCGCTGCTGGTGTATTTCGATGCGCGCTGGTGCAGCTGGTGTCATCGCTATCTGGAGGAGACCCTCAGCGAGCCGCGGGTGGTGGCACGGCTACAGCGCCGCTATCTGGCGGTGAAAGTGGATTGGGACGCCCGTCCCGACCTGGTGCGGGCCTACGGGGCCAATGGCCTGCCCTATACGGTCCTGTTGGGGCCGGATGGCCAGCCGTGGAATCGCTTTGTCGGCCTGCTGAGTGCCGATGATCTGCTGGCCCGGCTGCGCCAGGGCGGTGTCGGGCTGGATGATGTGGCCCTGCGCCAGGTGTCGCCGTTGCTGCGCCCATCCCGTCTGGATGCGGCGGGTTGGCGGCAGTTTGAGCGGGAGTGGCTGGCCTATCTGGATCGACTCTGGACACCGGAAAGCGGTGGCCTGCACGGGCAGTTCGATAGTGGCCTGAGCGCCAAGTGGCCGCAACCGCTGAGCTGGCTGTGGCTGGAGGAAAACGGCCACTGGGCGGCGCGTCAGGCGGCCGGGCGGCACAGCGAACTGCGCCTGTGGGACGAACTGGGTGGCGGTTTTTTCAATTATGCCGAACCCCGCGCCGAGCATCTGGAAACCTCCAAGCTGCTGGACCAGAATGCCTGGCTGGCGGCCTGGCTGAGCGGCGCACCCGAGGCCAGGCCGCGTCAGGCGGCGCGCTCTGCGCTGGCCTGGCTGGGCAGCCTGCAAAGCGAGGGAGGGGCGTTTTATCTGGCCCGCCAGGCCGATGCCGGGTATTACGCGCTGGATGCGAGGGGACGCGCTCAGGCAGGCTTGCCAGCGCTGGATCCGATCATCCGCGCCGACAGTAATGGCTGGGCGGTGTGGGGACTGGCCTGCGCGGTACAGCGTGGTGCGGCCCCACAGTCCACCCTGGCGATGGCCGAGGCTGCCATGGCGGATGTGCTGGCCAAGCTGCAACGGGAGGGGCGGCTGGTCCATCATTATCGCGACGGGGTGCTGGGCCAGCAGGTCTGGCCCGAGGATTGGTTGGCGCTACTCGCCGCCGGGGCGGCGCTGCAGCGGCTTCAGCCCGAGGCCGACTGGCCAGAGCGACTGGCGGATATCCTGCAGGCGGCCAGTGACTGGGCGGTCAGCCAGCAGGGCAAAGCGCTGGACAGTGATCGCGCCGCGCTACTGGCCTGGGTAGTGGGGCAACCGGATTACCGTGCGGCCTTCGCCGAGGGCAGCCTGGCCTGGGCGCTGGGCAATCTGGCACTGGGGGCCGAGACCCTGCCCGATAGCCTGGTGCCGGGACTGGCAGCCTGGCAGCGGGAACTGGGCAGGGAGCCGGGTCCACGAGAGTGTTTTTGATACGGCTTGAGGTCTCTCGCCAAGACGCTAGGAACGCCAAGAAAAACAGGGCGATCATGATGGGCGGGAGTGATAGAAAGCCAGATGCCGATTGTCACGAGCTATTGCCCAAGCCAAAAATCCACTTGATTCCTTGGCGTTTTGGCCTCTTGGCGAGTTCATTATCTTTGGCATTCGCGCTCGACCAGAAGCGAGTGGGCGCTGGGATGTGTCGATTGTTCAGGGGGCGGGGGCATCGGCGCGCTTGAGCAGCAGCCAGGTATGGGCGTAGTCGCCGATGTGGCGATTGTGGGCGTGGTAGTCGGCCCAGTCGCGGTAATAGCCGCTCAGCCAGTCCAGTTGATAGAGATTGTCGTGGAAGGCCCCGCCGGTATCCGCCAGCACGCTGAGGCGGTAGGTGGGCTGTCCGTGTTCGGTGGTTTGCAGCAGCACCAGCCGTCCGAGGCCGAGCTGGAAGATATCACCAGCGACGGTGACCTCGGGGCGTACCGGGATCTTGTAGTTGGCATCCTTGCCGTAGCCCAGCACCCCCGGCACTTCCTTGAAGTACCAATAACGTGCCTGTTGCTCGGGGCGGATGCGCCGGTCATAGGCGATGCCGTTATTGCGGTGTACATTGAAATAGCGTCGTTGTCCGTCCTGCTCGACCACCGCCGTGCCTTGCAGCAGCGCGCCTTCCAGATCGGCACGGCTGAGCCAGATCAGCGCCGGGGCCAGCCCCTTTTCCTCCAGCACCCCCTGCAGCACCGCCTGTTTACCGTAGCGATGACGGGTGAGTCCTCCCCTGGCATCGGCCTGTTCCAGCTCCAGCTCCGCCTCGTCGAAGGGCAGGCCATGCAGGGCATGGGGATGGGCAGGTGTCTGTTCAGGGCTGCCATCGGCCAGGCGCACGTAGTACTTGGTCAGCAGGATTTGATCGGCGGGCAGCCTCTGCAACAGTGGCTTGCCCTCGGCCAGACTGGCGGCCTTGGCACTGTCCGGGCGCCAGTGCTGCCATTCAAAGGCCTGCTGGAGAAAATCGGCATCGGCCAGGCGTGCGGGTCGCCCGGCGGCCTGGTCGGCCTGGTGCACCGCGCACAGGTATTCCAGGGTCGCCTCGATGCGCGCCAGCGGGGTTTGGATGGCTGCAAGCGTGCCGCCATGGATCGCCGCCGGATCGTAGCCGGGGCCCTTGGCCAGATAGCGACGGGTCTCACTGGCTACTTCACACAGCGCCGCACTGTGGTCGGGCCAATCGCCTGACACCAGGCTCGGCCCTGGTCCGAACAGCGGAGCGGCTTGTATCGCCACCGCCCAGGACAAACCAAGAAAGATATAACCGCAGAGGCGCAGAGGCGCAGAGAGAATGTGGTGGTTTGAGGACCATCCAGCGTGCCGTATGCTGCGAATTGAAGACGACATTTGGGTATGGATAGGCATTGGGTTCCTCTGCGTCTCAGCGCCTCTGCGGTGATTCAGTTTTGTTCTGATAATGCAATCATCTCGCGGGTGACCTGCAGGGCATAGCGCAGGCTGCCGGGGTCGGCTCGGCCCGTGCCGGCCAGGTCCAGGGCGGTGCCGTGATCGACCGAGGTGCGAATGAAGGGCAGGCCCAGGGTGATGTTGACCGCACGGCCAAAGCCCAGGTGCTTGAGCACAGGCAGACCCTGGTCATGGTACATGGCCAGCACCGCATCCGCATCGCGCAGGTACTTGGGGACAAATACGGTATCGGCAGGCAGCGGGCCGACCAGCGTCATGCCCTCGCTGCGCAGGCTTGCCAGCACCGGGCTGATGGTGGTGATCTCCTCGCTGCCCAGGTGGCCGTCTTCCCCGGCGTGCGGGTTGAGGCCGCAGACCAGGATGCGCGGCGTGGTGATGCCGAAGCGCTGTTGCAGGTCGTGGTGGAGGATACGGATCACCTGCTCCAGGCTTGTTCTGCTGATCGCGGCGCTGACCTGCGAGAGCGGCAGGTGGGTAGTGGCCAGGGCCACACGCAGGCCGTCTTCATGATCACCGGTGGCCAGCATCATCACCACCTTTTCGGTATGGCTGCGTTCGGCCAGCAATTCGGTGTGGCCGGTAAAGGGGATGCCCGCCTCGTTGATGATGCCCTTGTGCACCGGGCCGGTGAGCAGCGCGGCAAATTCACCACTCATGCAGCCATCCACCGCCCGCTCCAAGGTGGCGATCACATAGGGGGCATTGGCGGGATCCAGTTGTCCGGCGCGGACGGGCTGCGCCAGTGGGACGGCCAGGCAGACCAGTTCGCCGGCCGGGCTGGCCTGGGCAGGGCGTTGCGGATCGTAGTCGCGGATTTGCAGCGGCAGCCCCAGTTGTGCGGCGCGCTCGCGCAGCAATTGGGGATCGGCGATTACCACCAGCTCCTCCGGCTGGGCATACTGCGCCAACTGGATGCACAGGTCTGGCCCGATGCCGGCCGGTTCGCCCGGTGTAATGGCGATGCGATGAATGCAAGTCATTGCCTGGCCTTTACTGTTGAATGTCCGTTACGATGCGCCCCATGGAAAACCTGTCTCGCGCGGGGACGCAACGGCGCAGAGAAAGATGATGAATGTCCCATCTGGGGTCTGGTTCAAACGCTGATCAAGACGCCATGAGATCCCCGCGCCCCTGCGTCTTTGCGCGATCACGTTTTTGATGTCTGATTTGCCTAGCCCCTAGCCCCTAGCGCTCCAAACGATATTCCACATAGGCCTCGTCGCGCAGATTGCGCAACCAGTTTTGCATCGCCTCTTCGGTCTTGCGCTCGCGCAGGGCCTGGAAGGCCTGATTGCGGCGGGCCTCGTCGGTGCCGTCGTGCTCACGCCAGCCCTGCAGCTGCATGATGTGCCAACCGAACTGGCTGCGGAAGACTTGACTGATCTCGCCATCCTCAAGGTTTCGCAAGGTATTGCGGAACTCGGGCACATAGATCTCCGGGTCGGCCCAGCCCAGTTCACCGCCATTGGCGGCGGAGCCGGGGTCTTCGGAGTTGGCACGTGCCAGTTCGGCAAAACTGGCGCCGGACAACAGGCGTTCGCGCAGGCGCTCCAGGCGCTGTTGGGCCTGCGCATCGGAGACCAGCTCACTGACCCGGATCAGGATGTGGCGGGCGTTGGCCTGGCGCACCATATGACGTGCCTCGCCACGCTTGTCGGCCAGCAACAGCAGATGAAAACCGTTGCTACTGCGGATCGGTTCGCTAACCTGTCCGACCTGCATGGCCATTACCACCTCGGCAAACAGGGTGGGTAATTGGCCGGCGCGACGCCAGCCTAGGTCACCACCCTCCAGGGCTTGCTGACCATCGGAATAGGCGATCGCCAGATTGGTAAAATCAGCCCCTTCACGCAGTTGGCGATGCAGGTCCTCGGCCCTGGCACGGGCCTCGGCGAGCTGTTCGGGGCTGGCATTGCTGGGCAGGCTGACCAGGATATGGCGCAAACGGTATTCGCTGCTCTCGCCCTGCTGACGCTGTTGGGCGTCAAGGAATGTGTCCACCTCGGTGGGGCTGACATCCACCCGGCTTTCCACCTGGTTGCTGCGTACCCGGCTGATCAATACCTCGTTGCGGATCTGCTCGCGAAAGAAGGCAAAGGGAACCCCGTCGGTGGCCAGGGTCTGGCGCAGCTCGGTCAGGCTCATATTATTTTCACCGGCGATGTTGGCAATGATGGCATTGAGTTGCTCATCGTCGATCTGCAGTCCGACTTCACGGGCTTGGGCCAGCTGCAGCTTTTCCACGATCATCCGCTCCAGTACCTGGCGTTCCAGCAACTCGCGTGGCGGCTGTTGGGCACCCTGCTGGCGGATCTGTTGCAGGACGGTTTGCACTCGCTGATTGAGTTCGCTGCGGGTGATGATGTCATTGTCCACCACGGCGACGATGCTGTTGATTTCCTGGATTGCCGCCTGCAGCGGGTTGCCCAGGGCCAGCAACAGTAACAGGGGGAGCAGAAAAAGCGGTTTAAACAGGTGATTGGTCATTGCGGTCTTGTCTGTCTGTATTAATCGTAATCGAGGATGCCACGCCCGATGCTTTGTTCCAGGCTTTGGCCCAGGCTGGCCAGACCCTTGAGTTCCAGGGTGAGCATGATGCTGTGTTTGAGTTCGCTGCTGACCGTGTCGCGGCGGGCAAGCACGGCCAGGCGGGTGGTCCAGCAGCAGCTCTCATATTCCAGCCCGACCAGATTCAGCATGCTGCGCTGGTATTCCAGGTCATGGTTGTGGTGCGCCAGTATGCGCCATTGCCGGTTGAGTGGCCAGAGTACGGTGAGATCCGCCTGGCGCTGTGTTTCCGGCCGGTAATAACGGTAATTGGCGCGCAGCAGTTTACCCTGATCGGGGCGGTAGCGCACCCCGACACTGAGCTGTTCGAGCTGTTGCTGCGAGGGATTCCATTGCTGGGTCAGGCGCATGTTGAGGCTGTCCATCGGGCTGAGGCCCAGCTCAGCAAGGATATCGGAGCGGCGTCGGGTATCGGCACTTTGACCGGGCAGGGTGACGCGCCGCTGCTCCAGGTAATTGGCCTGGGCAAGGGCGATACTAGCCCGTTCCCGGCCGCTGGCATCTTCCAGCAGGCGGCTGCTCAGGGCCAGGGTGATCTGTTGGGCATCGCCCTGGCGGTCGGCGCCACTGAATCGGTTATCCCGAAACAGGCTGGCAAAGCTGAACGGGCTGATGGCCGTGTCGAACACCGGCAGGGCGTCCTGTTCCCGATGGGGAACTGACAGGGCAAACAGGCGCGGCTCCAGGGTCTGGGTGTAGGGTCGGGACGACAGGCTCAGCGGGCGCTCCAGGAACAGACCGGCATCCAGGCTGGCGATAGGCAGCGATCGGGTCTGCTGGGTTGTCGGGGCATTTTGCAGGCGGTAGTCGGTATAACGCCAGGCCAGGCTCGGGGTTAGGAACCAGGCTGCGCCGGCCAGCGGCAGGCTGACGGCTGGTTTGAGATCGATGCGCTCGCCGCTGGGGAGTCGGCTGTCCGGGTGGCGAAAGCTGACCGCCTCGCTGTGCAGCTGGTAGTGCAGGTGTTGTGGGCGGTGCGGGCTGGCACCGCGCAGTTGTAGCTGTGGCAGGCGCTGGTAGGGGGCACCGCCAAGCAGGGTTTGGTGGTCCTGGGCACGGGCCAGAAACTGCCAGCGCGGGTCCTGGTAGCGCAGCTCTGCGCGCCGTTCCAGATGTGCTTCGTGGCGACTGTGCCCGTGCATGCCGAGTTCATCCAGATAGTAGTTGCTATCGGAGACCCCGCGATAGTGCAGCCCGCTGCTCCAGCCAGGGGAAAAACGGGCCCGGTGCTGCAGGCCCAGCTCATGGCGATCTTCGCCGCTGAGACGATCATTACCCAGCCAGCCGACCTGCACCTCACCGGCATGCTGTTGCTCCAGGAAGCGAAATTCGCCGCCCAGCATGGTGCCGCGTTGGGACAGATGGCGCGGGGTCAAGGTGGCATCCCGGTTGGGGGCGATATTCCAGTACACCGGTAGACTGAGTTCGGTGCCATTGCTGTCGGAGCGGCCAAAACTGGGGGGCAGCAAGCCGCTCTTGCGCCCGGCTAGGGGAAAGTTCAGATAGGGACTATAGAAAAACGGCACACCCTTGAAACGCAGGGTGGCGTGGTAGGCCTCGCCGGTATTGCTTTGTTGATCGAGTTTCAGGCGCTGGGCACTGAGCAGCCAGTCCTGTTGTTCGGGCGGACAGGTGGAATAGCGCAGCCGGGTCAATTCGATACGCTGCGGATCCAGCATCCGCAGGGTCGCGGCCTCGCCATAGCTGTGGCTGTCGGCCAGGAAAAAACTGGCCTGGCTGAATTCACCCTGTTGCTGGCCGGGCCGGAAGTGGCCTTGCTCACCCTCGATCCGCATCTGGGCACTGCGCAGGCTGATCCCGCCCTGCAGTTGCAGGCTGTCTGCCTGCGGATCGTAATCGGCCAGCCGGGCACGCAGCTGCATGCCCTGTTGTTCCAGCTGTACCTGACCCTGCAGGTGGATTGCCCCGTCGCCGCGGGCATCAAGCTGTTCGGCCCGACCATACCAGAAACCGGCCGGGATTGACGCCAGGCTGTCCGCCTCCCCGGGACTGAGAATGACTGGGATTGGGCAGAGTTGCCAGGGGGCGTCTTGCGCATGGGCCGACGACAGCCCGGCAGCCAACGGAGCGGTCAGCAGGCTGGCCAGGAGCAGGGCGGGGTAGCGGCTGGGTGGTAAGGGCATGGGGATTCTCGGCGACAGTGACGCAAAAAAGCCCACCGGGGTGGGCTTTTTCTTATACCACAAACTGCGCAGAATCAGGCCTTGCCGCTCTTTTCCAGCAGGTCATGGATGATCGGGGCCAGGATCAGTTCCATCGCGAAGCCCATCTTGGTGCCGGGTACCACGATGGTGTTGCGGCGTGACATGAAGGAGTCGGGGATCATGTTCAGCAGGAAGGGGAAGTCCACCCCGGTCTTGGCCGGATCGCGGAAGCGGATCACGATGAAGCTCTCGTCCGGGGTCGGGATGTCACGGGTGATGAACGGGTTGGAGGTATCCACGGTCGGCACGCGCTGGAAATTGATGTCGGTACGGGAGAACTGCGGGGTGATGTAGTTCACGTAGTCCGGCATGCGGCGCAGGATGGTGTCGACGGTGGCCTCGGCGCTGTAGCCACGCTCGGCGTTGTCACGGAAGATCTTCTGGATCCACTCCAGGTTGACGATTGGCACCACGCCCACCAGCAGGTCGGTATAGGCGGACACGTCTACATCACCGTCCTTGGCACCGCCATGCAGGCCTTCATAGAACAATACGTCGGTCTTTTCGCTGATATCTTCCCAGGGGGTGAACTGACCGGCGGTGTAGCTGGTGCCGCCCAGGCGTTCATTGTGATGCTTTGCCTCGGCATCGCTGTGAATATAGTAGCGGCGCTTGCAGCCGCCGGTTTCGCCATAGGACTTGAAGGTCTCGGCCAGCAGGTCGAAGTGGTTGGCCTCGGGGCCGAAGTGGCTGAGGTTCTTGCCCTCTTCGGCAAACTTGGCAATCGCTTCCTTCATCGCGGCACGATCATAGCGGTGATAGCTATCGCCTTCGACCACCAGCGGCTTGATCTTCTCACGGAAGAAGATGTGTTCGAAGGCATTCTTTACTGTGGTGGTACCCGCACCGGAAGAGCCGGTTACCGCGATCACAGGATGCTTGACAGACATATTTCTCTCCTCAGAAAAAGTGGTTAATTTTTTGCTATATGACCAGTACCCATCGGCGCGCCTGGCGCTGCATCTGGGCGGAAATTCAAGGGCTTGAGGCCTGATTAACGGCGCATTTTAGCCGAATCTGCCCGCCCAAGTCTTGTGGAAAATGCAAAAGTGCCTTACCGGCAGCTACAACAGATTGTTTTATCTCTGTTTTTATGGAAATGAAGGCCTTGGGACGCTTTAACAGGCTGTTGTTGTCGCTCAGGCGAGTGCGAGAGAAGGCATTGCGGGCGAAAAAGCGCAGTTTACACGTAGTAAATGCGCATTTTGAGCCCGATTTTACCAAATCGCCGGGAGCGATTTGGAACAGCTCGTAGAGCTGACCCCTTGGGGCAAAGCCCATGGACGGGCTTTGTAACGCCCTATCGCGACGCATGAGTAGACAACAACAGCCTGTTAGGGACTGCCCCTAGGTCTGCTGCTCGCGTGCCACCGCCCGATAGCCGATGTCGCGGCGCAGAAACATCCCCGGCCAGTGGATCTTGTCGGCCAGGGCATAGGCCTTTTGCTGGGCCTCGCCCACGCTGTGACCCAGGGCAGTGGCGCACAGCACCCGCCCGCCGGCGGTCAGTGCCTGGCCATTCTGCGCGATGGTGCCCGCATGGAAGATCTTGGCGTCGCTGCTGTCGGCCCCGTCCAGGCCCTGGATCACATCGCCCTTGGGATAGTCGCCGGGATAGCCGGCTGCAGCCAGCACCACGCCCACGGCGGCACGCGGGTCCCACTCGGCCTGACACTGATCCAGTCGAGCATCCAGCGCCGCCTGGCAGAGCGCCACCAGATCCGAGCGCAGGCGCATCATGATCGGCTGGGTCTCCGGATCGCCAAAGCGGCAGTTGTATTCGATCACCTTCGGCGCGCCACTGGGGTCGATCATCAGTCCGGCGTAGAGAAAACCGGTATAGGGCATGCCCTCGTAGGCCATGCCGCGCACGGTCGGCTCGATCACCTCGCGCATCACGCGTGCATCGACCTCGGGGGTGATCACCGGGGCTGGAGAGTAGGCACCCATGCCGCCGGTATTGGGGCCGGTATCGCCCTCGCCGACGCGCTTGTGGTCCTGGCTGGTAGCCATCGGCAGGATGTGTTCGCCATCCACCATCACGATAAAACTGGCCTCTTCGCCTTCCAGGAATTCCTCGATCACCACCCGATGACCGGCATCGCCAAAGCTGTTGCCGGCGAGCATGTCGCGCACGGCCGCTTCGGCCTCGGCCAGCTCCATCGCCACGATCACCCCCTTGCCGGCGGCCAGGCCATCGGCCTTGACCACGATCGGTGCACCCTGCTCACGCAGATAGGCCAGTGCCGGCTCCAGCTCGGTGAAGTTGGCATAGGCGGCGGTGGGGATCTGATGACGGGCCAGAAAATCCTTGGTAAAGGCCTTGGAGCCTTCCAGTTGGGCGGCAGCGGCGGAGGGACCAAAGCAGCGCAGCCCGGCGGCCTGGAAGGCATCGACCACCCCGGCCACCAGCGGTGCCTCGGGACCGACGATGGTCAGGGTGATGGCGTGGTCACGAGCAAAGGCCAGCAGTGCCTCGATGTCGGTGGCCGCGATCGCCACGTTTTCGACCTTGGGCTCGCGCGCAGTGCCGGCATTGCCGGGCGCCACGAATACGGTTTCCACCCCGACCGACTGGGCCGCCTTCCAGGCCAGCGCATGTTCGCGCCCGCCGCTGCCGATTACCAATATGTTCATCTGTTCATTACCTTGAAAAAGCGATTAACCGCAAAGACGCAAAGGGCGCAAAGGAGATGAAATGACTCTTCTATCTCCGGCCCCGGATTACACACAACCTTGCCAGGATGCGCGTAGTTGTTACCAGTGCGTTTTTCTTTGCGTCCTTTGCGTCCTTTGCGGTGAAAATTTCTTTAGTGTCTGAAATGACGCATGCCGGTGAAGACCATCGCCATACCGTGTTCATCGGCGGCGGCGATTACCTCTTCGTCACGCATCGATCCGCCGGGCTGGATCACCGCGGCGATCCCCGCGGCAGCGGCATTATCGATGCCGTCACGGAAGGGGAAGAAGGCATCCGAGGCCATTACCGAACCGTTGACCTTGAGGCCGGCATGCTCGGCCTTGATCGCGGCGATGCGCGCGGAGTTGACCCGGCTCATCTGGCCGGCGCCGACGCCGATGGTCATCGCATGGTTGGCGTAGACAATCGCGTTGGACTTGACGAACTTGGCCACCTTCCAGGCAAACATCAGATCGCGCATTTCCTGTTCGCTGGGCTGGCGCTTGCTGACCACGCGAATATCGTTGACCAGCAACAGGTCCGAGCTTTGTACCAGCAGCCCGCCATTGACCCGTTTGAAATCCAGGGTTTCACCGGCCTCAGCCCAGTCACCGCATTCGAGCAGACGCACATTCTGCTTGGCGCTGACCGCGGCGATCGCCGCTTGGCTGACTTTGGGGGCGATGATCACCTCGACAAACTGACGTTCGACAATGGCCTTGGCGGTCTCGCCATCCAGCTCCTGATTAAAGGCGATGATGCCGCCAAAGGCGGATTCCGGATCGGTCTGGTAGGCGCGATCATAGGCCTCCAGCAGGCCCTGGCCGATGGCCACCCCGCAGGGGTTGGCATGCTTGACGATCACACAGGCCGGGCCACCCTCGCTGAGGGCAAATTGCTTGACGCATTCCAGCGCCGCATCGGTATCGGCAATGTTGTTATACGACAGCTCCTTGCCCTGCAACTGGCGTGCGCGGGAGATGGAGCCTTCAGGTGCGTTGGACTCGACGAAGAAGGCGGCCTTTTGATGCGGGTTTTCGCCATAGCGCATGGTCTGTACCTGGCGTACCTGCAGGTTGAAGGTACGCGGAAAATCGCTTTTGTCCCCTGCGGCGTTGATGCGCCCCAGGTAGTTGGCGATCATCCCGTCGTAGCGGGCGGTGTGCTCATAGGTCTTGACCGCCAGATCAAAACGGGTGGCCAAGGTAGTGGCACCTTGGTTGGCGCGCATCTCGTCCAGCACACGGTCGTAGTCGCCGGTATCGACGATAATGGTCACATCGCGGTGGTTCTTGGCGGCGGCGCGGATCATCGTCGGGCCGCCGATATCGATGTTCTCAATGGCGTCTTCCAGGCTGCAATCCGGCCTGGCCACGGTCTGCTCGAAGGGGTAGAGATTGACCGCGACCAGGTCGATGCCGCCGATTTGGTGCTCGGTCATCACCGCATCATCGATGCCACGCCGTCCCAGAATGCCGCCGTGGATTTTCGGGTGCAAGGTCTTGACCCGACCGTCCATCATCTCGGGGAAGCCGGTGTAGTCGGACACCTCGATCACCGGGAGCCCCTTATCGGCCAGCAGCTTGGCAGTACCGCCGGTGGAGAGGATCTCCACCCCCAGCTGGTGTAGGGACTGGGCAAATTCAACAATACCGCTCTTGTCGGAGACACTGAGCAGGGCGCGCTTGATCGGGTTCATATGGGTTCCTTGGAATCTGGGTAAATCAATTTAGCCACAGAGGACACCGAGCACACAGAGTCGAAATGGATGTGGAGGGTTTGTGACTTATCTCACTGGCAAACATCGATACATCTATGCATGGATGCAAATAGTCGTCCCATTTCCTCTGTGTGCTCGGTGTCCTCTGTGGCGAGATCTTTTTGGTTAACCTTCCAGGCCGTAATGCTGCAGCTTCTTGCGCAGGGTGCTGCGGTTGATGCCGAGCAGCTGGGCGGCCTGGGTCTGGTTGCCGCCGCTATGTTGCATGACCTTTTCCAGCAGCGGACGCTCCATCTCGGCCAGCATCAGTTGGTAGAGCTCGCCGGGGGCATGACCATCCAGGTCGGAAAAATAACGCTCCAGGGCCTTGCGTACGCAACCATTGAACGGTTTGGCACAATGTTCGCTCACGCCGCCTCCTGCTGTTCGATCAATTGCATGAAAAATTCCTGCACCATGTCCAGTTGTTGGGTTGCGCCGTCGACCCGGTTGACGGCCTGGCGGAAGGCCCCGCCGTGGCGCTGGCCCTTGCTATACCAGCTGATGTGCTTGCGCGCCATGCGCACCCCGGTGAACTCGCCGTAGAAGGCATACAGGTTGTGCAGGTGTCCGAGCAGGATCTCGCGCACCTCTTCCAGGGATGGCTCGGGCAGTAGCTGGCCGGTCTGCAGGTAGTGCTGGATCTCGCGGAAGATCCACGGACGGCCCTGGGCGGCGCGGCCGATCATCACCGCATCGGCACCGCTCTGTTCCAGCACGGCCCTGGCCTTTTGCGGACTGGTGATGTCGCCATTGGCGATCACCGGGATGCCAATCGCATCCTTGATCGCGGCGATGGTCTGGTATTCGGCATCACCGGTATAGCCGTCGGCACGGGTACGCCCGTGTATCGCCAGGGCCTGGATTCCGGCACTTTCGGCGATGCGCGCGATGGCCACGCCGTTGCGGTTCTCGCTATCCCAGCCGGTGCGGATCTTCAGGGTGACCGGGATGTTGCCGGCGGCGGCAACCACCGCATCAAGGATCTGCCCGACCAGGGTTTCGTCGCGCAGCAAGGCCGAACCGGCCAGCACATTGCACACCTTCTTGGCCGGGCAACCCATGTTGATGTCGATAATCTGCGCGCCGTTATCGATGTTGTAGCGGGCGGCCTCGGCCATCATCTGTGGATCGGCACCCATGATCTGCACCGAACGCGGGGCATTTTCACCCTCGTGGTTGGCGCGGCGCTTGGTCTTTTCGCTACCCCACAACAGCGAGTTGGAGGAGACCATCTCGGAAACCGCCAGCCCGGCACCCATCTCGCGGCAGAGCTGGCGAAACGGACGATCGGTGATCCCGGCCATGGGGGCCAGCACCAATTGGTTGTCGAGTGTGTAAGGTCCTATCTGCATCGCGTTCAGGGGTCGGGCTTTTGTAGCGAGGGGCTGTGATCATACCGGCTTGGGGGGTGGGATGAAAGGGGATATATTTGAGTGCTGAGTGCTGAGTGCTGAGTGCTGAGTGCTGAGTGCTGAGTGCTGAGTGCTGAGGGCTGAGGGCTGAGGGCTGAGGGCTGAGTCTGGGACTAATAGAACTCGA
>JACUTZ010000044.1 GCA_014859545.1 Gammaproteobacteria bacterium
AGTTTGCTGCCTAGTTTACCGCCCCGGCCTTTTTCAGTAGTGCATGTACCGCCTCGGCCATCTGCCGATAACCCTCGGCATTGGGGTGGACCTGATCGGATTTGAGATCCTTGTCGGCGAGTACCCTGGGGATGATGCGATCTTCCAGCGGACTGCCGGTGGCGCGGGCCACCGCATAGTATTCATCGGCACTCTTGAGGCCGAAGATCGCTGGTTTGGGCACCCCCAGCAAGACCACCGGGATCCCCCGTGCCTGGGCCAACTCCACCATCGCCTGTAGATTTTCCGCCATTTGCTCGGCACCATGGCGGCGCAGCATGTCGTTGCCACCATGGCAGAGCAACAGCAGTTGCGGCTGGTATTCATCCAGCAGGGCGGGGAGGCGGCGCAGCCCGGCGGTGCTGACCTCGCCGGGTATACCGGCATTGATCACCTCGCGACCGATTAGTGTCTGCAGGATCGCCGGATAGCTTTGATCGCCCGGGGCACCACTGCCGAAGGTCAGGCTGTCACCAAAGGCAAGGATGTGTGCGTCAGCGGCGAGCGGTGGCAGTGGTTCTAGCCGATCACTACAGCCGCCCAGCAGCAGCGCAAGCAGAAACAGAAAAAGGAGTTTCACGATGTGCATGGCCACATTACAGCACAACTATTGCTGCCTATTCCACCCGAACCCGTTGTTGCAGGCTACCGAGCTGGCCTTGCATGCCCAGCTAGATATCGCTGTTGCGGAGCTGTCCCTGTAGCTGATTTCGCTCGTCCCTGTTCCAGATTAGTAAACGTTCAAAGACACTGTCAGCGGTGCCGATCCAGCCGTATTTGCACGGAAAATTTGCGCTAAGGCAAAGGTGATCTTGCCGGGCACGTCAGGATAAGAACGCGGCAGGCGATATCACTGCCTCGGATGATCTGTGGGATGTGCTGTGTTGTAGATCAAAATCGGGTGTCTTTCTGGCGATCCCGGTGTCTTGGCGGGGTAACGGGGATGGTCTATTTCAGCAACAGTTTTTCCAGGATGCGCTGATAAATGCGCGACAGGGTATCCAGATCCGCAACACTCACGCATTCATTAAGCTTGTGGATGGTGGCATTCAGCGGACCCAGTTCCAGCACCTGGGCTCCGGTCGGAGCTATAAAACGTCCATCGGAGGTGCCGCCGGCGGTGTTGACCTCAGGCCGGTAGCCGGTGACCTCTTCGATCGCCGTGCGGGTCGCCTCCAGCAGGGCGCCGTCTTCGGTGAGAAAGGGATTGCCGGAGAGGTTCCAATCCAGGCTGTACTCCAACTGATGGCGTTCCAGCAGCGTCTCGACCTGCTGTATCAGGCCATCGGCAGTCTGCTCGGTAGAAAAGCGGAAGTTGATACCGACTTCCAGCTCGCCGGGGATTACATTGGTGGCGCCGGTGCCGGCGTGGATGTTGGCGATCTGGAAACTGGTGGGGGGGAAATGGGCATTGCCCTGGTCCCATTCGATCGCCGCCAGCTCGGCTAGCGCCGCAGCGGCCTGGTGCACCGGATTGCGCGCCAGGTGGGGATAGGCCACATGGCCCTGAATACCGCGCACCCGCAGCAGGCCATTCAGTGAGCCACGGCGGCCGTTCTTGACTACATCGCCGACCCGGCTGGTGCTGGTCGGTTCGCCCACCAGACACCAGTCGATCCGCTCTGCGCGTGTCTGCAAGGTTTCGATTACCTTGACGGTGCCGTCTACCGCCGGGCCTTCCTCATCGCTGGTGATCAGCAGCGCGATCGAGCCCCGGTGATCCGGATGCGCGGCGACAAAGCGCTGGCAGGCGGTGACGAAGGCGGCGATCGAGCCCTTCATGTCGGCCGCGCCACGGGCGTGCAACATGCCATCGGCAACGGTGGCGGAGAAGGGTGGATATTGCCACTTTTCTTCAGGGCCGGTGGGGACAACATCGGTATGCCCGGCAAAGCAGAACAGCGGTCCCTCGCTGCCGCGACGCAGCCACAGGTTATCCACCTCGCCGAAACGCATCGGCTCGCTGACAAAACCCAAGGGGGCCAGGCGATCGCCTAACTGTTGCTGGCAACCGGCATCGTCGGGGGTGATGGAGCGGCGCTGCAACAGCGCCTGGGCAAGGTTTAGGGTGTCGGACATGGTTTAGATGAGTTCCAGGAAGGTTTCGGTGGCAAGCCGGGCCTGTTTCAGAATATGTGCCAGCGTCGAACGTTTTATCGGACGGTGAGCCGGAACGGTAAGTTTCAGGGTTTCATCTCGGGTGTGCTTTTGTAAACGGATGTGGCTGCCGCGCTGCCGCACTACGACCCAGCCATCGCGTTTAAGAGCCTGGATGACACTTTCGTAAGATAGACTGGGCGTTTTAGTCATACCGCCAGTTCCAGGATCTCCGCTGATGGATGGGCAGTCAAGTCATCCTCGATGGGTTCCAGGTACAACGCGATGGCCTCTTGGATGTTTGCCAAAGCCTCTTCACGATTGTCTCCTTCACTGATACATCCGGGCAGGCATGGCACGGTGATGGTATAGCCACCTTCATCACTGGGTTCAAGCAGTACTTGCAGTTTCATGATGGTCTCCGGTGTCGTTCAGCTGGTTTCGAAGATCTCAGCGTAGCGCTTTTCAGCAAAACCGACCACCACTCCGTCCTGATACTCCAACACAGGACGTTTGATCAAGGTCGGCAGATCGTGCATCAACATCAAAGCACGATCCTCATCGATCTCTTCACGCTCCGCTTGGTTGAGTTGGCGCCAGGTGGTGCCACGGCGGTTGAGCAGGGTTTCCCACCCCACCGCCTGACTCCAGGTATGCAGTTGGGTCGGCTCGAGGCCATCCTGACGGAAGTCGTGAAAGCGATAGTCGATACTGTGCTGATCCAGCCACTTGCGGGCTTTCTTCACTGTATCGCAATTCTTGATGCCGTATAACGTCGTCATGATACAAAACCCATTAAGCCACAGAGGACACAGTGATCACGGAGTAAAAAATGCTCAAATACCTCTGTGATCGCTGTGCCCTCTGTGGCAAAAGTTTTAAAATCAAATATCTCGCAGCAGTTCGTTGATGCCAACCTTGCCACGGGTCTTTTCGTCTACTTTCTTGACGATTACCGCGCAGTAGAGGCTGTACTTGCCATCCTTGCTGGGCAGGTTGCCGGAGACGACGACGGAGCCGGCGGGGACGCGGCCGTAATGTACCTCGCCGGTCTCACGGTCATAGATCTTGGTGGACTGGCCGATGTAGACACCCATGGAGATCACTGAGCCTTCCTCAACGATCACCCCTTCCACTACCTCGGAACGGGCACCGATGAAGCAGTTGTCTTCGATGATGGTGGGGGCGGCCTGCAAGGGCTCGAGTACGCCACCGATGCCAACACCACCGGAGAGGTGGACGTTCTTCCCGATCTGCGCACAAGAGCCGACGGTGGCCCAGGTATCAACCATGGTACCCGAGTCCACATAGGCGCCGATGTTCACGTAGGAGGGCATCAGCACCGCGCCGGAGGCGATGTAGGAACCACGACGGGCGGTGGCCGGCGGCACCACGCGCACTCCGCCCTCGCGGAAATCACGGGAGTTCATGTCGGCATACTTGGACGCTACCTTGTCGTAGTAATTGGTGAAGCCGCCCCGCATGACCTCATTGTCGTTAATGCGGAAGGAGAGCAGTACCGCCTTCTTCAGCCATTCGTTAACGGTCCACTGGCCGACACCCTGGCGCTCAGCCACACGGGCCTTGCCGGAGTCGAGCAGGGCGATGGCCTCATTGACGGCCTCTTTCACATGGGTATCCACATTGCGCGGGGTGATCTCCGCACGGTTTTCAAAGGCCTGTTCAATTACATTCTTCAAGTCGTTCATGGTTATCTCCTAAAAACAAAAGAATTCACCGCAAAGGACGCAAAGGACGCAAAGGAAAACCCAATGCCAAATTCAGAAATGGTGGCGCTATTTTCCACTCCTGATTGCATTCGCATTTCTTTGCGTCCTTTGCGTCCTTTGCGTCTTTGCGGTTAAACATTTTTCATAAATTCACGGATACGTTCCGCGGCCTCGATGCATTCGTCCAGTTCGGCTACCAGGGCCATGCGCACCCGTCCGGTGCCGGGATTGCTGCCGTGGGCATCGCGCGACAGATAGCTGCCGGGCAGTACGGTGAGGTGTTGCTGGGCAAACAGCTCGCGGGCGAAGTCGGTGTCACTGCCAGGGGTTTTGGCCCACAGGTAAAAACCGGCATCGGGTCGACTGACCTCCAGCACCGGCTCAAGGATATTCAGTACCGCATCGAATTTTTGCCGGTATATCGCTCGGTTGGCCTGTACGTGGACCTCGTCCTGCCAG
Organism: Gammaproteobacteria bacterium; assembly: GCA_014859545.1. Taxonomy (GTDB): domain Bacteria; phylum Pseudomonadota; class Gammaproteobacteria; order Thiohalomonadales; family Thiohalomonadaceae; genus SLDE01. The sequence continues at coordinate 4,326 of JACUTZ010000044.1, forward strand.
GCGCTGATACTGGCGGCCTGGGTCGGCGGCGGCAGGGCGCAGCCATGATAAGTGCGGTACAGCAAAAAGCGCTTGAGGATCTCGGCATCGCCAGCCACAAAACCAGAGCGCAGCCCTGGCAGGTTGGAGCGTTTGGACAGGGAATGAAATACCACGCAACGGGAAAAATCGGTGCGGCCCATTGCCGCGGCGGCTTCCAACAGACCAGGGGGCGGAGCCGCCTCGTCGAAATACAGTTCGGAGTAACATTCATCGCTGGCGATAATAAAGTCGTACTCGTCGGCCAGGCCAATCAGTTTTTGCAAATAGCCAAGCGGGGCGACTGCGCCAGTGGGGTTGCCGGGACTGCACAGGTAGAACAACTGGCAGTCCTGCCAGACCTCGGCGGGTACCGCATCCAGATCCGGCAGAAAACCGTTTTCCTCACGGCAGTTCAGAAACCAGGGTTCGGCCCCGGCCAGCAGCGCCGCACCCTCGTAGATTTGGTAGAAGGGATTTGGGCAGAGCACCTTGGGGCGTGTGGCATGGCGATCGATCACCGCCTGGGCGAAGGCGAACAGCGCCTCGCGGGTGCCGGCGACGGGTAACACGTGGCGTTCTGCATCGAGACTGCCCTGGGGCAGGGCGAAGCGCCGGCCCAACCAGCTGGCGATGGCCTCGCGCAGCTCGACACGTCCCTTGGTGATCGGATAATTGCCCAGCCCATGCAGGTGGGTGATCAAGGTTTCCAGCACAAAGGCCGGGGGCTGATGCTTGGGTTCACCGATCGACAGGGCAATCGCCGTTTTTTCAGGCGGTGTCACACCGGCCTTCAATTGAGCGAGCTTTTCAAAGGGATAGGGTTGCAGCCGGTCGAGATCGGGATTCATGGTGTTGTATACGCAGATGACAGCGAGGCATTATAGGGCATTGCGCGGTGGGTATAAACCGCTGTCTGGTCGCCGGACAGCCCTATGGGAGAAAACGATGTCAGTACACGCAATCCATCATGCCAGTGTTATGGTGACGGACACCAGCAAGGCCTTGCGTTTTTATCAGGGCTTGCTGGGCCTGGAACGATTGGCGCGCCCGGAGCTGGGCTATCCCGGTGCCTGGCTGGCAATCGGCGCGCAGCAATTGCATTTATTGGAACTCCCCAGTCCTGATCCAAAGACCGGTCGACCGGCACATGTCGGCAGGGATCGGCACCTGGCCCTGGTGGTGGGCGAATTGGACGCACTGGTGACAAGCTTGGAGGCGGCTGGGGTGAGCTGTTCATCCAGTCGCTCGGGTCGTGCAGCAGTATTCTGTCGCGACCCGGATGGTAACGGGATAGAACTCATCCAGGCCTGAACGGGCCCCGATTAACTGCCGAACTGGTGGCGCACGTCCACATAGAGGGTCAGGCGTTGGCCTGGTTGAAGATAGCGCTGACCGTGCAGGTTGTTCCATTCACGCAGGCTTTGCATATCGACACGAAAGCGCTGGGAGATCGCAGCCAGGGAATCACCGCTGCGCACGGTGTAGCCGATGCGTCGTGTGGTGGATTGTTCGTAGGGATGGACGAAGCTGGCCGGGTTGAGCATCGAAAGCCGATCCTGTGCCTGCTGGGTCCAGATCACCAGGGTGGTACCCGGGCGCAGCGTATCGCGCGGGGCCATGCCATTCCATTGGGCCAGTTGTTGTATCCCCACCCCATACTGACGGGAGATCCCCCACAGGGTGTCGCCCTCACGTACCCGATGTTCGACCCGATGTCCCTGGCGTTCGCGATTTTGCTGTGCTTCCAGGCGCTGATTGGCGCTGAGGCGATAGCGGTTCAGGTCGGTGCGGGCGACCGGGATGATCAGGGTATCACCGACGCGAATGGTGTTGCCGCGAATATTATTGACCTGGCGGATCAGTTCCACCGTGGTTTTATGGCGCTGGGCGATGGGGCCGAGGGCATCGCCGCTCTTTACCTGGTAGCGGGCCCAGCTGATGCGCTCCCCGGCTGGGTAATCGGCGAGGTTTTGCTGGAACTGCCCGGCCACACTCAACGGGACCTTCAGCGAATGCGGGCCATTGGGATCGGTGGCCCAGCGGTTGTATCCGGGGTTGTAGAGGTAGATCTGCTCGATGCTCAGCCCGGCCAGTTCGGCGGCCAGGTCCAGGTCGATCTGTGAGCCGATTTCGATGCGGGTCAGATAGGGCTCGTCGGCGATACTGGGCAAGATCTGGCCGAAGGCCGGTGGGTTGTTGACCAAACGGCTGAGTGCCAGCAGCTTGGGTACATAACCTTCGGTTTCACGGGGTAGGTCCAGGGACCAGTAGTCGGTGGGTCTGCCGGCGTTCTGGTTGCGCCGGATGGCGCGGCGGACTGTGCCTTCACCCGCGTTATAGGCCGCCAGGGCATGCAGCCAGTCGCCATCAAAGAAACGATGTAAATAGGCCAGGTAATCCAGTGCGGCGCGGGTGGATTCGCCGATGTCACGACGCCCGTCATACCACCAGGTCTGTTGCAGGCCAAAGCGCCGCCCGGTGCCGGGAATGAACTGCCAGATCCCGGCGGCACGGCCATGGGAGTAGGCAAAGGGCTGGAAGGCACTTTCCACTACCGGCAGCAGGGCCAGCTCCATCGGCATCTCACGGGCGGCCAGCTCCTCGACGATCAGGTGCAGATAGGGGGTGGCCCGTTCCGAAACCCGTTCCATATAGCGGGGATGACGTTCGTACCAGGCCAGGTCGTTGGCGATACGCGGGTGATCATGTTCATGCAGGGCAAAACCGGCGCGGATGCGTGACCACAGGTCTGCTTCGGGCTGGCAGTGGCCGGAGGGGGTGGTCATCGGAGGGGCGGCTGCCTGGACCGGCGCAGCAAGCACAGGTTCGGCTTCTGCCAGCTGATCCGGCGGTACTTCGCGCGAGGGTTGAAGGACACAGCTGGATAGCAGCGGCAGCAGCAGGGCCAGTAGCGGCAAGCGGCTCATCAGACGAGGGGTGGGGCGTCTCGGGTTCATGGGCGGCATTATCCTCAAGCGGGCCTGCTCAGTCCAGCGCGTCTTTCCAGTTGCGCACCGTAGCAAACACCTCGACCGGGTTGTGCAGGGCATGACCGACCCAGGCTTCGGCGGCCTGTTGCAGGCTGGGGATATGGCTGCGCAGGAAAGGGTTGGTCAGTTTCTCGCGGCCCAGCAGCGAGGGGACGGTGTCCTGGCCCTGACGGCGCAGATGCGCCACCTCGTCACGGCGGGCCAGGGTATCAGGATTGTTGGCTTCGGCGATGCAGGCAAAGCGCAGATTGGCCTCGGTGTATTCGTGGGCACAATAGACCAGAGTCTGGTCAGGCAGGGCGCGGATCTTTTCCAGCGAGCGATGCATTTGCTCGGCGCTGCCCTCAAACAGGCGACCGCAGCCGGCGGCGAACAGGGTATCACCGCAGAACAGCGCCCCCTCGCCCATATAGCAGATATGACCACGGGTATGGCCGGGGGTGTCCAGCACCGACAGGCGCAGTCCGCAGCCCGCCAGCTCCACCACATCACCTTCTTTCAGCGGATGACTGAGCTGGCGGATGCGCTCCTGGGCGGGACCATAGACCGGTATCGGATAACGGGCCAGCAGCTCGGCGATGCCGCCGGTGTGATCGCCGTGGTGATGGGTGATCAGGATTGCTACCGGTTTCAGGCCATCCTGCTCGAGTCGGGCGATCACCGGATCGGCATCGCCAGGGTCGACAATCGCTACCTCGGGTCGGCCCTGACAGCCGATCAGCCAGATATAGTTATCATCAAAGGCGTGTATGGTACGTACTTCCATCATCCTAGAATCCTCGGCCAAAACCTGTATGCTTATCGTCCAAAATACACGAAAGCCCCGTCTTTGCCCATGAAGCGCCTGTTACAAGCCTATCAATGTCCGGATTTGGCCGCCGCCAGGGCGGTACTGCGTCAGTGGTATCGCCTGCCCCTGGGACAAGCCTGGCAGGCGGTTGAGCAGGATTTGCTCAATCAGGTACTGGTGGATTGTTTTGGTTATCACCTGCTACAGATCGGCCGACCCTGTGATGAGGATCTGTGTGCCGGTTCGCGGATCCATCATCGTATCGCGATGGTGCAGGCCGGTGATGCCGTCGATGGGGCGGTGGGGTTGTGTGCCGAAGGTGGGGAACTACCACTGGCCAGTGGCAGTGTGGATGTGGTGGTATTGCCGCATACCCTTTCTTATGCAGCGCTACCACATGCCTTGCTGCGTGAGGTGGAACGGGTATTGATCCCCGAGGGCTACGTGGTGATCCTGGGATTCAATCCCTGGAGTCTGTTTGGCCTGCGTCGTCTGTTTGCCGGCTGGCGTGGGCGTTCGCCCTGGTGTGGGCATTTTTACAGCAGCCTGCGTCTGCGTGACTGGCTCAGTCTATTGGGCTTTGATAGCCTGCAGCTGCGCCATTATTTTTACCGGCCACCATTGGCCAGTCCGGCGCTGCTACAACGGCTGGGCTGGCTGGAACGCTGGGGTGGGCGTTGCTGGCCCATCCTGGGTGGTGGTTTTATGCTGGTGGCCCGCAAGCGGGTTACTACCCTGACACCGATCCGGCCGCGCTGGCGTTCCCGGCGGCTGATCCAGGTGGGTTCTGCCGAGCCCACCGTAAGACGGAATCGCACATGAGTAATGCTGATCACGATACCCTGGTGGAGATCTATACCGATGGTGCCTGCCGTGGCAATCCCGGCCCCGGAGGCTGGGGGGCGGTGCTGCGCTATCGCGGCCACGAGAAAGACCTGCACGGTGGCGAAAAGGATACCACCAATAATCGCATGGAGCTGATGGCGGCGATCCGTGCGCTGGAAAGTCTGAGCCGTCCCTGCAAGATACGCCTGACCACCGACTCCCAGTATGTGATGAAGGGGGTCACCGAATGGATGGTCAACTGGAAAAAACGTGGCTGGAAGACCGCCGACAAGAAACCGGTCAAGAATGTGGATCTCTGGCAACGCCTGGATCAGGCCCTGGCAGGTCATCAGGTGGAATGGGCCTGGGTCAAGGGCCACAGCGGCCATCCGGAGAACGAACGGGCCGATGCCCTGGCCAATCGCGGCATTGATGAGCTTGAATAAATTCATGCCACAGAGGACATAGAGAAATACAAAGAAAGATTAGCGAGAAAAATGGTTTATTCACCTCTGTGATCTCTGTGGCCTCTGTGGCAAATATTTTATTAATTCAGGGCGGATTATATGCGTCAGATTGTATTGGATACGGAAACCACCGGCCTGGAAGCGGCCAGTCATTATGTGATCGAGATCGGTTGCGTGGAGCTGGTCAATCGCCGTTTGACCGGGCGCAATTATCATCAGTACATCCGCCCGGAGCGAGAGGTCGGCGACTCGATTAATATCCACGGCATCAGCGATGAGTTTCTCCAGAGCAAGCCGCATTTTTCCGAGGTGATGGGGGATTTTCTGGCCTATCTGGACGGTGCCGATGAATTGGTGATTCACAATGCCTCCTTTGATATCGGTTTTCTGAATCGCGAGCTGGTGCGCAACCAGGCCAGGCTGACCGACATGCGTCAGGTCTATCAAATCCTCGATACCCTGGCGATGGCCAAACGCATGCACCCGGGGCAGAAGAATAATCTGGATGCCCTGTGCAAGCGTTATGGCATTAACAACGAACACCGTGAACTGCATGGGGCCTTGCTGGATGCGGAGATCCTTGCTGATGTCTATCTGATGATGTCTGGTGGGCAGACCGCCCTGTCACTGGGTAGTGCCGAGGATGGTGGGCAACAACAGAACGCGATTCGGCGTTTACCCAGTGACCGCAAACCACTCAAGGTGGTGCGCGCCAATGCCGAAGAGCTGGCGGCCCATCAGCAATGTTTGGACCTGATCGATAAAAAAAGCGCTGGTGCCTGTCTGTGGAAGGATTAGGGTCTATGCTTATCCTGTCTGCCAAGCAATCAGGTGAGCGTTATGAAGCGTAATGTGGGAATGATCGACAGGGTCATACGTATCGTGTTGGGGCTGGTGATTATTGCCTGGGGTGTGATGGCCAATAACTGGCTGGGGCTGATCGGTCTGATCCCGCTGGCCACGGCAGTGGTGGGTTATTGCCCCGCCTATACCCTGATTGGCATCAATACCTGCACGATCGAAGACCCGTCCACCAAGAAGGGCTAGCTGCCAGCGACGGGTGGCAGCCCTTGCGATGACTATTGGCTCCAGGCCTGTAGTCGGCTGAGCGCATAGCGCGACTGAGCAGTATCCCTCGCCTGTTGCAGATAGTTTTGGTAGTGACGAGCAGCGGCGGGGCGGTTTTGCATGTTTTCGTAGCTGACGCCGAGCAGAAACTGGGTGTTGGGATTGCCGGGCAGGCGTTGTTCATAGTCCTGAAAGGCCGCTACGGCGGCGTCTGGGCGATTTAGCGCTAGCTGGGTAATGCCGCTAAGGTGCAAGGCCTGTCCTTCTTCGGGATAGGATGCGCGTGCCTGTTCCAGATAGGCGGCGGCCTCCCGGGGGCGTTCCTGGGCAAGCTGGCACTTGGCCATCAGTACCAGGCCGCAATAATCTGTCGGTACCTGGCGCAATGCAGTATTAAAGCTCCCCTCCGCCTTGGCATATTCCTTTTTTGCCATTTGGGCTTCCCCCTCCTGCATGGTCTTGATCGCCGGTTTGATGCGGCGCAGTGAGGCGGTGTTATCCATGTAACGCTCGCGACCGGTCTTGCGATCCATGCTCTGGCCATATTTCTCCCGTGACTCACGTTGTGCGGTGGCAAAGCGTTCCTGGCTCATCGGGTGGGTGGAAAACATCATTTCCAGGGTATTGGGTTGGCGCCGTGACTCCGTTTGCAGCATCGCCATCAGATCCACCATGCCCTGGGGATTGTGGTCGGCCTTGACCATGTATTCCAAGCCGAGTGAATCGGCTTCACGTTCGTTTTCCCGGCTGTAATGGGCCAGCAGGGCACCGGCACCCAGTGCGCCGATGGCATAGACCAGCTGATCGCCGCCGGGCAGGCGATCACTGCGCGTGGCGGCAATCGCGATACCGCCCAGCGCCACCGAGGCCAGCACTGCCTGGGTCTGGCGGCGCGCGGTATGACGTGCGTTGACGTGGCCGGTTTCGTGACCGAGCAGGGCCGCCAGACTGGCCTCGTCTTCCATTTCCACCATGATCCCGCGGGTGCAGGCCATGCTGCCGCCGGGGAAGGTATAGGCGTTAATGTAATTGGCATTTACCACCTGAAAGTTATAGGGCATCTGTGGGCGGTGACTGATCCGCCCGATGCCGCCACCGACCTCACTGACATAGCGATTGATGGGCGCATCTTGTACAATCCCGTAATCGTTGGAAAACTGGTGTGGCGCGTGCTGTTGGTCGATGGCAATCTCCTGTGCCTCGGACATCAGCATCAGGCGTTGCTGGCCGGTAACAGGGTCGGCGGCACAGCCCGTCAGCTGAGTGCCGGTGATGGTCGAGGCGGTGGAGGCGGAGATCAGCCAGAGAAAATCGCGACGGGTCATTTGACGCTTGAAGATGTTGCTCATGATTCCAATATTCCGAGGTGTTGGATGTGCCACTGATTATGGCGCAGTTTGGGGGATTTTCCCAAACGATGTTGTGATGGGGAAAACAAGGCTTTGTCTCTTTCCCCGGCAACTGCTATCTTCTTCCACAGTGATTGGCGTTTTTAGCGTCCCTGCTTGCTGGGTTCGTGTGATTCGGCGGATATTCAGGTCATAATCGAACCTGAAGATAGCGTTATAACAAACTTAACTGGAGGTAGTCATGAGTCAGGCCACTCAAGCCAGGAGTGAACCGGTATCCCGCTGGGTCACCTTCCGGCTGGAAAGTGAGACCTATGGCATTGATGTGATGCAGATCCGCGAGGTGCTGCGCAGCCCCGAAATCTCGCCGGTGCCTGGTGCGCCGTCCTATGTGTTGGGGATTATCAATCTGCGTGGCAATGTGGTGGCAATCATTGATACCCGTAGTCGTTTTGGTCTGCCCTCCAAGGACGAGATCGATGATTCCTCACGGATCCTGATCCTGGAGGCCGGTGATTACGTGGTGGGATTCCTGGTGGATAGCGTCAGTGAGGTGGCTGAGCTGCGCAACGAGCAGATCGAATCTGCTCCGGATACCGGCAGTGGTGAGGGTTCCCGCTTCATCACCGGCCTGTACAACCGCAAGGATGGTCTACTGATCCTGATCGATGCCAGCCGCATGTTGTCTGATACCGAGCTGGCCGAATTGGCCAGTATCTGATTTTTTACTGTTCCCGAAGGATTTTGCTGTGGCTGAATCGAGTTCAAACAACCGGATGCACGATAAGAATAATAGCGATCGCCTGGAGCTGTTGTTGTTCAATGTTGGTGGTTCTCAGCCCTTTGGTATCAACGTACTCAAGGTCAAGGAAGTGATTCCCTGCCCCCATCTGACCCTTGTGCCCCAGTCTCATCGAGCAGTCAAGGGTGTGGCCCATCTGCGTGGTGAGCCGCTGACGGTAATTGATCTGGCAATGTCGATCGGGCGTACCGGACTGGCCTGTGGTAAGGATAATGGTGCCTCGGTGATTATCACCGAATTCAATCGCAGCATGCAGGGCTTCCTGGTCAAGGCGGTGGATCGCATCGTGGTCTGTGACTGGAAACAGGTCTATCCCCCCCCACGTGGCAGTGGTAGTTCCAGTTATACTACTGGCGTTACCGAGATCGAGGGCAAGTTGGTGCAAATCCTCGATGTGGAAAAGGTGCTGGGTGAGGTGGTTGGTCAGGACACCTCCCTGTCGGCAGATACGCTCAGCGAAGTGGGTACCGAAGGTGCCCTGCAGGGACGGCGGGTGATGGTGGTGGATGATTCCTCGCTGGCGCGTACCCAGACCGTACACACCCTGGATAGTCTGGGAGTGGACAGTGTCCTGGCACGTGATGGCAAAGAGGCCCTGGAATTGCTGGAACAGCTGAATGCCGGTGCCAATGCTGAGGGAGCGGTGGAGATGGTGATCTCCGATATCGAGATGCCGGAGATGGACGGCTATACCCTGACCAGTGAGATCCGAAAGTCGCCCAGGCTGTCTGGCCTGTATGTGCTGTTGCATACCTCACTGAATGGGGCGATCAATGCCGAGCGTGCCGAAAAGGTCGGTGCCAATGCGGTATTGACCAAATTTGTGCCCGAGGAGTTGGCCAAGGCGGTCTACAAGGGATTTTCTGTCTGATCCGTTGACGACGAGACCAGTAACAACAAAGGCGGCCATGGCCGTCTTTGTTGTTTTCAGGCTGTGGCACTAAAAGTGTCGCTCTGCCAGCTTGATCCCCGGGTCCTCATCACTGTTGCTGATATGGAAACCAAGTAGTTTGACCAGTTCCAGCATCTTTTGATTATCAGCGAGGATCTCCCCGACCATGCTGTGATAACCCCGTTCCTGGGCGGCCTCCATCAGCTGGGTCAACAGGTGCGAACCGATCCCCTTGTTCTGCCATTCATCCGCCACCACCAGGGCAAATTCACAGCTCTTGCCATCCGGATTCATCACATAGCGTGATACCCCCAATTCGATCTCCTTGCCGTTCTTTTCCTGTACCGCTATCAGCGCCAATTCCCGGTTGTAGTCGAGCTGGGTGAAGCGTACCAGCATCTCCTGGGTCAGCTCATTCATGGTTTGCATGAAACGGAAATAGCGAGACTGGGCCGAAAGCTGGCGGACGAAGTGCTGTTCGATCTGCGCATCTTCCGGGCGGATCGGACGGATGGTGATGTTGCTGCCATCGGCCAGTTGCAGTTGGCGGATCAGGTGGTGGGGATAGGGGTGGATCGCCATGTGGTGATAGGGGTCCAGCGAGGGAGGGGTGTGCGCCACCACGATACGACAGTCCAGCGCCATTACCCCTTCGCTGGTGGCAAACATCGGGTTGATGTCCATTTCCTGGATCTGCGGTAGCTCGCACACCATTTCCGAGACCCGGCACAGGGCCTGTGCGAGTGCGTTCACATCCGCAGCGGGCTGATCACGGTGGGCATCCAGCAGGCGCGCGGTACGGGTCTGGCGAATCAGATTGTGAGCCAGGAAGTCATTCAGTGGTGGCAGGGCCACCGCACGGTCACGCATGATCTCCACCGCGGTGCCGCCAGCACCAAAGGTGATGATTGGGCCGAACACCGGGTCGCGAGTCACCCCGACCAGCAGCTCGCGGGCATGGCGGCTGCTTTGCATCGGTTCAACCAGTACCCCGTCAATCACTGCATCGGGTGCCTTGCTTTCTACCTCTTCGAGCAGGGCGTTATAGGTGCTGCGCACTGCCTGGGCATTGCTGATATTCAGACGTACCCCACCGGCATCGGTCTTGTGGGTGAGATTGGGTGAATTGATCTTCATCACCACCGGGAAACCAAGATTCTCGGCGGCTACCAGGGCTTCATTGGCCGAGCGACAATTGATCCCCATGGTGACCGGGATCGCAAAGGCATGCAGCAGGGCCTTGGACTCCAGTGCATTGAGCAGGGTGCGTCGTTCCGCCAGCACACTTTCGATGATCAGCCGTGCGCCTTCGATATCCGGTTTGCTACGTTTGGCCAGGGAGCTGGGGGTTTGCACCAGCAGTTCCTGGTTGCGGGCATAGTTGGCCAGAAAGGCGAAGGCCTCGACGGAGGACTCCGGATTGGTGAAGGCGGGTAGCTGGTGTTGGGCAAACAGTGCATTGGCACTACGTACATGACCCTCACCCATCCAGCAGGCCAGGACCTGTTTCTTGCTGTTTTCACTGGCCTTTAGCACTGCTCTGGCACAGGCTTCGGCATCGGTCATGGCCTGTGGAGTCAGCATTACCAGTACCCCATCCACACCCGGATCCTCGAGACAGGCACGTACCCCTAACTCATAACGGCTGTCATCCGCATCGCCCAACAGATCGACCGGATTGCTATGCGACCAGTGGGGCGGCAGGCTGTCATCCAGTTTCTTGAGGGTGGCCTCGGAAAGCTCGGCCAGTTCGATCCCCAGATCGGTGGCGCGGTCGGTGGCCATTACGCCGGGACCGCCGCCATTGGTGACGATGGCCAGGCGATTGCCGCTCACCTTGTTCGAGTTCGAGAGTAATTGCGCGGCGGCAAAAAGCTGTGAAATACTTTGCGCACGGACCACCCCGGCTCGCTGCAGGGCCGCATCAAACACATCATCATCGCCGATCAGGGCACCGGTATGGGTGGTGGCTGCCTTGGAGCCGGTGCTGTGACGCCCAGCCTTGATCACCACCACCGGCTTCATCCGTGCCGCCACCCGCAGGCCGCTCATAAAACTGCGTGCATCACGGATCCCCTCGATATACAGCAGGATACTCTTGGTCTGGGGATCCTGGGCCAGGTAGTCGAGGATATCGCCAAAGTCGATATTGGCCGCATCACCCAGTGAGGCGATTGCCGAAAAACCGATGCCGCGCGTCTCGGCCCAGTCGAGGATCGCGGTACACAGTGCGCCGGACTGGGAGACCAGGGCCATGCTGCCGGGCAGTGCGGCGTTTTTGCCAAAGGTCGCATTCATGCCAACGCTGGGGCGGATCAGCCCCAGACAGTTGGGACCGAGCAGGCGTAACTGGTGGTGATGGGCTGCCTCCAGCATCTTGCGCTCATACACCAGGCCCTTGCCATCGCCCTCGCTGAAGCCGGCGGAAATGACGATTGCGGCACGTACCCCGTGTTCGCCGCAGGCCTCGATGATGTCGGGTACCGTCGGAGCCGGGGTACAAATGACAGCCAACTCTATGCTTGCGGCAATCGCCCCAATATTGGGATAGCAGGTCAGGCCCTGCAGGCTCTCGCGCTTGGGATTGACGGGGTAGAGATCGCCATGAAAGCCGCTGGCGATCAGGTTTTTAAACACCAGGGTACCGACCGCATTGGGGCGATCACTGGCACCGAACACGGCGATGGATTTCGGGGAAAAAAGGCGATCAAGGTAATGCGGGCCCATATCTGACTCCAGTTGATGGTGCTACTATGCCTGCTATCCTAGCGATGAGTTGTGGATAGGGCCAATGACAATTGCATTTATTTCCCACCCGGCTTGCGAAGCGCATGATCTCGGGCCAGTCCATCCGGAAAGCCCGCAGCGCCTGCGTGCGATCAATGATCACCTGTTGGCCACCGGGCTTGATCTCGCCCTGCGTCATTATGATGCCCCACAAGTCAGTCGTGGACAGTTACAACGGGTTCACGCGGCAAGCTATATCGACGAGGTCTTTGCCAAGGCCCCTGATGATGGCACGGTTTGGCTGGACCCGGATACCGGGATGATGGCTGCTAGCCTGCCGGCGGCCCTGCATGCGGCCGGTGCGGCCGTATTGGCGACTGAGCTGGTGCTGGATGAGAAGGCGGATCAAGCCTTTTGCAGCGTGCGCCCGCCGGGGCATCATGCCGAGCGGGATCGGGCGATGGGTTTTTGTGTGTTTAATAATCTGGCGGTGGGTGCCGCCCATGCCCTGACCGAATACGGGGTACAGCGCCTGGCGATCGTGGATTTTGATGTACACCATGGCAATGGTACCGAGCAGATCTTTCGTGACGATGCGCGGGTGATGATGTGCTCGACCTTTCGACATCCCTTTTACCCATTTTCCGGGGCAGACACCCATTCTGAGCGATTCATCAATGTGCCCCTGGCGGCTGGCTCCAAGGGTGAGGATTTTCGTGCTGCGGTGATGCAGCAGTGGCTGCCGGCATTGCGTGCATTCAAGCCGCAGATCCTCTACATCAGCGCCGGCTTCGATGCCCATCTGGCCGATGACATGGGCGGGCTGAGTCTGCTGGAAAGTGATTATTACTGGGTGACTGCCGAGCTCAAGCAACTGATGCTGGAGGTGAACGGACTGGCCAGGATGATCTCGGTGCTGGAAGGTGGTTATGAAACTGGCGCATTGGCGCGTAGCGTGGCGGCCCATCTCAAGGGAATGCTGGATGGCTGAATAGCGGTATCAGCAAGCATAAAAAAGGCGACCCGAAGGTCGCCTTTTTTGTTACTACTGCGAGACGGATTAGGCCTGGGCCTTACGCTCGAACCACTTCTGCGCTTCTTCGTCCCAGCCGT
>JACUTZ010000189.1 GCA_014859545.1 Gammaproteobacteria bacterium
TACTCCAACATGTCCGACTTCTTCTTCCAGGTCGTGTTCGTGGCCACCGCGATGTCCATCGTCTCCGGTGCCGTGGCCGAGCGTATGAAGCTGTGGGCATTCCTGGCCTTCGCCGTGGTAATGACCTCGATCATCTATCCGGTACAGGGCTTCTGGACCTGGGGCGGTGGCTTCCTGGACGAGCTGGGCTTCTCCGACTTCGCCGGTTCCGGGATCGTGCACATGGCCGGTGCGGCCGCTGCATTGGCTGGGGTGTTGCTGCTGGGTGCGCGTAAGGGCAAGTACGGCAAGAACGGCGAGATCAACGCCATCCCCGGTGCCAACATGCCGCTGGCCACCCTGGGTACCTTCATCCTGTGGATGGGCTGGTTCGGCTTTAACGGTGGCTCGGAACTGAAGGTCTCCGATATCGAATCCGCCAACAACGTGGCCCAGGTTTTCGTTAACACCAATATGGCTGCGGCCGGTGGTGTCATCGTCGCCCTGATCGCCTCCCGTCTGCTGTTCGGCAAGGCCGACCTGACCATGGCCCTGAACGGTGCCCTGGCTGGCCTGGTGGCTATCACTGCCGAACCGCTGGCGCCCAGCGCGCTGACGGCAACCCTGATCGGTGGTGCCGGTGGTCTGCTGGTGGTGTTCGCCATCATCACCATGGACAAGCTGCGTATCGATGACCCGGTAGGTGCCATCTCTGTTCACGGTGTGGTCGGTATCTGGGGTCTGATCGCAGTGACCTTTACCAACAGCGACGCCACCCTGCTGGCCCAGCTGATCGGTATCGTCACCATCTTCGCCTGGGTATTCGGTATGAGTCTGCTGGTTTGGTTCATCATCAAGAGCGTGATGGGCATCCGCGTCACCGAAGAAGAAGAGTACGCCGGTGTCGATTTGACCGAGTGTGGCCTGGAAGCCTATCCGGAGTTTACCAGTAAGTAATATCTTCTCTCCTCGTGGAAGACTTTTGGGCGCCTTCGGGCGCCCTTTTTTTTTTGCGTGCGTGATGACCAAACATCAAAACTAAAAGGCGATTAACCGCAAAGGACGCAAAGGACGCAAAGAATAAACATGGTCTTTCGCCAAGACGCCAAGAACGCCAAGAAAGAGAATGAACAAATGAATAGGGGTATTGGGTAAGTGTGGTGTGCAGGAACCTGTTTCATTCCACCCGCGCCCACCCTGAACATCAAGCCCTCTTGGCGTGCTTGGCGGCTTGGCGAGATCTTCGCTTTGCTTTTGATATGGCGCTGGGATAGCAATCGCGACCTGCGATCAGGCCCGCAAGCCGCGAGTACACGAGACGACCTTTGCGCGTCCCTGCGCGGAGAGGGGAATTACAGGTCCTTGTGGGTCCCGTCGCAGAAGGGCAGGTTCTTGCTGTGCTTGCAGCCGCACAGGCCGACCTTGCGTGTTTCCTCGATGCTGAGCTTCATCGGCGCCATGCCGCTGCCCTTGTGGCTGCCGTCGCAGAAGGGCTGGTTCTGGCTCTTGCCGCAGGTGCAAAACCAGTAGTCACCGGCTTCCAGCTCGAGGATGTAAGGTTTCTTCTGCGCGATCGTGGGTTCTGACATAATGGACTCCTGGGTTAATGTTTAAGCACAAAGACGCGAAGCATCACGACAAGCCTGCATTGAAGCATGTTCCGTGATGGTCAGGCGATAACAACGGGTGAAGGCATGGGTGCCGCATTCTATCCTTTGCGCGCTTTGCGTCTTTGCGGTGAACGAAATTTTGAAGGACATATATGGTGCCAGCACTTCTGACTATCAAGCAACTGCGTACTCGTCATGTGGGACCCATCGACCTGGAACTGGCGGCGGGCGAGTGTCTGACCCTGGCCGGACCCAGCGGTTCGGGCAAGACCCTGCTGCTGCGGGCGATCACCGACCTTGACCCTCATCAGGGTGAGGTCTTTCTTGAAGACCGAAACTATCGCAGCATGTGCGCCCATGCCTGGCGCAGGCAGGTGGGGCTGCTGCCTGCCGAAAGCCAGTGGTGGCTGGAGCGTATCGGCGAGCATTTTGCCGAGGTGGACGAGGCCTGTCTGGGCGAACTGGGTTTCGACAGCAAGGTGCTGGACTGGGAGGTGGCGCGCTGTTCCACCGGCGAACGCCAGCGTCTGGCGCTGGCGCGGCTGCTGCAAAATCGCCCGCGGGTACTGTTGCTGGACGAACCGACCGCCAGCCTGGATGCCACCAACGTCGAACGGGTCGAGGCACTGATCGCCCGGCTGCGCAAGGAATGGGGCATGGCGGTGATCTGGGTCAGCCACGACCAGGAACAGGTCGCGCGGATCGGCCATCGCCATCGGGTCTTCGATGCCCAGGGCCAGCTGCACGGGGAGGTGGTCTGATGGTAATTCACCTGAGTGTCTGGGACCTGGTGCTGGCCTCGGTGCTGGTGATCATCCTCGCCGGGATCAGCTGGCGGATGCGCTTTGGTATCGAGCGCAAGCTGCTGTGGGCGGCGCTGCGCACTGCAGTGCAGCTCAGCTTGATCGGCCTGGTGCTCAAGGTCCTGTTCGACAATGCGACCGTATACTGGGTCGCGCTGATGGCCATGGTGATGTTGCTGCTGGCCGGGCGCGAGGTGATGGCCCGCCAGGAACGGCGTTTTGCCGGCTGGTGGGGCTACGGGGTCGGCACCCTGTCGATGTTCCTGTCTTCGCTTGCGGTCACCATCCTGGCGCTGCTAATCCTGATCCAGCCCGAGCCCTGGTATCTACCCCAGTACGCCATCCCGCTACTGGGCATGGTGCTGGGCAATACCATGAGCGGCATCGCCCTGGGCCTGGACCGGCTCACCACCTCGGCCTGGCAGCAGCGCCAGGCCATCGAGGCCCGGCTGATGCTGGGTTTTCCCTCCAGCAAGGCGATCGAGCTGATAAGACG
>JACUTZ010000190.1 GCA_014859545.1 Gammaproteobacteria bacterium
ACGGGCTTTGTAACGCCCTATCGCGACGCATGAGTAGACAACAACAGCCTGCTAGTGCGCGACGGATGATTTGGTATAGATCGGAACCATCATAACCTTAGCATTTACACGTTATAACGTGTAAAAAGATGGATACACGTTTCGCCGTGTAATATTGAGTTTACACGCTATTGCGTGTATTTTGTTTTTTTTACTCGCATTTGCGTGTATTTCAACAACTGCGATTTGGGGGGATCATGCTCATCCATACACCCATAGACTTGGCCAAGTTCTATAGGGATCAACGCAAGCTGCATGGGATCTCTCAAACGGCGGTTGCTCAGGCGATTTCTCTGCGCCAGGACACTGTATCAAAGTTCGAGATCAAGCCGGACAACGTGCGCCTGGAGACCCTGTTTCGGCTGCTCACTGCACTCGATCTTGAGTTGCATCTAGTGCCGAAAGGCGAATCTGTCAGTGATGGCAATACGACGGGATGGAATGAACCGTGGTAAGCAAAGCCAGAGCACTCGGCGTTTGGATGAACGGGCTCCGTGTGGGTTCGCTGACAATGAGCACAGCAGGGGGATTGGCATTTCGTTACGCTCCTGATTGGCTCGAACCCCCCCCGGGGCACGCCCGATATCACTCTCTATGCCACTTCAACACCAAGCCCACAGTGGTGAGCTTGCCTACAACTTCTTTGACAATCGCCTACCGGATAATAAGCAGATCCGAGACCGTATCCAGGCCCGCTTCAAGGCACCAACTTCGCACCCCTTTGACCTGCTCTCGGCAATTGGTATGGTTTGTGTCGGTGCTATCCAAATTGCGTCAGAGGATGTTCCGCGCCATGATGTACGTCGAATAGAGGGGGAGCCACTTTCGGTCTCTCAGATCGCAAACATACTTAGAAACTACCGTACCGCACCACTTGGCATGGCTGAAGAAAACGGTGATGAGTTTCGTATTTCCATCGCTGGGGCACAGGAGAAGACGGCTCTTCTGTGGAAAGAGGGTGTCTGGCACCGTCCCCTGGGAGTCCCTGCGGGACATGATACTGTTGGTTGCCTCGTGTAATCACGTACTTGTAGGTTTCTACGCCAATCACACTATCACGCCGCGGTCACAGCGGCCACGGGCCGAACATCGCATAGGGCGCCCCGTGGGCGCCGAAAAACCAACGGCGGGCACAGCCCGCCCTATGGTTACACCATGGCTGATATCGCTTCCCAACGGTCAAAAAAACAGCTCACTGCGGCCACTATCCTGCAGATTACCCTGCACGGCATATTCAAAATCAGGGTGTGCTTGCAAGGTACCAAACTGTTCAGCGATATAACTCCTGACATCCTCATCTGCCACGGCGATTTCAGCCATCAACTCGCTGCGCCCATCAACCAGGTTGATGATATCCTCCAGATCATGGCTGCTGAGTGGATCATCATTCCCACGACCATGGTAGGCCTCAAGCTTGGTCGCAATAAAGTATGCCGGAGTCAGCAGGTTGATCGTAATACTTTCACTGAGTGGGTAGGCCACCGTATTGGCCAATGCCTTGTGATACCAACGATTGGTAAACCCCAGTATCGAAGCATCGTCGTGCATGAAGTCGACCTTTAGCTCACCCAAACGCATACGACACGTCAGATCATCCTGCATGCTCTCCTTGAAACCACGCTCACGAAGCTGCTTTTGCAAACGCATCCAATGGGCACGGCCATTCACGCTAACGATCAGATCCACGTCCTCGGTAAACCGGATAGCGTGTAGCGTAATGGGATCAGTGACCAATAGAGCCGTGGTGTCCCCCCCGACAAAGGCCACATAGGGTAGTAGCTCCTCACCTAGCGCCTCCGCCACCGGCAGAAGCATGTCCAGCATCTTTTGTGAAATACTGCCAGGCATCAAGCCTTAAGCCTCTTGTCCAGTAGCTGCTGAGCCAGTTTGGCCTCACGAGGCTTACCCAGACGGATCGCATCGATCAACGCAAGGGCAGCATAAAGCTCGGGATCCTGCCTTACGGCATGGGGCACGCTCCGATATAGGGGTTTGATTGCCTGTCCCATCTCCAAACCCTGTGGGTCTGGCCAGACATGGATATAGGTTTCCATGCTGATCAGCTCACCCTGCAGCACGGGTGCAGCGGCAGCAGTAGGTATTCCGCGCACCATCGGCCCCGGTTCGACTGGAAACACATACTTAATACCATGCACAACAAACTCAAGCAGGCCCGTGATATTGGCTTTGGGATAGCCGGTTTTTCGCTCCTTGATAGCCAAGCCACACAGGTAGCTACGTTTGATGGATGCATTCACCTCACTCTTGCTGATCCCCAGCGAGGCCTCCAAACCACGCACACTAAACTCATCGGCAAGAGGCCTGCCACCCTCGAACAGATCAACCGACTCTGCGGCATGCCAACCCTGCCACACAAGGGCAGAGCTACGTTTATTATCGCTATTGAGTGGTTCCAGACGTGCCAGCCGCTGGTGTAGCGAAACCAGTTTGAGCAGCACAACAATATCTTGGCCTTTCATTGGCAGGCCGTCCTCTGTTTGCGGACAAAGGACAATAAGATCGTGTATGGACAGCGTTGTCAAGCAGTCTGGACGGTCGTGTTAGCCCAAAGCTGTCATGCCCCCTTCGTCCAATTCTAAAATGTCCCCTTTTGTTTTTTGCGGGGGCGCGCATGGCGAAGGAGTACATCAAAATGCGCTACAAAGAGGTCGACCGTCTGGAGTTCATCCAAGCGGTAGCGAACAAGCTTCTGAGGCACTCCAGCCAGCAGGACTTGTATCACCATCCGGCATCAAGCGCCCTTGGGCGCGGGCTGCATTGCGCCAATTGTACAAGGTGGCTTCAGAGATCCCTTCCTCAATGGACAAGGCCGGGAT
>JACUTZ010000191.1 GCA_014859545.1 Gammaproteobacteria bacterium
TTACCCGCCTGGATGTGGTCAACTACATCGCCCACGGCATCGCCAGGGATGAGCCGCACGCGGAGGAGCCCGCCGCTGGCGGCGAGGCCGGGGCTGCGGAGAATGCCAACCCGCTGGAGGCCTTCGCCAGTAACCTCAACAAACTGGCCGCCCAGGGCAAGATCGATCCGCTGATCGGACGCAAGGACGAGATCGAACGGACCATCCAGGTACTCTGCCGTCGGCGCAAGAACAACCCATTGTTTGTCGGCGAGGCCGGGGTCGGCAAGACCGCCCTGGCCGAGGGCCTGGCCAAGCGCATCGTCGATGAAGAGGTGCCCGCGGTGCTGGCCGAGAGCACCATCTATTCGCTGGATCTGGGCTCGCTGCTGGCCGGTACCAAATATCGCGGCGATTTCGAAAAACGCCTCAAGGCGGTGCTGACCCAGCTGAAGCGCGAGCCCGGCGCGGTGCTGTTCATCGACGAAATCCACACCATTATCGGTGCCGGTGCCGCTTCGGGCGGGGCGATGGACGCCTCCAACCTGCTCAAGCCGATGCTGGCTTCGGGTGATCTGAAATGTATTGGCTCCACCACCTACCAGGAGTACCGGGGCATCTTTGAAAAAGACCATGCCCTGGCGCGGCGTTTTCAGAAGATCGATGTGCCCGAACCCAGCGTGGAGGAAACCGTGTTGATCCTGGAGGGGTTGAAGTCCCGCTTCGAGGAACATCATGCGGTGAAATACACCCGTCCGGCCTTGCGCGAGGCGGCTGAGTTGTCCGAGCGCTATATCAACGAACGCCACCTGCCCGACAAGGCCATCGATGTGATCGACGAGGCCGGGGCGCGTCAGCGGCTATTGCCAGCCTCCAAGCGCAAGAAGACCATCGGGGTGAAGGAAATCGAAGAGGTGGTGGCCAAGATGGCGCGGATCCCGCCCAAGAGTGTCTCCACCTCCGACAAGGAAAACCTGCGCCATCTGGAGCGCGACCTCAAGCTGATGATCTATGGTCAGGACGAGGCCATCGAGGTGCTGGCCAGCGCCATCAAGATGTCCCGATCCGGCCTTGGTCAGGATCAAAAGCCGATCGGCTCCTTCCTCTTCGCCGGCCCCACCGGGGTGGGCAAGACCGAGGTCACCCGTCAGCTTTCGCGCACCATGGGGATCGAGCTGATCCGCTTCGATATGTCCGAATACATGGAGCGTCATACGGTCTCCCGCCTGATCGGTGCGCCACCCGGCTATGTCGGCTATGACCAAGGCGGACTGCTGACCGAGGCGATCACCAAACATCCCCATGCGGTGTTGCTGCTGGATGAGATTGAAAAGGCCCATCCCGAGGTCTTTAACCTGTTGCTGCAGGTGATGGACCACGGCACCCTCACCGACAATAATGGGCGCAAGGCGGATTTCCGCAATGTGATCATCGTGATGACCACCAACCTCGGGGCCGATCAGCTGGCACGCCGGTCCATCGGCTTTGCCGAGCAGGACCACAGCAGCGAGAGTACCGAGGTGATCAAGCGCCACTTCAGCCCCGAGTTTCGCAATCGCCTGGATGCGATCATCCAGTTCAAGTCGCTGGACGCCCGCACCATCGTCAGCGTGGTCGACAAGTTCATCATGGAACTGGAAACCCAGCTGGAAGAAAAGGGCGTCAGCATCGACCTGGACGACGAGGCGCGCGCCTGGCTGGCCGAGCATGGCTTCGAGCCCAGCATGGGGGCCCGTCCGATGGCACGGGTGATCAAGGAAAACATCAAGAAACCGCTGGCCGAGGAACTGCTTTTCGGTGTGCTCGAAGGCGGTGGCCATGTGCGGATCAGCGTCGAGGACGGCAAGCTGAGTTTTGCCTTTGAAGGCAAGAAGGAGCTGGTTTCCTGACTTTCGAGTCTGCTCTGACCTCAAGCATGAAAAGATTCACCGCAGAGGGCGCAGAGGATTCGTTGGCGCGGTGCCTGAGTGATGTTTAAATACAGGCTGTCACCATGACAGCCATAGCAAACGCAAAACGCCCGGTATTACCGGGCGTTTTCGTATGCTGCTTCAGCGGGCGTCTTAGCGGGCGCGGAAGGTGATGCGGCCCTTGGTCAGGTCGTAGGGGGTCAGCTGCACGGTGACTTTGTCGCCGGTCAGGATACGGATATAGTGCTTGCGCATCTTGCCTGAGATGTGGGCGGTGACCACATGCCCATTATCCAGTTGAACCCGAAAGGTGGTGTTGGGAAGGGTCTCAACGACCGTTCCTTCCATTTCTATGCCTTCTTCTTTCGCCATGCAGTTTCTATCACTCTTGCTTGTTAGCTATTAACGGCCCGCTGGCCGATAAGCCGGGCATCATGCCTGAAAACCGCCAAAAGTTCAATCGCTAACTCACCGGGACCAGAGACCTGGCATACTTTCAGCAATTTGCCGACGGAATGCTCGTTTTGTCCTGAATGCATGTCCCAAGCTGCTTAATGGAACATGACTCTCATGCCATCACTTTTCACGGAATTGCCGATATAGAACAATGACCTTGGCCAGACTTGATGAAACATGCTCTTTTCGTTATGGTGGACGGGTTTTTCTGGAGATGGATGTTACGCTCCCTAGTGCAGGGATTCCAAGAAGAAGGGGCGAACATAACAACGATAAAGTAATTATTGGCTTGCTGCCGCAGATTCGTGATTTACCCTCTCAGTGACTGTCTTTCCTTGTGTAAGGGGATGGGTGGATTTTGTTTGGTGAATTATTTGGTCACGGTGATATTTGGCTCTTCAGCAAAATCTGTGGGCAACCTTCGGCTCAGGTAATGCCCCAAGTGCATGATATAGCGCGATTTCTGCACCCCGATAGGTCCGAAATCCAAAGG
>JACUTZ010000045.1 GCA_014859545.1 Gammaproteobacteria bacterium
CGTGATCATTGATATATAAGCGGGCCGCCAAACTTTGTCCCGACCCGGCGGGGTGGTATCATGCACGGCTGTTGTCACGGCAGCGCCTTTTGACGACACCAAAACAGCAAGTGTCGGTCCTTGCCATGGCGAAATGTGGGAATGGCTACGTCACAATCTCTTACTGAGGAGTTTGATCTATGAAAAAGGCAATTTTTGCATCAGCAGCGGGTGCTCTTTTGATGCTTTCTGGCCAGGCAGTGCTGGCGGATGTGGGCAAGGCGACCTATGACAAGGCCTGTTTTGCCTGCCATAACATGGGCGTAGCCGGTGCACCGAAGCTGGGTGACAAGGATGCCTGGGCGCCGCGTATTGCCAAGGGCCTGGATGTGCTGAAGCAGCATTCCATCGAAGGTTTTAGTGGCGGCGCAGGCTATATGCCGCCCAAGGGCGGCCGTACCGACCTGGGCGACGATGAAGTCAAGGCTGCCGTAGTGTATATGGTTGGTCAGGGCCAGTGAGGCACTGCCGACCCTCAACTGAATAGATAATACGGGGAACCGATGAAGAAACTAGCTATTGCCACTCTGATCCTGTTCGGTGTTACCGGTACCGCGATTGCTGCGGGTAACCCTTCTGCTGGCCAGGCCAAGGCCGCCACCTGTATCGCCTGCCATGGGGCAGATGGTAACAGCATGGTGCCAAACTTTCCCAAGCTGGCTGGCCAGCATGCCGAGTATGTCGCCAAGCAATTGCGTGACTTCAAGGCAGGGGATCGGGTTGATCCGAGCATGGCACCGATGGTTGCCGGGTTGAGTGAGCAGGATATGGACGATCTGGCGGCCTTCTATGCCACCCAGGCCCCGTCTATTGGTGCCGCTACCGATGAGGAGAAGGCTGCGCGCGGCCGACAGATTTTCCTCGGTGGTGATGCCAGCAAGGGTCTGTCTGCCTGCCTGGCCTGTCACGGTCCCAATGGTGGTGGTATTCCTGGTGCCAAGTTCCCAATGTTGAAGGGTCAGCATGCTGCCTATACCGCCAAAGCACTGAAAGACTTTCGCTCTGGTGCTCGCGCCAACGATAACGGCAGCATGATGCGCAGTGTTGCCGCTCGTATGAGTGATAGTGATATCGAGGCCGTTGCCGAGTATATTGCTGGTCTGCATTGATCGAATAGCAGTTTGCTATAGGCAGTAAGATAAAGGGTAGCCAGTGGCTGCCCTTTATTGTCTGGGGAGTTTGGAACCCATGATAAGCGTGCGGACAATGCTTTCGCATGGTGAAAATCAGCGCGCAGGCAGCAATTTCGCTGCAACTTTTTCTGCTTGTCGGCATCGAAGCCTGATGTTCCCGGCAACCATGCATACGGTGGATCTGTTTTGACTGAACAACAACGGATAAAACCACGGCGCAGTCTAGGCGCGGTGTTACTCGAGTTTCTGGGTTCAATGAATCTGGCCATCACCCTGTTGATGGTGATTGCGGTGGCCTCGGTGATTGGCACCGTGCTACAGCAAAATGAACCCTATAATAACTACGTGATGAAGTTCGGGCCGTTCTGGTTCGAGGTCTACCGCTCCCTCAGTCTCTACGATGTCTACGGCGCAACCTGGTTCATGTTGCTACTGGGTTTTCTGCTGGTCTCCACCTCTGTTTGTGTGTACCGCAATGCACCGGCGATCATGCGTGATATGCGCCAGTTTCGTCTGGATGTGCAGAGCAAATCGCTACGGGCCTTCCACCATCAGGATGAATGGCAGAGCGGGCAGGACAAGGATCAGGTACTGCAGCATGCGCGTCAGCGCCTGGAAAAACTTGGTTACCGTACGCGCACCAAACAGCATGCCGATCACATCACCCTGGCGGGGATGAAAGGCTCGGTCAGCCGCCTCGGTTACCTGTTGTCGCATGTCGCGATCGTGGTCATCTGTATCGGTGGCCTGATCGATGGCAATATCATGGTGCGGATTGGTGAGTGGCGTGGTGATATCGTCGCCGAGACCCGTGATATTCCGGTCTCACAGGTGCCGAGCCAAAGCATCCTGCCACCGGAGAATCCGGCCTTTCGTGGCAGTGTGAATATCCCGGAGGGAGCGCGCGCCAATTTTATTTTCCTCTCGATGCGTGATGGTTATTTGGTGCAAAACCTGCCCTTCACTATTGAGCTGGAAGAGTTCCGCATCGAACACTATCCCTCTGGCCAGCCCAAGTCTTACGAAAGCACCTTGTTGATCCATGACCCTGAGCTGGACGAGCCGCAACGCAGGGTGATCGCGGTCAATCATCCCCTGATCTACAAGGGGCATGCGATCTATCAGGCCAGTTTTTCTGATGGCGGATCGATCCTGGATCTGACCGGTTGGTCGCTGGATCGGCCAGAGCTGGGGCCACAGCCGATCCGCGCTCGCGAACACCCCGATCAGCCGCTGCTTGAAGGGCGCATGCCTGAAGTTGGCTCGCAATTGCAGCTCAATACCCCGCGTGGGCCATATACCCTGGAGCTGAGCGATTTCCAGTTGTTCAATATTTTCCCCAATGAGGACGAGCCGGTCGAGGGGGTGCGTCACTCGCCCTACCGTAACTACGGCCCCAGCATGACCTTCAAGCTGCGTTCGGCCGCCGGTGATGCCCGCGAATACATCAACTATCAGGCACCGATCCGGCTGGATGGACGCTATTATTTCCTCAGTGGGATGCGCAGCAATCCCAATGAGGATTACCGCTATCTGCACATTCCGGTCGATCAGAATGGCAGTATTGAGGGCTTTATGAAGTTTCTTGCCCTGGCCCGTGATCGGGAGCTGGTACAGGCGGTGGCGAAACGTCACGCCGAGATCGAGATGGGCCTGGATAACGATCCGGAAATGCTGGAACAGTTTTCCCGTTCGGTGGCCAATTTGGTGCGTGTATTTGTCGAAGAAGGCGTGGATGTGATCGTCGAACAGACCGAACGTACCGTGCCCGAGGGTGAGCGTGCGAATCTTCTGTCTACCTATATCGGAATGATCCAGAGCATCCTGGGCACGCTCTACCTGGATATGCTCAGCCAGGAAGGCCTGGTGGGCGATGAAATCTCTGAACAACAGGCCAATTTCTTTGATGACACGATGCAGGCCATGACCCTGATCCCGGCCTACGACGCGCCGTTATATCTGGTACTTAACAGCTTTGAACATGTCGAGGCTTCCGGCCTGCAAATAACCAAGGCTCCCGGTGAGAATATCGTGTATCTTGGATCGTTGATGCTAATGCTGGGTATTTTGTTTATGTTCTATATCCACCATCGCCGACTGTGGGTGATGGTAAGGGAAGAGGGTGGCAAGACCCAGATCCTGTTTGCCGCTTCCGGTCACCGTCAGCGCAATGATTTTGACCGTGAATTTGCATTCCTCAAGGACGATCTGCGTCAACGCACCGACGCACAACCCGATAGCAAGTGAGGTAATACCATGTCCGTAACACGCGAAGAGCTGGAAAACGAATTCGACAGGCCCCCTTTTCTCAAGCGACTGAGTCCGTATGACTGGGTTTGGGCGGCGCTGGTGGTCATCGGTACGGTATATGCTTTTATGTACTACCGTGAACACATGGGCATCTATGAAGAGGTGATCCTGTTTGGTACCGGCATCAGCCTGCTTGCGTTTGGCTGGTTGTGGAAACCGATGCGCCATTTCAGTCTGGTGGTGGCGGTGGTCAGCCTGTTCGGGATCAGCCTCTATGGCACCGATCTGGCGAATGCCGAGTCCAGTTTCTTCCTCAAATACCTGATCTCCAGTCAGTCGGCGATCATCTGGATGAGTGCACTGTTTGTGATGGCAACCCTGGCCTATTACTTCAGTTTGGCCACCGGCTCTGCCTTTAGCGGTAAGCTGGGTACCGCGCTGACCTGGATCGCCACGGTTATGGGCGCGGTCGGCCTGATGGTGCGCTGGCGTGAAACCCACCTCAGCGGTGTGGACATGGGCTACATCCCGGTCAGCAACCTCTATGAGGTATTTGTGCTATTCGCGGTGATGACCGCGATGATGTACCTACACTATGAGCGCAGCTTTAAGAACCGTGCGATGGGGGCGTTCGTTTCCACCGTAATCACCGCCTCGGTGGCCTTCCTGATGTGGTACAGCTATACCCGCGGTGCCCACGAAATTCAGCCACTTGTGCCGGCACTGCAAAGCTGGTGGATGAAAATTCACGTACCTGCCAATTTCATTGGTTATGGCGGTTTTTCCATTGCCGCGATGATGGGGGTGGCCTACCTGCTTAGCGCCCGCTGGCCGCAAAGTCTGATGGCCCGGCGTCTGCCGTCCTTGGAGGCCATGGATGAGATGATGTATCGCGCTGTCGCCATCGGTTTTGCCTTCTTTACCCTGGCAACCATCCTCGGTGCGATGTGGGCGGCTGAGGCCTGGGGCGGCTATTGGTCCTGGGACCCCAAGGAAACCTGGGCGCTGATCGTCTGGTTGAACTATGCGGCCTGGCTGCACCTGCGCCTGACCAAGGGCTGGCGTGGCGGGGTGTTGGCATGGTGGGCAGTCGTGGGGCTGTTTATCACCCTGTTTGCCTTCCTGGGAGTGAATATCTTCCTCTCAGGCCTGCATTCTTACGGCACTTTGTAGGGGCACACTGTTCGGTCATAAAAAAGCGGGCTCTGCCCGCTTTTTTACGTTTTGCAGACGAGCGAGGCTTGTTAGCGGAACTTGCCGCCATACACGTAACGTGAAAACTGCGCCACATCCTGGCTGACGCTGCGGAACAGGGCATCCAGGCTGACCACGGCATCTTCCAGCAGATTGACCGCAATAAAGGGGTGTTCAACCCGCAGGCGGCGGTACATCACCCGGCTGAGGCGGATCAATCGGGTATTATCAGCCAGGGAGACAATGCGCACCGAACGAGGCTGACGGTCGAAGAAGGACATCGAGCCGATCATCCCGCCCTTTTTGGCACGGCCGATCTCGACCGTGGCACCCTCGGCCTCGAGTAACAGGGCCGCCTCGCCCTCCACGACGAAATACAAGGCCTCACCCACTTCGCCAATATCCGCAATAATCGCGTTTTTCTTGAACTTCACCTCCTCGGTGAAATCCAACAGGGTCTGGATTTCCCGGGCAGTCATGGCCTCGCAGAGGTATTGATGAGTCAGGAAATCGGTCAGATTGATGTTGTGTTCGCCCGGCATATTGGTCCCCCTTGGTTGAGCAACGCAGCATATAACAGCTTGGCGCACTTATCACGCTACGCCAAGGTGGTATAGTAGCCCTTATCAAGAAATGATGGAGAGAGCCATGTACAAAAAAATTCAGCGTGCTGCCCTGGCACTGATGTTCGGTCTGCTGTGGACGATCAATGCCCATGCCTTTGGGATCGGTGGTTTGGAGACCGGCGTGGATTACGTCGAGATCAACCCCGAAGTGGCCAGCAGTGCTAACAAGGTACAGGTGGTCGAGCTATTCTGGTATGGCTGCCCAGCCTGCTACAGCGCCGAACCCCATGTGGAGAACTGGCTGAAGAACAAGCCGGAAAATGTCGAATTTGTACGCATTCCCGCTATCTTCAACAACCCGCGTTGGGCCCTGCATGCGCAGGCCTATTACACCGCCGAGGCGCTGGGGGTGCTGGATGACTTTCACGCACCGTTCTTTCATGCCATCCATCGTTTTCGCAAGCCAATGAGCAGCGCCCAGGAAATCCGCGAGTTCTTTGTGCAAATTGGAGTCAAGGGCGAGGACTTCGACCAGACCTTCAGCTCCTTCATGGTTGAAACCAAGGTGCGTCGCGCTGCCGATCTGACCGGTCGTTACAAGATCAACGGGGTGCCGGCACTGGCGGTCAGTGGCAAGTATCTGGTTGACGGACCGATGGCCAAGACCTATGAAAATATGTTCAAGACCGTCAACATCCTGGCCGAGCATGAGGCAGAACGGCTCGCCAAGCGCTAGACCATCCTGCGGGGGTAGGACATGAAGGCTGCAGAACTGTTTGTGCGCTGCCTGGAGAACGAGGGCACTGAATATGTCTTCGGCATCCCGGGTGAAGAAAACCTGGATGTAATGGATGCCCTGCTGGATTCACCGATCCGCTTTATCATCACCCGCCACGAGCAGGGTGCGGCCTTTATGGCCGATGTCTATGGGCGGCTGACCGGTCGTGCCGGGGTCTGCATGGCCACCCTGGGACCGGGGGCGACCAATCTGATCACCGGGGTGGCCGATGCCAACATGGACCATGCGCCGATGGTGGCGATTGCCGGTCAGGCCGCCACCCATCGCCTGCACAAGGAATCGCATCAGGTGCTGGACCTGGAGCAGATGTTCCAGCCGATCACCAAGTATTCCTCCCGCCTGCTCACCCCCAATACCATCCCCGAGGTGGTGCGCAAGGCCTTCAAGCTGGCGCAGACTGAAAAGACCGGTGCCAGCTTCATTGAATTTCCGGAAAACATCGCCGAGATGGCGGTGGACGACTACCCCCTGCCGGTAAAAAACCCGATGTTGCCCGAGCCGGCCCGCGACCAGATCGAACGGGCTGCGGTTGCTATCTCCGAGGCGCGCCGACCGATGATCCTGGCCGGTAACGGGGTGATCCGCGCCAAGGCCTGGCAGCAGCTGGTGGATTTTGCCCAACGCCTCAATATCCCGGTGGCCAATACCTTCATGGCCAAGGGGGTGATGCCCTTCAAGCACCCGCTGACCCTGGGTAGTGCCGGCTTGCAGGCCAAAGATTACGTGCACTGCGGCTTTGAAGAGGCCGATCTGATCATCTGTATCGGCTACGACCTGGTCGAATACCACCCCTATCTGTGGCACCCCAGCCGCGACCGGCGCATCATCCATATCGACACCATGCCGGCCGAGGTGGATGCCTATTACCCGGTGCACGTAGGGGTGGTCGGCGACATCAAGCATGCACTGATCCGCATCGGCGAACTGGCCACCCCGCACCAGGGGCATTTGATGCGCCCGCTGCGCGAGGCCTTGATCAAGGAGATGAACGCCTGCAGCACCGACGAGGGTTTCCCGGTCAAGCCGCAGAAGATTATCTGGGATCTGCGTACCGCAATGGAGTTGGAAGACATCGTGATCTGCGATGTGGGCGCACACAAAATGTGGATGGCGCGTATGTTCCGCTGCGAGGTACCCAATACCTGCATCATTTCCAACGGTTTTGCCAGCATGGGCATCGCTCTGCCGGGAGCGATCGCCGCCAAGCTGGCGATGCCCGAGCGCAAGGTGGTGGCAGTGACCGGCGATGCCGGCTTCCTGATGAATGTGCAGGAGCTGGAGACCGCAGTGCGCATCAACACCCCGCTGGTGGTACTGATCTGGAATGACAGCGGCTATGGGCTGATCAAATGGAAGCAGATGAACCAGTTCGGGCGCATCTCCCATGTGGATTTCAATAATCCAGACTTTGTGATGCTGGCCGAATCCTTTGGTGCGGTTGGGGTGCGGGTCAATAGCGCGGCCGAGTTATTGCCGACCATCCGCGAGGCGCTGGCGCGTGATCAGGTTACGGTGATCGACTGCCCGGTGGACTATGCCGAGAATCTCAAGCTGACCGCCTCCATGGGCGAGATGATCTGCCCGGTATAAGCGCCATGCAAATTCCCTCCCCCGAGTCTGGTCATCGTCTGCGTCTGCTCAGCTACAATGTGCAGGTCGGGATTAGTAGCACCCAAGCCAGTCATTACCTGACCAAGAGCTGGAAGCATTTGCTACCGGCAGCGCGTCGTTTTGAAAATCTGGATCGCATCGCCCAGGTGCTGCGTGACTATGATATCGTCGGTCTGCAGGAGCTGGATGCCGGCAGCCATCGCACCGGCTATGTGCACCTCACCGAATACCTGGCCAACAAGGCCCATTATCCCTTTTGGCACCATCAGCTCAATCGCGACCTGGGCAGGCTGGCCCAGCACGGCAACGGGCTGCTGAGCCGTTTTCGTCCCAGTGAGCTCAGTGAACACAAACTGCCGGGGATGCTCCCCGGCCGCGGTGCCTTGCTGACCCGCTATGGTCATGGCGAGGATTCGCTGGTGGTGATCATGGCGCACCTGGCACTGAGCGCGCGTGCCCGCGAGCGCCAGCTGGGCTATCTGATCGATGTGATCAACCAGCATCGGCATGTGGTGCTGATGGGCGATCTGAACTGCTCCCATGACTGTCGCGAGATGATGTTGCTGTTTCGTCACACCCACCTGCGCGAACCGGCGGAGATCCTGCACACCTACCCGAGCTGGCGACCCGAGCGCAACATCGATCACATCCTGGTCAGCCGCGAATTGACCGTAGAGCGCTGCCAAGTGTTAAACCACGCCCATTCCGATCATCTGCCTATTGCCATGGAGCTGACTCTGCCGCAAAGTGTGGTTTTGGGATAGGACACTGGCCGAAGACGATGGACGACAATCTCGACGCACAGTTATGGAAACAAAAATACCTCGACGCGCTGGACGAGTTGGAGGGCAAGGAACGCCATTGGTCAGAGGCCGAACAGGTCTTGCGCCAGGGATTGGTGCGGATCAGCCTGGTGGCCGACAACGAGGATGCCGAGCTCAATCGCCTGCTCGATGGCCTGCGCCGACTGCTGCGTGGCAATGGCGATATCGCCAGCTTGCGTGCCCTGCTGGAACAACTGGCCGAGCCGATCCGCCGTCTGGACGAAGCACGGATCAGTCAGGATCTGCCCCCACCCCCCAATGAACTGCTGGAACGGATCCTTGGCCGGCTGGAATTTCCGCGCGGCATGGGTCATCGTGCCAAGGCCATGCAAAAACGTCTACTGCAGGTCGGCGATACCCCCTACAAGCAACTTGTCGACGAGTTTGTCGCACTGATCATCGATGCCCTCAAATGGCAGGATGAGGCTGATGAAGATGCCGCCGTCGGCACGGAAAAGCGCGGCCTGCTGGGGCGTCTGCTTCCCTCGCGCCAGAACGAAAGCCCCGGCGAGGGGGATCATCTCAAGCTGGCCCGCCAGTTGCTGGATCTGATGCTGGAACGCCTGCAAGACCAGCCGGATACCGATACCAACTCACTGCAGGCGCGCATTGCGGCCAGTACCCAGGAGGCCGAGGTGCTGCGTCTGGGGCGCGAGTTGTCCGGTTTGTTACACCTGGGCCCACCGATGCCGGTGGTGGATGGTGAGGAACTGAGCAGTACCGAGTTGATGCTGCGCCTGCTCGAACGTCTGGAGATCCCCAGCGATCTGGAGGAAGAAGCAAGCCGGATCCGCGAGACCCTTGAGGGGCCGAATGCCACCGAGCAGATGGAGCAGGTGATCACCGCGATCGCGGATCTGATCAGCGAAATGCGCCATCGGGTGCTCAATGAGAAGAATGAAATCGAGGTCTTTCTCAACCAGCTGACCGAGCGCCTGCGCGAGATCGACGAGGGCTTCCAGGAAAACGTCACGAGTCAGCGCGCCGCCTATGCCGGTGGGCAGCGCCTCAATACCGAGGTGGACCGGGAGATCGGCGTGATCGAGCAGACCGTCAGCCAGGCCCAGGACCTGGACGGGCTGAAGGTCCGCATCGCCGAGCGGGTCGATACCATACGCCAGCACATGCAGCAGTTTCGTCAGGATCAGGACCAGCGCCTGGCGCAGGCGGAAACGCAGGTCAGGGCACTCAGCATGCGCCTGGATGGCATGCATAAGGAATCCGAGGCCCTGCGCCAGCGGGTCAAGCAGCAGCGTGATCTCGCCATGGTCGACCCGCTCACCGGGGTGCCCAACCGCCTTGCCTATAACGAGCGCCTGGCGATGGAATACACCCGTTGGCGCCGCTATGGCCACGAACTGGTGCTGTCGGTCTGGGATGTGGATCGCTTCAAGCAGATCAATGATACCTATGGCCATCAGGCCGGCGACAAGGTGCTGACGGTGATTGCCAAGTTATTGGTCAAGCAGGTGCGCGAGACCGATTTTGTGGCCCGTTTTGGTGGCGAGGAGTTTGTGCTGATCATGCCGGAAACCGGGCTGGACGGGGCGCTCAAGGTGGCCGAGCATTTGCGCCAGAGCGTCGAACAATGCGAGTTTCATTTTCGTGGCAAGCGGGTGCCGATCACCATCTCCAGCGGGATCAGCCTGTTCCAGCAGGACGACACACCCGGGCAGGTGTTTGCCCGCGCCGATGCGGCGCTCTACAAGGCCAAGGCCGCCGGGCGCAATCGCTGCCTGATCGGCTGATGGTGTCGGGCGCATTTTGCGCGTTCTTGCTCTAGAGCGGACTGCTCGCATCCAATAAAAAGCGATTTTACCGCAAAGGCGCAAAGGCGCAGAGACATTCAAGTCGTTTCGTCAATGGGACCGTCCCTGCATTGTCGACCTCCCCAAGTGCTTGCCTTGTCTGGGCAGGAGCAGTCCCCTGAAATGGCCTTGTCGTTATCCCTTATCCCTTATCCCTCTGCGCCTTTGCGTCTTTGCGGCAAGATCTTTTCTAAGGGAGCTGAATGGATATACCTGGACACCGTGAAGCACTAATGCGCCTCATCCCAGTTTTTCCCACTGCCGGCCTCCACCAGTAGTGGTACCCGCAGCTC
The DNA here is from genome assembly GCA_014859545.1 of Gammaproteobacteria bacterium. Taxonomy (GTDB): domain Bacteria; phylum Pseudomonadota; class Gammaproteobacteria; order Thiohalomonadales; family Thiohalomonadaceae; genus SLDE01. Next base: position 10,518 of record JACUTZ010000045.1, read on the forward strand.
GGCGGCGGCACTCATCAGGGCGATGATCGTTTCCCTGGTACTCGCCAGCTTATCTTCGGGCAATTCAAACACCAGTTCATCGTGCACCTGCATAATCAGGTGAATATCCGGTTGTTCGGCCAGCCAGGCATCCACCGTGAGCATGGCGCGCTTGATGATGTCGGCGGCGCTGCCCTGCATTGGCGCATTGATCGCGGTGCGTTCGGCATACTGGCGGCGCTGGCCATTGCTGGACTTGATGTCCGGGATATACAGCCGCCGTCCAAACACTGTTTCCACATAGCCCTGCACGCGGGCCTGTTCGCGGGTGGTTTCCATATAGCGTTTGACCCCCGGATAGCGCTGGAAATACAGGTCCACATAGTTTTGCGCGGCGGCGCGATCGATCCCTAGTTGCTTGGCCAGACCAAAGGCCGACATGCCGTAGATCAGGCCGAAGTTGATTGCCTTGGCGCTGCGCCGTTGCTCGCCGCTGACCTCGTCCAGGGGCACCCCAAACACCTCGGCGGCGGTGGCGCGATGGACGTCCTCGCCAGCGGCAAAGGCGGACAGCAGGCCCGCATCACCGGAGAGGTGCGCCATGATGCGCAGTTCGATCTGCGAGTAGTCGGCGGCCAGCAGTACACAGCCGGGCGGGGCGATAAAGGCCTGGCGGATGCGCCGTCCCTCTTCGCTGCGCACCGGGATGTTCTGCAGATTGGGATCGGAGGAGGAGAGTCGTCCGGTGGCGGCCACCGCCTGGTGATAGGAGGTGTGTACCCGCCCGGTGTGGGGGTGGATCTGCTGCGGCAGCTTGTCGGTATAGGTGGACTTGAGCTTGGACAGCGAGCGATGTTCCAGGATCAGCCTGGGTAGCGGGTAGTCCAGCGCCAATTCCTGCAACACCTCTTCGGCGGTGGAAGGCTGGCCCTTGGGGGTTTTTTTCAGCACCGGCAGACCGAGCTGATCGTAGAGGATCGCCTGGATCTGCTTGGGGGAGCCGAGATTGAAAGGGCCACCGGCCTCGCGATGGGCCTCCAGCTCCAGGCTGTCCATCTTGGCGGCCAGCTCGTGGCTCTGTTGCTCCAGCATACCCCGATCCACCAATACCCCGTAGCGTTCGATGCGTGACAGGATGCTGAGCAGCGGTACCTCCAGTTGTTGATAGAGCTCGGCCAGTGGCGGGATGGCCTGCAGTTTTGGCCACAGGATTTGGTGCAGGCGCAGGGTGATGTCCGCATCCTCGGCCGCATAGGGGGCGGCATCGGCGATGGCGACCTGATTAAAGCCGATCTGCCTGGCACCCTTGCCGGCCACCGCCTCGTAGCTGATGGTCTTGTGGCCCAGGTATTTGAGCGCCAGCGAGTCCATGTCGTGGCGGGTGGCGGTGCTGTCCAGCACATAGGATTCCAGCATGCTGTCGTGGGCGATGCCGCGCAGCGTAATGTCGTGGTTGGCCAGCACACTCATGTCGTATTTGAGATTTTGCCCCAGCTTTTTGTGCGCTGGGTCTTCCAGCAGCGGCTTGAGCCTGCCCAGTACCGCATCGCGCGGCAGTTGGGCCGGTGCGCCCGGATAATTATGCGCCACCGGCAGATAGGCCGCCTCGCCCGGGGCGATGGCAAAGGACAGGCCGACGATCTGCGCGTCCATATAATCCAGGCTGGTGGTTTCGGTATCGAAGGCAAACAGTGCTGCCTGGGTCAGACGCTGATACCACTGTTCGAAGTGATCCCAGTCGAGGATGGTTTGGTAGTCGCCCTGTTGCGTAGCGGCTTGCGTCGCCGGCGCTTCGTCTGCCTGTGCGCCCAGTAGCTCGGCCAGCCAGGTCTTGAACTCCATCTCGCCATAAAGACGGATCAAGGCCTCGGTATCCGGGGCGCGGCGCTGGAGTTGCTGTGGCCCCTGCTCCAGCGGCACATCGCATTTGATCGTCACCAGTTGGCGCGACAGTGGCAGCATGCCGAGGCTGTCGCGCAGATTCTCGCCGACCTTGCCGGTGATCGCCTCGGCGTTTTCGATGATGCCGTCCAGTGAACCATATTCGCCCAGCCATTTGACCGCGGTCTTGGGACCGACCTTGGGTACCCCGGGCACATTGTCCGAGGTGTCACCGATCAGGGCCAGGTAGTCGATGATCCGCTCCGGCGGCACACCAAATTTTTCCACCACCCCGGCCGGGTCCAGCAGGGTATCGGTCATGGTATTGACCAGGGTGATGTGGGTGTTGACCAGCTGGGCCATGTCCTTGTCGCCGGTGGAGATCAGCACCGGCATATCAGCGGCTTCGGCCTGGCGGGCCAGGGTGCCGATCACATCATCGGCCTCGACCCCCTCGACCACCAGGATCGGCAGGCCCAGGGCCTCGACGATGGTATGAATGGTCTCGACCTGGCTGCGCAGCTCTGGCGGCATTGGCGGGCGATGGGCCTTGTACTCGGCATAGAGATCATCGCGAAAGGTCTTGCCCTTGGCATCAAACACCACCGCCACATAGGCCGGGTCGTAGTCATTGAGCAGGCGGCGCAGCATATTGGTCACACCATAGACCGCCCCAGTGGGCTGTCCGGCGGAGTTGGTCAGGGCCGGCATGGCGTGAAAGGCGCGATAGAGGTAGGACGAGCCGTCCACCAGGACCAGTTGCTTGTGTTTTTCGGACATGGGATTTCTACCAAATGGGTTGTCCGAGAGGATAAACGAAAACGCCGTGCATTGCTGCACGGCGGGGTGACAGGCAGGGCAAGCGCCTTGTCAATTTTCAGGGTTTAAGGAAAAAACCTTTTCACCGCAGAGACGCAGACGACTACAGGACGTAGTCGGTTGGCGATGTCGGGAACATATCGCCCAGGCGCAGAGGTAAAAATAGGGGATGGGTCAAGGTGCCCTGCACTGGCAGCCTTGAGCACTGCCGACAACGGCTCGCGGTAACGAGCGAGCTGTTCCAGCCGACTGCATCCCTGCAGTCAGCGGCGGTGCGTGCTTTACAAGGTTGCGATATAGGCGGCCAGGTTGGCAATGTCCCCATCGCTTAGTCCGGCTGCCTGGGGATTCATCAGGCCGGCCATCGGACTGGTGATCTCCCCGGCACGATATTTCTTCAATAGTACGACCACCTCTTCGCTGCGCTTGCCCTTGAGCACCGGGAAGGTCGGGGGATTGCCTAGGCCGGCCGGCCCATGACAGCTGATACAGCTGTTATAGCGCGCCTTGCCAGCGTCCACGTCGCCGGCCTGGGCGTTGCCGATTAGGGCCAGACTACCGGCCAATACCAAACTGATCAGTACAATGTGTTTCATGATAGACCTCCGCGGGATGAACAAGCCGCTTATCGGCTCTTGCGGGAGAGTATCGCTGCGACAAGCTGAACGCTGGCTGAACGAGGCGGAAAATAAGGCCGGTGATACAAGCTATTTTAGTATTGAATAATATAATTATCTTTTTAGATTCAATCACCTATGGGAAATTTCTATTGACACGGAAACGACATATAGCGTGTAATGCGCGCACTGAATTCAAGGCGCGCCAGATACAGCCCAGAGCCTGTATCCCACTCACCACCGCGCGCCATGGATGATGGAGGAATAATACCAAGAAAGTACTTGCCGACCTTGTGTCGGCATTTTTTTTGCCATCCGGTTATACTCTGTCTATCGACCCCTGCACAACGGCATCCCAATGGACAGCAAGGATAAAACCCGCCACCACGGCATCGTCCCCGACGAGGGCATGCTGACCCGCGAATCCTGGAAAATCTTCCAGATCATGGCCGAATTTGTCGAGGGCTTTGAGCGCCTGGCCGAGATCCGCCCCTCGGTGAGCATCTTTGGTTCGGCCCGTACTCCCGAAGACCATCCCTATTACAAACTCACCGAGGAGATCGCCTACGCCCTCTCCGAGGCGGGATTCTCGGTGGTCAGTGGTGGCGGCCCCGGCATCATGGAGGCGGCCAATAAGGGCGCCTACGCGGGCAAGTCACCGTCCATCGGCCTGAACATCCAGCTTCCCCATGAGCAGAGCGGCAATGCCTACCAGGATATTCGACTGAGCTTTCGCCATTTCTTCTCGCGCAAGGTGATGTTCGTCAAATACGCCGCCGCCTATGTGGTGATGCCCGGTGGCTTTGGCACCCTCGACGAACTGGCCGAGATCCTCACCCTGGTGCAAACCGGCAAGACCCGCCAGATCCCGATCATCCTGGTACACGAACCCTTCTGGCGTGGTCTGATCGACTGGATTGGCAGCACCATGGTGGATGAAAAGGTGATCAGCCCGGAAGACCTGCAACTGTTCCAGATCCTCGACACCCCGCAGCAGGTGGTCGACGCGATCTTCAATCACTACGAACACAGCGGATTTGAGCCCTCTGCCGAAGAGCGCGAAATCCTCCTCGACCTCTAAAGGACCGACCATGCGCTACCTGTTATTGTTGTTGTTGCCGATCAGCGTGGCCCTGCAGGCCCAGCCGCTGGCCGAGGTGCCGCCCCCACCGGCGCTGCCGGAGCAGGTGCCCGATGCCGTGGATGTGGAAGATCAATTCGAACCCGAGATCCGCATCCTGCGCCGTGGCGAGGATACCATCGAGGAATTTCGCAGCGGCGGGCGCCTCTACATGGTGCGCATCACCCCCGCCAAGGGGCGTCCCTACTACCTGATCGACAGCGACGGCAACGGTATCCTCGATACCCGCCGCGAGGCCTTGCAGCCACCCGAGTTGGTCAAGTGGCGAATCTTTAGCTGGTAAAGCGCTGTCTTTCCTATGGTCGGGCGGATATGATCGACCCAACAAAGCATCCAAGACCTTTTTATGTCTGTTTATACGGTAGTTGAAGAACACGAACTGCAGGAATTCCTCAGCCATTACACCCTTGGTGAGTTGCTTGAGTACCAGGGCATCAGTGCCGGTATCGAAAACACCAACTACTTTGTCACCACCAGTCAGCAGCGCCTGGTCCTCACCCTGTTTGAGCAACATGCTGCCGGGGAAATGGGATATTTTCTCGATCTGATGGCCTTTCTGGCCGAGCATCAGGTGCCCAGTGCCCATCCCATCGCCGACCGCCAGGGCGACTATCTGCGTGAACTCAATGGCAAGCCTGCCGCGCTGGTGGTGCGCCTCAATGGCCGTGGCATCGAGACCCCCAATCTGGCCCAGTGCCAGGCCATTGGCAAGACCCTGGCCGAGCTACACCTGGCCGGGCAATCTTTTCCCGGTCAGCGCGCCAATGACCGTGGCCCCCAGTGGTGGCATCAGACCCGCAAGCTGTTGCTGGACAAACTCGACGATGCCGAACGCCAACTGCTGGACGAGGAACTGGTCTATCAGGACAGTTTCCGCCTGGCCGAACTGCCACGCGGGGTGATCCATGCGGATCTGTTTCGCGACAATGCCCTGTTTGATGGCGAGCAGCTGACCGGCATCATCGATTTTTACTATGCCTGTAACGATGTCCTGCTCTATGACGTGGCGGTCACGGCCAACGACTGGTGCAGCCTGGACGATGGTGCACTGGACGAAGAAAAGTTGCAGACCATGCTACGCGCCTATCACCAGTCCCGCCCCTTTAGCGCCGCCGAGGGCCAGGCCTGGCCGGTGATGCTGCGCGCCGCCGCCTTGCGTTTTTGGCTATCGCGCCTCAAGGACCAGCACTACCCACGCGAGGGTGAGCTGACCCACATCAAGGACCCAGGGGTATTTCGCCGCATCCTGCAGCGGCGCAAGCAGGACAGCGTGGCGATCCAGCAGTGCTGGGACCAGGCCAGCGCCTAAATTGACAGCAAGACCCGGACACAAAAAAGCCGACTTGCGTCGGCTTTTTTGATGCACCCGGTTTGAAACCTACAGCGAATCGATGATGTACTGAATGGTGTCACGCAGTTCCGCATCGGAACAGTTGCCACAGGTACCGCGAGGCGGCATCGCACCCACGCCGGAGATGGCGTTCTTCAACATGTCATCGATACCCTTGGCGGTATACTTGCCCCATGCGGCCGCATCACCCTTCTTGGGGGCGCCGGCAGCGCCGGTGTCATGGCAGGCAAAACAGGTGGTGGCATAGATGTCCTTGCCGGCACGCGCCGCGCTGGGGGCAGCGGCCACCGGGGCGGCAGCGGCGATCGGCTCGCCCGTGTTCAGGCGGGCAACCGGTCCGATACGTTCAGCCACCGCATCCGCGCTCATGTCAGGCGCGGCAGGCTTGTGCATCATCCCGGCCAGACCGTTCACCACCAACACCAGCACCACGACAGCGATCAGGGCCATCAGACTGATACCAAAATTCGAATTGACTTTGTTGCTCACCATGAACTCCTGCTAAGTAGGTAAAAAATCGACGCCCAGACCCATCATCACACAGCCCGGCAATCGCATTAGTATATCCGGAAATGCTATCAACAGGAAATAAGCCTATTTCCCCCATGGACGCCGCCGCTTCCGCCCGGTATCCTTATGCGCCTGCTAAGCGCCCGTAGCTCAGCTGGATAGAGTACCGGCTTCCGACGCCGGT
>JACUTZ010000192.1 GCA_014859545.1 Gammaproteobacteria bacterium
TCGCCCTTGCGGGCCAGCCTTCGGCTGTTCCGTTTTGCTCCCTGCAATACGGTCGTCCGCAATGCCTGCTTTCGCACTCGCCTGAGCGACAACAACAGCCTGCTAGTGATACATGGCACCGCGGGATCGTGATCTCGCCAAGCGCGCCAGGATCGCCGGGGTGGTGTTGCTGATCATGGTGGTCTTCCTTGATCAATGGGTGGCGTCGATCCCGATGTCAGCGCTGGTGACGGTGATGATCATGGTCGCTACCGATATCGTTAACTGGGAGTCGCTGCGCAATCTCAAAGCGTACCCACCCGGTAGCAATATTGTCATGGTTGCCACTGTGGTGGTGTTGACACATAACCTTGCCTATGGCGTACTGATGGGCGTGTTGTTGGCGGCGATTTTCTTTGCCCGCAAGGTGGCCCAGGTCAAATATGTGGCCTCCGAGCTGAGTGAGGATGGCGATACCCGCCGCTGCCGTGTGGTAGGGCAGGTGTTCTTTGCCTCGGTTGACAAGTTTGTCGAGTCTTTCGATTTCAACGAGGCGGTGGACAAGGTAGATTGATCTCTGTCAGGCCCACTTCTGGGACTTCACTGCGGTCAGCGCCCTGGACAAGGTGGCGATCAAGCTCCGACGCAATGGTAGCGAGGTGGCGTTGATCGGTATGAACGAGGCCAGCGCGATCATTATCGACCGTTTTGCCATTCACGATAAACCGGATGCCGTAGAAAAACTGATGGGCGGCACTGAGGAGAATAATCATGAATAAAGTCATTGCCGCGATCGATGGTTCCCGTTCCTCCGGGTCGGTTTGTGACCACGCCGCCTGGGCCAGCCTGCGCCTGGGTGCTCCACTGGCGCTACTGCATGTAACCCGTCCCCCCCATGCCGACAAGGAGGCCGACTATAGCGGCAACCTGGTCGCCGGTATCCGTCAGCAACTGCTGGATGAAATGGTCGAACTGGAAGAGCAACGCAATCGCCTGCTGCGCGAGCAGGGGAAATTGTTGCTCGCCGATGCCCTGGAGCGGGTCAAGGGGCAGGGGGTGGACGAGGCCGAGCGCCTGCTGCGTCACGGTGGCATCACCGAAAACCTCAACAAGCTGCAGGAAGATGCCCGCCTGATCGTACTAGGCAAGCAGGGCAAGGACGGAGACATGGTCGAGCGCCATGTGGGCAGCCACCTGGAAAGCCTGATCCGCATCCTCAAGACACCGATCCTGGTCGCCCCCCTGGAATACCGTCAACCCGAGAGCTTCATGATTGCCTACGACGGCAGCGCCACCGCGCAAAAGGTGGTGGACAAGGTGGCTACCAGCCCCCTGATGAAGGGACTGCTCGCCCACATCCTGCTGGTCGGTGAGGAGAACAAGGCCAATCAGGACAAGATCGCCAAGGCACGGGAGCCACTGGTCGGCCAGGGCTTCGAGGTGCGCACCGCGATCCGCAATGGGGATGTCGCCGAGGTGATGTGCAACTATCGCAAGGAGCACGACATTCAGCTGATGGCGATGGGGGCCTTTGGTCACTCCCTGTTGCGGCGTTTTTTCGTTGGCAGCACCACCACCCGGATGATCATGGAGGCGCAGATGCCTCTGCTTATCCTCCGATAAACGTCGGCTTAGGAGGCAGGTCAAAATACTATTGTCAACACCGAGGGCGTGGCTGGGCCATCAATGCAAGGCAGGTTTCGCAGGTAATGGCTGCGCCCTTGCCAAGAAACCTAACACCGCAGTGATGGCCCAGCTGCGGCCGAATGTAAATATTATTGTGACTGCTCGCCCCGGCAAACCTGGGCTGTCGTCGTGCGCCAATGGCGGGCACGGCCCGCCCTATGGGGCGGCCCATGGCCGCCGTGATGACGGCATCATGGCCAAACCTGTGACAATGGCGTGAGTAGTTACATATTATTTTGACCTGTCTCCTTAGCGCAGGGTCACCATCCTTGTGCTTGGCAGGACCTGTTCTCCTTCCCTGACAGTGACGATGGTTCACGGGTGGCGACAGGAATGTCGCCGGGAACCCGATGGTTTCCGGCTTCATTACCCGCATCGTCTATCCTGCTTTTTTGCCGTCATACCCATCCGCAGTAAACAGCATTAGTCCGCACTGCCGCAGATGCGGAAAAAGTGCGCCAACTGGCTGGCAGCACCATACCCCACCTCAGTGTCACCCACATCGACACAATGCACCGCATAGCCATGCCGCCTGGCGATCCCCTCTGCCCAGCGACGGAAGCGTGCACGCCCCCATTCGAAACGATGTCCGGGATGTCGAAATTGATGATCGGCCAGACCGAGCAGAGGATTATAGTCGGCATTCGGGGTGGTGATGAGCACCGTGTGTGGGGCTAGCCGGGCAAACAGGCCCTGCTCAAGTTGCGACAGTTCGCGCGGATCGAGATGCTCGATGGTTTCGAGCAAGATCGCGCAGTCATAATTGTCCAGTGTCTGCGGGATGGTGAGCATCGAGCCCTGGCGCAGTTCAAGGCGCGGTTGATTATCGCCAAGCCGCTCACGCAGTTGCCACAGCCGATTGGCGGAAAGTTCGATGCCGAGGACCTTTTTTATCGCGGGCTCTTCCAGCAGATGCAGGATAAGGTCGCCATCCCCGCAGCCCAGATCCACCACCCGTCGTGCACCACTTTGCCGAACGTGATGCATGACGGTGGATAGCCGGATGTAATGCAGCTCGGTGGTCATCGCCTTGCCTCAGGTATTGAATGGTTGGACTATTTGAGATCCTAACAGGCTGTTGTTGTCGCTCAGGCGAGTGCGAGAGCAGGCATTGCGGGCG
>JACUTZ010000193.1 GCA_014859545.1 Gammaproteobacteria bacterium
GGGTCTGGAGAAGCGAAAGGCTTCTGTTGCTTCCCGACGAAGAAACATAACCAGTCGATCCAGATAAACGGAAACATGTTGACACGGCCTTTGCGTGAGCAAAGATCGCACCAACATGCTTCTGCCACTGATCTTGGTCGTTATGTAATCAGTATCATCGAGTCCAAATCTGGCTATAAGTGAATTTGAATTAAAGCGCTGCGAAAAGGCGCTCGAACAATTTCTGACGGAACAGCGACCACCAGCGCATATGCGATCGCAAGTGGATCTGGGCTACCGCATGAATGGGCCAAGCGTGGAAATTTTCGAAGTCCGACCGGGGTTTCGAGACCCCGATACGATGACTGAGATTCCGGTTGCCAAGACAACCCATGTGAAATCGCGCAAGGTCTGGAAGGTGTACTTGATGCGCCAGGACTTGAAGCGGCATGGCTATGCTCCGGCGCCGGAAGTTCCGCGTTTTGAGGACTTCCTTAATCTGGTCAGGGAGGATGCCCAGGCGTGTTTTTTTGGGTAGCCGAGACGCTATTCGGGTAGTCAGTAGCCATCAACGTTGGCTAAGAGCTCAGGAGTATACTTTTCGGCTTCGCTCTTTTAAGGCGTCAAATGATGAAACAGGTATTAATCAAGCTACTTTGGCCACTGTTGCGTATTTTTGAGACAGGCGAGGAGGCCGTGGGTTACAGGGACTCTCATCGCGTGGTTTTGAATATTATGGGTGTCTTGTTTTTGGGTTTGTCGTTCGGCTCTGCCTGGGCGGGTTATGTGAGTGGCGAATTGGGCGCGCTGGTTCCCGTGGTGGTTTTTTTGGGGTTGGGCTTTGTGGCGCTGGTGTTGGGTATTCTGGGTTCCAACGCGGCAGTGTGTAAGATTTGGGGTCCGAAAAAGTAGCCAGGATGCATGCGGTACCACCGGCGTGACAGGCTTAGCCAGCAGGGACAGGACGAAGCCTGTGCCCGTGTGGGCACCGTGAAGCCCCCATTCGAGCTGGAACGATGTGAGGCCCCATGAGCCGGGCCAGGGATGCGCCGCCCGGCAGAGGGGGGTGCAGAACCTTGCTGCAAACTTCGCTATAATGCCGCCCACAGTCATGTCCTTATCAACGAATCAGGTAGCAACGTGAAATTTATCGAAACCCGCGGTAACGACGGCAAGCATGCCAGTCAGGTCAGTTTTTCTGAAGCCATTCTTAGCCCTATTGCCTCCTTTGGGGGGTTGTATTCCCCAGAGGCCCTGCCCAAGCTGGGGGCGGATTTCCTTTCCGCTCACATGGCCGCGGATTACAAGGGCCTGGCCCGTGACATTCTGGCGGCCTTCGATGTGGACATCGAGCAGGCGGTGATCGATGAGGCGCTGGCCTTATACGATGGTTTCGATGACCCGGCCAAGCCGGTACCCGTGGTGAAGGTTAAAGAGGATCTTTACGTCAGCGAGCTGTGGCATGGCCCGACCCGTGCCTTTAAGGATATGGCCTTGCAGCCCTTTGGTATCGTGCTTTCCTCCCTGGCGCAGCAGCGCGGCGAGGAATATCTGATCCTTGCTGCCACTTCCGGCGACACCGGTCCGGCGGCGCTGGAAACCTTCAAGAACCGCGCCAATGTGCGGGTGGCCTGCATGTATCCAGACGGCGGCACCTCCGATGTACAGCGCCTGCAGATGGTGACCGAGGATGCGCCCAACCTGAAGGTGATCGGTATCAAGGGGGATTTTGACGATGCCCAGAGCGCGCTCAAGCGCCTGCTCAGTTCCGAGACCTTCCGTGCCAAGCTGCGTGAGAAGCAGATCGCCCTCTCTGCCGCCAACTCAGTGAACTTCGGGCGGATCATCTTCCAGACCATCTACCACGTACATTCCTATTTGGAGCTGGTGCGCCAGGGGGCGATCACGCTGGGCGACAAGGTTTATCTGGACGTGCCAAGTGGCAATTTCGGTAACGCCCTGGGCGGTTATTACGCGATGCAGATGGGCCTGCCGGTGGAGAAGATTCTGATTGCCTCCAACCGTAATAACGTGCTGACGGATCTGATTAGCACCGGCCGCTACGACCTGCGCAATCGCGATGTGATCGCCACCACTTCCCCGGCGATGGATATTCTCAAGTCCTCCAATATCGAGCGAATTCTGTTTGACCTGTTTGGTCATGCCCGCACCCGTGAGCTGATGGAGCAGCTGGATGCAGAACAGCACTACGAACTGAGCGCCGATGAGCTGGCGCAGCTGCAGGCAATCTTTGCTGCCGATTCCTGTGACGATGAGCAGGGCAAGGCCTATATCAAGCAGGCCTTTGCCGCTGGTTATCTGATGGACCCGCATACCGCCACCTGCCTCAAGGCCTACGAGAGCTGCCGTGACAAGCCGCTCAAGACGATTGTGTACTCCACCGCCGAGTGGACCAAGTTCTCCCCGGTGATCGCCAATGCCCTCACCGGCGAGCAGGGTGCCAAGGATATTGACGCACTCAAGTCCATTGCCGCTGCGGCGAAGGTCGCGATCCCGGCGATTATCAGCGAGTTGTTTGATAAGCCGATTGCCCAGTCGATGGTGATCGACAAGGTGGATATTGAACAGGCGATCCTCGATTTTCTGTGATGCATGGGGGGGGCTTGCCCCCCCCCTATTTTTTGGTTCTTCGCAGATTAGCGGGATAATCCAAGTTGGAATAATGGTTGTGTCGCTAGCGCGACGATTGATTGGATGCGGGGGGCTGCCCCGCACGCAGCTCACTTTCTCTTGCGCGGCCAAGAGAAAGTAAGCAAAGAG
>JACUTZ010000194.1 GCA_014859545.1 Gammaproteobacteria bacterium
CTTCATAAGTTAGGTCTTAAGCCAGATACGCTGAAAAATCATCGCTTACTCGTAGGGTGGATAAGCGTGCGCATCCACCAATATCCGTCCCCTGTAGAGGGAGTTAACCGTTTCCGATGGAAGACACCTTTACCGCAAAGGCGCAAAGGTGTTCAATGGTGCATGATTACCATGCGGATCGAACCTGCATTCTCGATCGTACGTGATAACTCCTCTTATATAGGTATCAAACCGATGTTTGGTGAATGGTGTGTCCATTAACCCTTTGCGTCTTTGCGCCTTTGCGGTGAAATTATTTTCAAAAGGTGCGAGTAGATACATAAAAGCTTAAGAACTAACCTATGAGCTTGGGTTAGCGCAGCGTAACCCAACATGCTCACCATTCGCGGCACAGCCGTTCCTACCAAACATACACAAACCTACCGTAGTGAATCGCTGGGCTAAATACAGCTGCCTCGTCTCTTTCTGTACAGGAATGGCTCGAAATAGTACTATTTACATCTGAATAGTGCATTAGGAGAGGCGCATGGCAAATATTCTGACAGCAGCCGAACTCAAACGTCGTGGCATGGTGGCGATTGAGGAAGGGCTTCGTGCCGGTCCCCTGCATATCCTGAAACGCAATAAACCCGCTGCGGTGGTGTTAAGTGAGGAAGATTACTCACGTCTTGTGCGACATTGTGCTGCGCCACCACCAGATGGGCTCACGGCGGTGCAGTGGTTGTTGGCAACGGATACCAGCACTCAGCGCAGCAAGGCCGAGATAGATGCCGAACTTCACACGGAACGCCAGTGGTGATTGCTTTTCTTGACGCAAGTGCCTTGATCTACTTGCTTGAAAGTGCGGAGCCTTTTCGAAGTCGTGTTAGGCAAAGCATGGGAGAATTATTGGTAGAAGATCCACATCTTCGACTCGCAGTCAGCCGACTCACATGGCTGGAGGTGCGGGTTGGCCCCATGAAAAATCATGCTACGGGCCTGCTCAAGGTCTATGACGACTTTTTCGCTCGCCCCGACCTGATCTGGCAAGATCTGACACAGGATGTGGTGGAGTTGGCGACGGTGATGCGTGTGCGTCATGGCCTGCGTACCCCGGATGCCTTGCAGGCAGCCAGTTGCCTTCAGTTAGGCACCCAGCATCGATTTCTGACGGGTGATAAACGTTTTCAGGGCGTTAGCGGTTTACGGGTGATATATCTGAATGAATAACCGAAACAAGGTGGCATTTGGCTTAGCAGGAGCGGCTCTGCCGCGAACGGACGGGGCAGATTTTGCCATCAGCACACTACCATCCTGGTGTGCTGAAATACCGTCCATCCATGGACATATGGCTAACGGCGTCCTGCCTTTCGCCAAATACCGTCCATCCATGGACATATTCGCGGCCCAGCCGCTCCTACAAGGGCGGTGGGTTTGGTAGGAGCGGCTGATTTGGTACTACGTCGGTTGGGTTTAGCGCAGCCTAAGCCAACAAATAATCGGTTTGGCCATCAGCTCCTGTCCATGCCAGAATGTAATCCACACTTTTTCCTAACCCCTAACCCCTAACCCCTAACCCCTAACCCCTAACCCCTAACCCCTAACCCCTAGCCCCCAGCCCCTATATGCCCACCTATCGCCAAATCCACGACCGGCTGCTTGGCCATTACGGCCCCCAGGACTGGTGGCCGGCAAATAGCCCCTTCGAGGTGATGGTCGGCGCCATCCTCACCCAGAACACCGCCTGGACCAATGTCGAAAAGGCCATCGCCAATCTGCGCCGGGCCAAGGTTCTCAGTGCAAAGGCCATCGCCAATCTACCTGCCACCGATCTGGCAGAACTGATCCGGCCATCCGGTTATTTCAATATCAAGGCCAAGCGCCTGCAGAACTTTTGCCGCTGGTATCTGGAGCAGGGTGGTCTCAGTGCCCTGAAAAAACGTGATACCGCCGAGCTGCGCGATGCCCTGTTGTCGGTCAATGGGGTGGGCCCGGAAACCGCCGATGACATGCTGGTTTATGCCTTCGAACGCCCGGTGTTTGTGATCGATGCCTATACGCGGCGCCTGTTTTCCCGTATCGGCCTGATCGCCGGTGATGAGGGGTATGAAATCCTGCGCCATCAGGTCGAACAGGCCTTTGCCCGTGACAAATCCCGGCTCGAGCGGTTTAATGAACTACATGCCCTGATCGTGATCCACGCCAAGGCGCATTGTCGCAAGCAACCGGCCTGTGTAGGCTGTCCCTTGTCCTTCGATTGTCAGGTAGGCCGCGATGAAAATACAGCATGAGCTCTTTTTGCAGGAAGCCATCTCCCTGGCAGAGGCCTCGGTACGTCTTGGCGGTGGTCCCTTCGGTGCGGTGGTGGTGCGTGATGGCGAGATCATCGGTCGTGGTCATAACCGTGTCACCCTCGAGCTGGACCCCAGCGCCCACGCCGAGATCCAGGCGATCCGCGATGCCTGTCAACACAGCGGAGATTACTCCCTCAAGGGCTGCACCCTCTATGTCAGTTGTGAGCCCTGCCCGATGTGCATGGCCGCCGCCTACTGGGCCAGACTGGATCAAATCGTCTATGCCGCCAGCGCCAGCGATGCCGCCGAGGCCGGGTTTGACGATGTGCATATTTCACAGGAATTGTGCCGTCCCAGTAGCGAGAGAAAGTTGAGGATGACGCAAACCATGCGCGAACAGGCCCTCTCGGTTTTTGAACTATGGAAACAGACTAAGGACAGGCAGGAATATTGAAGGCTTGAGTGCTGAGTAGGAGCGGCTC
>JACUTZ010000195.1 GCA_014859545.1 Gammaproteobacteria bacterium
CAAAACCTGCCCCGTCCGTTCGCAGCAGAACTGCCCACACCAGGCCAAGCCTCAACGCCCTGCTCTTGACTTACCCACTGGCTTGCCCCGCTTGGCGCTTGCCGGGCCTTTGCCCGGTCCGTTTGCCTGACCTTTTACTGCTGGCGGCCGTTTGCCCTGTCGGGCCGGATTGTGATGTCCGGGCGGGGCGCTCTTGCCACCCTGGGGCGGCTTGGCACCACCGGTATTGGCCGGTTGCCAGGCTGGTACCAGATGGCGTTTGCCATTGCCGATCAGATCGGCTCGGCCCATGCGTTTAAGCGCCTCGCGCAGCATCGGCCAGTTGTTGGCATCATGATAGCGCAGGAAGGCCTTGTGCAGACGTCGGCGCCGCTCGCCCTTGGGGATGTCGACAAAGTTGGCATCACGGCTGACCCGCTTGAGCGGATTGTGCTCGCTGTAATACATCGCGCTGGCGATCGCCATCGGCGAGGGCAGGAAGTTCTGCACCTGATCAAGACGAAAATCATGGGCCTTGAGCCACAGCGCCAGATTGAGCATGTCTTCATCGCGGGTGCCCGGATGGGCCGAGATGAAATACGGGATCAGATACTGTTCCTTGCCTGCCTCGCGCGAGAATTTTTCAAACATCTCTTTAAAGCGATCATAGGCGCCCATGCCCGGCTTCATCATGTGACTGAGTGGCGCACCTTCGGTGTGTTCCGGGGCGATCTTCAGATAGCCACCCACATGATGGGTGACCAGTTCCTTGACATACTCGGGACTGCGCACCGCCAGGTCATAACGCAGGCCCGAGGCAATGAATACCCGTTTGATACCGGGCAGCTCGCGTGCCTTGCGATACAACTGCACCAGCGGACGCTGATCGGTAAGCAGGTTCTCACAGATATCCGGGTACACGCAGGAGAGCTTGCGACAGGCCGATTCGATCTTTTCGTCCTTGCAGTGCAGTCGCCACATATTGGCGGTCGGCCCACCCAGGTCGGAGATGTTGCCGGTAAAGCCGGGAGTCTGATCACGGATCAAACCGATCTCGCGAATAATCGAATCCTCGGAACGGTTTTGAATGATCCGCCCCTCGTGCTCGGTGATCGAACAAAAGGTACAGCCGCCGAAACAACCGCGCATGATGTTGACCGAAAAGCGAATCATCTCCCAGGCGGGGATCTTCGCCTTGCCATAGGCGGGGTGCGGCACCCGGGTATAGGGCATTTCAAAGACCCGATCCAGCTCACGGGTAGTCAGCGGAATCGGCGGCGGATTGATCCACACCTCGCGGTTGCCATGGGCCTGCACCAGCGGGCGGGCATTGCCCGGATTGGTCTCCATGTGAAATACCCGTGAGGCATGGGCGTAAAGCACCGGATCATCGCGCACGGTTTCATAGGATGGCAGGCGCACCACCACCCGGTCGCGCTGATCCCGCGGCACCTCGCGAATACTGTGCACCACCTTTTTCTCACAGGCGGTTTCGCTGGCATAGGGGTCTGGGTGGGGCTGCACATGGCCGGGGTTATCCAGCTCGGTGGAATCCAGCTCGATCCAGTCGGCCGGGGTCTGTTTGAGCACAAAGGCTGCCCCACGCAGATGGCGCAACTCCTGGATGGTCTTGCCCGCTGCCAGGGCATGGGCCAGCTCGGCCAGGGCGCGTTCCGCATTGCCATAGAGCAGGATGTCGGCCTTGGCGTCCAGCAGCACCGAGCGGCGCACCTTGTCGGACCAGTAATCATAATGGGCCATACGCCGCAGGCTGGCCTCGATGCCACCGATCACCACCGGCACCTCCTTGTAGGCCTCGCGGCAGCGCTGCGAGTACACCACTACCGAACGGTCCGGTCGATGCCCACCCTCGCCATTGGGGGAATAGGCATCATCGGAGCGCAGCTTGCGATCGGAGGTATAGCGATTGACCATCGAGTCCATATTGCCGGCGGTCACGCCGAAGAACAGTGCCGGTTTGCCCAGACGCTGGAAGTCCGCCGCCGAGGTCCAGTCCGGCTGGGCGATGATCCCCACCCGAAAGCCCTGCGCCTCCAGCATCCGGCCGATCACCGCCATCCCAAAGCTGGGGTGGTCCACATAGGCATCGCCGGTAACCAGGATGATATCGCAGACATCCCAGCCCAGCGCGTCCATTTCCGCCCGCGACATGGGCAGCACCGGGGCCGGCAGAAAACGCTTGGCCCAGTACGGACGATAGGAGAACAGGTCGACAGCTTTAGACATGGGGATGGCACTCAAATGGGAAAGGCGGGCAAAAGCTGCACAAGATATTTTACTCTTTGGGGGGAACTGGCGTATATTTCAAGGAGTTGCATTATAGCCGAAATATTACCAAGGAGCCGGATCATGCGTAGCCTGTTTGTCATTCCCCTCGCCCTGTTTGCGTTGGGCGCCAGCCTCCCGACCCTGGCCGACACCCTGCGGATGCCCGCGTCCACCACAGCAGAAAGCCAACTGGCCATGCCCGAGCGCGGTATGAGTATGGATCAGGTAAGGGCCAAGTATGGTCAGCCCAGGGAGATCAAGTCCGCGGTCGGTCAGCCACCGATCACCCGCTGGGTATATGAGAATTACACCGTCTATTTTGAGCACCGCCACGTCATCAACAGCGTCGCCCACCGTCCCTAGTCCCACTGCCTTGCAGGGCCAGGCATGAAACTCAGCCCCCGGCGTTCACGCCAACTGGCAAGTCTGTTTGGCCTGGTTCTGCTGCTACTCCTGCTGATCGTCCAGTTCGGCCCGCACCC
>JACUTZ010000196.1 GCA_014859545.1 Gammaproteobacteria bacterium
GCGCCTCTGCGTCTCTGCGGTAAAATAGCCTTTGTTGACAGTAAGTGATTAGCTCAGTCGCATGAATACCCCAAGGGGGGAGCAGTTCCCCAACATTTTTGCGTTTCTTTGCGGTGCGTTTTTTATTTTGGTACTTAACAGATGAGCCAATTTTTTCAGATCCATCCGGACAACCCCCAAAAACGTCTGATCGATCAGGCGGTGGCGATCCTGCGTGAGGGCGGGGTGATCGTCTATCCCACCGATTCAGGTTACGCCCTGGGCTGCCAGATCGGCGACAAGCACGCGCTGGATCGTATCCGCGAGTTGCGTCGTCTGGACGATCGGCATAATTTCACCCTGGTCTGTCGCGACCTGTCCGAGATCAGTACCTATGCCAAGGTGGACAATACCGTCTATCGCCTGCTCAAGGCCTATACCCCCGGTCCCTATACCTTCATCCTCGAGGCCACCCGCGAGGTGCCGCGCCGTATCCAGAGCCGCCGCAAGACCATCGGCATGCGGGTGCCCGACAATGCCATCGTACTGGCCTTGCTGGAGGGTCTGGGCGAACCGATCATGAGCACCACCCTGATCCTGCCCGGTGAATCCCTGCCCGAATGCGACCCCTACGAGATCCGCCAATCCCTGGAACACCATGTGGATCTGGTGATCGACGGTGGTTATGGTTCGATGGAACCCAGTACCGTGGTGGATTTTACCGGCGAGGCCCCCGAGGTGCTTCGTCGCGGTCTGGGCGATCCGACACCGTTTGAGGTGTAAGCGGCGAGGCGAAGCCGGTATACTGCGCCGATGGAAGAATTGAGTCTGTTACAGCGCGTGGCGGTGTGGGTCTTGCCCGTGCTGTTCGCCATCACTATTCACGAAACGGCCCACGGCTGGATGGCACTGCGCCTGGGTGATCCCACCGCCAGGATGTTGGGCCGCCTGACCCTCAATCCCATCAAGCATATCGATCCCCTGGGTACCATCCTGGTACCTGGATTGCTGCTGATGTTCAGCGGCTTTTTATTCGGCTGGGCCAAGCCGGTGCCGATCACCGCACAAAACCTGCGCCGCCCCAAGACCGACATGGCCTGGGTGGCGGTGGCCGGGCCGCTGTCCAATCTGCTGATGGCGATCTTCTGGGCGCTGGTGGCGCGGCTGGGGCTGGCAATCGGCTCCGGCAGCCCCGAACTGGCACTGTTTCTGATCTATTCGGGCATGGCCGGGATGTTCGTCAACATCCTGCTGATGGTGCTCAATCTACTGCCGCTGCCGCCGCTGGATGGCGGACGGGTTGTCTCCGCACTGCTACCGGGGCCGATGTCCTGGCGTTATGACAAGCTCGAACCCTATGGTTTTTTCATCCTGCTTGGGCTGCTGATGACCGGGATACTTGGCAAGATCCTCTGGCCGGCGATCACCCTGGCATTGGTCGGCCTTGCTCCACTGGCAGGGCTGAACGAAGAGAATATGAGCTTTCTGCTGACTAGCCTGCTCAACTAAACGACTTCAACATCTGGACGGACACGAACTTGAATCTGGTCACACAAAGTCAACGGGTACTCTCGGGCATGCGCCCCACCGGCAAACTGCACCTGGGGCATTACCACGGGGTGCTGAAAAACTGGTTGCGCCTGCAGCATGAGTACGAATGCTTTTTCTTTGTCGCCGACTGGCATGCCCTGACCACCGAGTACGACAACAGCAGCATCATTGCCAACAGCGTACACGACATGGTGATCGACTGGCTGGCCGCCGGGATCAATCCGGGTTCTGCCCGCCTGTTCATTCAATCCCAGGTGCCGGAGCATGCGGAACTGCACCTACTGTTGTCGATGATCACCCCGCTGGGCTGGCTGGAGCGCGTGCCCACCTACAAGGATCAGCAGGAAAAGCTCAAGGAAAAAGATCTCGCCACCTACGGCTTCCTTGGCTATCCCTT
Organism: Gammaproteobacteria bacterium; assembly: GCA_014859545.1. Taxonomy (GTDB): domain Bacteria; phylum Pseudomonadota; class Gammaproteobacteria; order Thiohalomonadales; family Thiohalomonadaceae; genus SLDE01. The sequence continues at coordinate 1,928 of JACUTZ010000196.1, forward strand.
GCTGCAAAGCGCCGACATCCTGATCTACCGCGCCACCCAGGTACCGGTAGGCGAGGATCAGGTAGTCCATGTGGAGCTGACCCGCGAAGTGGCGCGTCGCTTTAACCACATCTATGGCCGCGAGCCGGACTTTGCCGAAAAGGCCGAGGCAGCGGCCAAGAAAATGGGCAAGAAAAACGCCAAGCTCTATCAGGATCTGCGTCGCCGCTATCAGGAGCAGGGCGATGGGGAGGCACTGGAAACTGCCAAGGCGCTACTGAGCGATCAACAAAACATCACCCTGGGCGATCGGGAGCGTCTGTTCGGCTACCTGGAAGGCAGTGGCAAGATCATCCTGCCCGAACCGCAGGCCCTGCTAACCCCGGCGGCCAAGATGCCCGGCCTGGACGGGCAAAAAATGTCCAAGTCCTATAACAACACCATCTCACTGCGGGAAAGCCCCGAGGCGGTGGAAAAGAAGCTGCGCACCATGCCCACCGATCCGGCGCGGGTGCGCCGCAATGACCCGGGCGATCCGAACAACTGCCCGGTCTGGCAGTTGCACAAGGTGTATAGCAACGACGAGCTCAAGGAATGGGTGCAACAGGGCTGTCGCAGCGCCGGGATCGGTTGTCTGGATTGCAAGCAACCGGTGATCGAAGCGGTTATCGCCGAGCTGCGACCGATGCAGGAACGCGCGCAGAGCTTTATCGAACAGCCCGAACTGGTGCGCAATATCCTCGCCGACGGTGCCGAAGATGCCCGGGATGTCGCCAAGGAAACCTTGCGCGAAGTGCGCAGCGCGATGGGGTTGAGTTATAAATAAAGGGGCTAGGGGCTAGGG
>JACUTZ010000197.1 GCA_014859545.1 Gammaproteobacteria bacterium
GCACTCAGCACTCAGCACTCAGCACTCAGCACTCAGCACTCAGCACTCAGCACTTCGAACGAATCCCTTTTCGTCCCTGCGCGAGCGATGTGTTGATTTACACTTTTCCTTGCCCCTTGCGACTACTCACCTAGATCCTCGCCGCCACGATGTCAGCGATCTCCTCGTCCAGTAACAATACCGGATTGGTCTTCATGCTGTTGTTGCGCGACTGGCTGACGATCAGCGGGAGATCCCCACTTCCAATGCCATACTGGCCCAGTCGGGACAGGGGCAGGGTTGCTGTCCAGTCTTCCAGTACGGCCAGCAACAGGGCCTGGGCCGTTTCATCGTCGACACCCTGCTGCGCACTCAGCAGGCGGCCAACCGCGGCATATTTGGCCAGCGCCGGGCTATCTGGCAGGCGGACCTTGAGTGCCTGCAGATTGACCCTGGTTGCCTCGGCCAGGGTGGTGCCGCAGGCGACACCGTGGGGCACGGCAAACAGCGAACCCAGTGGCTGGGCCAGTCCGTGTACTGAACCCAGCCCGGTCTGGGCCAGGCAGATCCCGGAGAGCAGTGCCGCATAGGCCATCGCGGCATGTCCCTGCTGCGCATCGCCCTGCCCCATCCCCAGCGCATCCATGAAGCCTTCCGCTACCGCCTGCAGCCCACTCCAGGCCAGTGCGTCGGTAAGGGGGTTGGCGCGCAGTGAGACATAGGATTCCAGCAATTGGGTAAAGGCATCCATGCCCTGGGCGGCCATGGTTTTGCGTGGACAGCTGGCCAGCAGGGCCGGATCGATGATCGCGGTATGGGGTACCATGCTGTCGTGGCGAAAGGATTTTTTATATCCACCCTGCCCCTGCACGCTCAGCACCGCGTTTTTGGTCGCCTCGCTGCCGGTACCGGCGGTGGTGGGCACGGCGATCAGAGGCAGGGGGCCGCCGGGATACGGCAGGCCACGCCCCACATCTTCCAGGTGATCCAGCACCGAATTGCCATAGGGCAGCAACGCGGCAATCGCCTTGGCCGCATCCAGTACGCTACCACCGCCGATCCCCACTACCAGCTCGATCCCCTGCGGGTGATATTCACTAACCACGTCATCGATAAGCTGCGGAGAGGGCTCGCCACCGATGCGGGTATGTGACCAGCTCAGGCCCTGTGCCGAGAGCCGGGTCTGCAGGGCTGGCCAGAGCGCAGTATCGGTAAAACTGCGCTGACCGGTGACGATCAGCAGTTTGCGGCCCATCCCGGCGGCCAGTGGCGCCAATTCATCCAGGCTGCCCTTGCCAAAACGGATCTGCGGCAGGCGGCCGATACTAAAGGGGGAAAGTGTCAGCATCATGACTCCGTATTGAATGATTTGATCAAGGGGATTCAAGCAAGGCCTGCAGGCGGGGCAGGTCCTCGGGGCGATCCACATCCCATAGGGTTTCCAGTTCGTGCCATTGCCAGCCCAGGGAGGTCAGTGCCGCACGGGTGCGGGCCAGGACCAGGGCCGTTCCCCAGGGCATCTCTTCAAACAGGGGTGGGGCCGACTGGCGCAATCCCAGCAGGGTATAACCGCCATCCTCGCTGGGCCCCAGCACCGCCTGCGCGCCATCGGCCAGTGCGACACAGGCCTGTTCAAGATAGGCCCCGTCCATGGCGGGAATATCACAACCGATCACCAGCGCCGCTTCGGCATCCTGCAATGCCGTATCCAGGGCATGGGCCATACGTGCGCCCAGATCGGCACCCTGTTGGGTGTGCAGGCTCAGCACATACCGATTGGCGCAATCCATAAAATACGGATGCCGGGTGTCCGGACTGCACCAGAGTTGCAGCGGTGCCAGCGCAGCCTGCTGTAATGCCGCTAACAGGCGTTCCAGCAGCTGCTGGTGCAGGGCTGCGGCCCCCGCCTCCCCCAGGGCCGGGATCAGTCGGGTCTTGGCCTGGCCGGGGACCGGCGCACGGGCCATTACCAGGATGCGCATCTCGGGATAGCGGTAGTTCATCGAGGCAGTGTCGGGTCGGAACGGCGATAACGGGCGGCAAGCCTTTCAGCCGGCACGCCGACAAACCAGGCCAGGCGCAGGGTCCACATCAACAGGATGGTACGCAGGATGCCGTGTTGTTCCCAGCGACGGCTGGCGGTGATCAGCGGCTGATGGACACAGGTCGGCCAGCCATATACGCGGCGCAGCGCCTTGCTCAGGGCCAGGTCTTCCATCAGGGGTAATTCAGGATAGCCGCCGAGCGATTCAAAGGCTGCCCTGCGCACAAAGATCCCCTGATCACCGGTGGCCATGCCGCTCAGGCAGGAGCGCCAGTTCATCATCCGCTCGACTACCCGCAACAACCAGTGTCGGCCACTGAGGCGCACATCAAAACGTCCCCAGTGGTGGTGTTGCAGGGCAGCGGCGATCAACTGCCCGGCCTGATCGGGTAGACGGGTATCCGCATGCAGGAATAACAAAACATCTCCCTTGGACTGTTGTGCCCCCAGATTCATCTGCGTGGCACGACCGGGTGGGCTGGAAATGGCCTTATCGACCCAGGCGCTGGCCAGTGTCAGGGTATCGTCGCTGCTCTGCCCATCGACCAGGATGAGTTCATGCCCCTGCGCACGCAGCCCCTGCAGGGCCTGCAAATGTGCAGCGAGCGTGGCGGCCTCATTACGGGCGGGAATGATAATGGAGATCACGAATAAAACCGATAAAGTCCTATGTCAGTGGCAGACCAAGGGGGCAGTGGCCATCGCGGCCAAGCCGCTCCT
>JACUTZ010000046.1 GCA_014859545.1 Gammaproteobacteria bacterium
AGCCCCTCATTCGTATTTCACCTCATACTTACATAAGCCCAATTTATCGAAGCATCATTGACGCTGGTAGGTTCTGCTTATATACTTTCGCGCCGCTGGTCGAATAAGTCGGCGACAGTCAACACCAGGCCATACCGAATGAACTACGCAGCGGCGCAACGCCAGGCCAAAATCAGGATTCTGCTTGGCCAGTTTGCGATTATCGCCAGCGCCGCGCTGGCATTCGGTTTGGTACTCGAACCGAAGGCAGGCGCCGCAGCATTGTTCGGCAGCCTGATAGTCATACTGAACAGCTTGATGCATGTCTGGCAGCTGAAACGCGCCGACCGCATCGCTGGACGCGAAGCAGGAAGCAACTTGCGTTACCTCTTCCGCTGCACCTTGGAGCGATATATGGTAACCGTGGCCTTGTTTGCCACAGGCTTTGTTGCGCTGCAGATGGCTGCACTGCCCCTGATTAGTGGGTTTATCATTGGCCACGTGGCGATGGTAACCCGATGGTTTTTTGAATCTGGATTGAGAAGACGACGACATGGCTAGCGAGACGCTGACAACTTCGAGTTATATTCAACACCATCTCACCAACCTGACCTATGGCAAATTGCCAGACGGCACTTGGGGTATTGCCCAGACCGATGATCAGATCGCACAAATGGGTTTCTGGGCCATCCATGTAGACACCATGTTTGTGTCTATCCTGATGGGCGTGTTGTTCCTGCTTGCATTCCGCGCCATGGCCAAAAAGGCCAATTCCGATGTGCCCAGTGGCTGGCAGAACTTCCTGGAAACCGTGGTCGAATTCATCGACACCAGTGTGCGTGGATCGTTTACAGCTAAAAACGACCTGGTGGCTCCGCTGGCACTGACCGTGTTTGTGTGGATCTTCCTGATGAACTTCATCAAGCTGCTGCCAGTGGATTTCCTCCCCGGTCTGCTCAGCCTGGCTGGTTTGCCCTATGCCAAAGTGGTGCCAACGACCGACCCGAATGCCACCTTTGGCATGGCACTGGGCGTATTCATCCTGATGTTGTACTACAGCATCAAGAACAAGGGCCTGGGTGGCTTTGGCGCCGAGCTGGCCTTCCAGCCTTTCCCCAAATTTCTGTTCCCGGTAAACCTTCTGCTGGAAGTGGTTGGCCTGATTGCCAAGCCGATCTCGCTGGCACTGCGACTGTTCGGCAACATGTATGCTGGTGAAGTTATCTTCATCCTGATTGCGGTGATGTATGGCACCGGAATGGTGTTGGGCACGTTTGCAGGCTTCCTGCAGTTGGGCTGGGCGATTTTCCATTTGTTGGTCATCACTTTGCAGGCATTCATCTTCATGACCTTGACCATCGTGTATATGGACATGGCTCATCAAGAACATCATTGATTATAGTTACCGTTAACCCTTAGTTTTAAATAACCTTTGAAAGATACAGGAGACTGAAATGGAACAAGCATTGTTGATTATTGCTGGTGCGCTGATGATGGGTCTGGGTGCTGTTGGCGCCGCTGTCGGTATCGGCATTCTGGGTGGTCGTTTCCTCGAAGGTGCTGCTCGTCAGCCCGAACTGATCCCGATGCTGCGTACCCAGTTCTTCATCGTGATGGGTCTGGTTGATGCGGTACCAATGATCTCTGTTGGTATCTCCATGTATGTACTGTTCGCGCTGGCTGGCTAAACAAACAGGGTGGATGATATTTCAACCTTGGTTATTAGCCTTTAATCGCGAGGTACAGGCATGAATATTAATGCGACGCTAATAGGTCAAGCCATCAGCTTCTTCGTGTTCGTGTGGTTCTGCATGAAGTTCGTGTGGCCGCCGATCATTGCCGCGCTCGAAGAGCGCAAGAAGAAGATCGCTGATGGCCTGGCCGCCGCTGAACGTGGCAAGCACGAACAGGAACTTGCGCAACAGCGAGCTGCTGAAGTGATTGCAGAAGCCAAGAAAGAGGCTGCTGGGATCATTGCCCAGGCACAAAAGCGTGCCAATGAAATTGTTGACGATTCCAAGAGTACCGCACGGGTGGAGGGTGAGCGCATCCTTGCCGCCGCCAACGCGGAGATCGAACAGGAAGTTAACCGGGCGCGCGAACAGTTGCGTGGCCAGGTGATTTCCATCGCTGTGGCCGGTGCCGGTAAGGTACTCAAGCGTGAAATCGACGCCAAGGCCCACGACGATCTGCTCCAAGATCTCGTCGCGCAGATCTAGGTCATTACGATATGGCTGAAATGACAACGATCGCACGCCCCTACGCACAGGCCATTTTTTCTCTGGCACAAGAAAAGGGTGAACTGGCGAAGTGGTCCGAGATGCTGCAGTTTGCAGCAGCAGTGGCCGCGGATGCCGAGATGATCGCCCTGATCAAGAGCCCAGTTATCGACAACGCGCAACTCACCCAGATTTTTATCGACATCTGTGGTGACCGGCTCAATGACGATGGCCAGAACACCATTCGTGTACTGGCTGGTAACGACCGTCTGGCGCTATTGCCAGAGGTTGCCGCACTCTATGAGGTTGAACGTGCCGCCGTGGAGGGCACCATTGTCGCCGAGGTGATTTCTGCCGTTGCACTCACTGAGGCGCAAATGCAGGGGATTATCGCGGCATTGAGCAAGCGCTTGGGCCGTGGGGTCACCCTCGAGTGCAAGACCGACGAGTCGATGCTGGGTGGCGCGGTTATCCGTGCTGGAGATATGGTCATTGATGGTTCAGTCACCGGTAAGCTGATCAAGCTTAGCCACGCGATGACGCTCTGAACCCGACCTGTTAGAGGACACAAACATGCAGCAATTGAATCCATCTGAAATCAGTGAACTGATTAAAAAGCGCATCTCCGGCTTTGAGTCAGTCACCGAGGCGCGTACCGAGGGTACCGTGGTCTCTCTGACCGACGGTATCGCCCGTATCCACGGCCTCGCTGACGTCATGTCCGGCGAAATGCTTGAATTCCCGAATAACACCTATGGCTTGGCGCTCAATCTGGAGCGTGACTCCGTGGGTGCGGTAATCCTCGGTCCCTATGAGCACATCAGTGAAGGCGACAAGGTCACCTGTACCGGTCGCATCATGGAAGTACCGGTGGGTGAGGGCCTGCTGGGTCGCGTCGTTGACTCGCTGGGTAATCCGATCGACGGCAAAGGCCCGATCAATTCTCAGGGTACCTCCCCCATCGAGAAGATTGCCCCCGGCGTACTGTGGCGTAAGTCTGTTGACCAGCCGATGCAAACCGGCCTGAAGTCCATCGATGCAATGGTGCCAATCGGCCGTGGTCAGCGTGAGTTGATCATCGGTGACCGCCAGACCGGCAAGACTGCGGTAGCGGTTGATGCGATCATCAACCAGAAGGGTACCGGGGTTAAGTGCATCTATGTGGCGATTGGCCAGAAGGCCTCTTCCATCGCCAACGTGGTACGCAAGCTCGAAGAGCATGACGCACTGGCGCACACCATTATCGTTGCCGCGACCGCTTCCGATTCCGCCGCGCTGCAGTACATCGCTCCCTATTCCGGCTGTGCGATGGGTGAATACTTCCGCGATAAGGGTGAAGACGCCCTGATCGTCTATGACGATCTGACCAAGCAAGCCTGGGCCTATCGTCAGGTATCCCTGCTGCTGCGTCGTCCGCCCGGTCGTGAAGCCTATCCCGGTGACGTGTTCTACCTGCACTCGCGTCTGCTGGAGCGCGCCGCGCGTGTTAATGCGGACTGGGTAGAAAAGATGACCAACGGTGAAGTGAAAGGCAAGACCGGTTCGCTGACCGCCTTGCCAGTGATCGAAACCCAGGCCGGTGACGTATCTGCCTTCGTACCGACCAACGTCATCTCGATTACCGATGGGCAGATCTTCCTTGAGACCGACCTGTTCAACTCCGGTATCCGTCCGGCGATCAACGCCGGTCTGTCGGTATCACGAGTAGGTGGTGCGGCGCAGACCAAGATCGTCAAGAAGCTTGGCGGTGGCGTGCGTCTTGACTTGGCCCAGTATCGTGAGCTGGCAGCCTTTGCCCAGTTTGCTTCTGACCTGGACGAATCGACCCGCAAGCAAATCGAACGTGGTCAGCGTGTTACCGAGCTGATGAAGCAGATGCAGTACAGCACCATGAGTGTTGCCCAGATTGCCGTATCACTGTTCGCTGCCAACCAGGGCTTCCTGGATGACGTGGAAGTGAGCAAGGTAGTTGATTTCGAAGCCGCGTTGCAGTCGTATATGAAGTCGGAATTTGCTGATCTGATGAATCAAATCAACGAGTCTGGCGACTATAACGACAACATCGAATCAGCCCTGCGCGCTGCCGTGGAGAAGTTCAAGTCCAGCAACACCTGGTAATCGGGGGCATAAGTCATGGCTAGCGGAAAAGAGATACGCAGCAAGATCAAGAGTGTGCAGAACACTCAGAAGATCACGCGTGCGATGGAGATGGTGGCTGCCAGCAAAATGCGCAAGGCGCAGGATCGCATGTCAGCAACCCGTCCCTATGCCGAAAACATTCGCCGGGTCATTGGTCACTTGGCAATGGCGCATCCCGAATATACACACTCCTACATGCGTGAGCGTGAGGTCAAGCGGGTGGGTATCATTGTGATATCCACCGACCGTGGACTGTGTGGTGGCCTGAACACCAACCTGTTCAAGGCTGGCCTTGGGGTGATGCGCGAGTGGAAGGACAAGGGCATCGATGTTGATGTTTGCTCGATCGGTTCCAAGGGGCTGGGTTTCTTCAAGCGAGTGGGTGGCAAGATCGTCGCCGAGGTCAGCGGCCTCGGCGATGCACCCCGCCTGGAAGAGCTGTTGGGTTCGGTAAAAGTGATGCTGGATGCCTACGACAACGGTGAAATCGACCGTCTGTTCGTCGTCTACAACCAGTTCGTCAACACCATGACCCAGAAGCCGACGGTAGAACAGCTGTTGCCGATCAAGGCGGCAAATGAAACCAAGGACCTGGCATACCACTGGGACTACATCTATGAACCAGACGCACAGGAAGTTCTCGGCCAGTTGCTGATGCGCTATGTCGAATCACTGGTTTATCAGGGTGCGGTAGAAAATATTGCCTGTGAGCAGGCGGCGCGGATGGTGGCGATGAAGGCTGCTTCCGATAACGCCGGTGGCCTTATCGGTGAGCTGAAACTGGCCTATAACAAGGCTCGTCAGGCATCCATCACCCAGGAACTTTCGGAGATTGTGGCAGGCGCGGCGGCAGTTTAAGCATCCGGGCATGCGGCAGAAGATTTTGAGCACTTAAGGGGAACTGACATGAGTTCTGGAAAGATAGTACAAATCATCGGTCCGGTTACCGACGTGGAATTTCCGCGCGATAGCCTGCCGAAGGTGTATGAAGCACTGAATGTGGCCGAAGCGGGTTTGACCCTGGAAGTCCAGCAGCAGCTGGGTGATGGTGTGGTTCGTACCATCGCCATGGGTACCACCGATGGTCTGAAGCGTGGCATGGAAGTTACCGCCACCGGCGCACCGATCTCGGTACCGGTCGGCAAGGCGACCCTGGGCCGTATTATGGACGTACTGGGTAACCCCATCGACGAGGCCGGTCCGATCGGTGAAGAGGCGCGTTCCTCCATCCATCGCAAGGCACCAGCCTACGAAGAACTGTCCGCCAGCACCGAGCTACTGGAAACCGGGATCAAAGTAATCGACTTGGTCTGCCCGTTTGCCAAGGGTGGTAAGGTCGGTCTGTTCGGTGGTGCCGGTGTAGGCAAGACCGTGAACATGATGGAGCTGATCCGCAACATCGCCATCGAGCACAGCGGCTACTCGGTATTTGCCGGCGTGGGTGAGCGTACCCGTGAAGGGAACGACTTCTATCACGAAATGAGCGAAGGCGGGGTACTGGACAAGGTATCGCTGGTGTATGGCCAGATGAACGAGCCGCCGGGCAACCGTCTGCGCGTGGCCCTGAGCGGTTTGACCATGGCCGAGTATTTCCGTGACGAAGGTCGTGACGTACTGTTGTTCATCGACAATATCTACCGCTACACCCTGGCCGGTACAGAAGTATCCGCACTGCTGGGCCGTATGCCTTCCGCAGTAGGCTACCAGCCGACCCTGGCAGAAGAAATGGGCGCCCTGCAGGAGCGTATCACCTCCACCAAGACGGGCTCCATCACCTCCATCCAGGCGGTATACGTACCGGCGGATGACTTGACCGACCCCTCCCCGGCCACCACCTTCGCCCATCTGGATGCCACCGTGGTACTGTCCCGCCAGATCGCCGAGCTGGGTATCTACCCTGCCGTGGATCCGCTGGACTCCACCAGCCGTCAGCTGGACCCGCTGGTTGTGGGCAATGAGCACTACGACACTGCCCGTGCGGTGCAGGGTACCCTGCAGCGCTACAAGGAACTGCGTGACATCATCGCGATCCTGGGTATGGACGAGCTGTCCGAAACCGACAAGCTGACCGTATCCCGTGCACGAAAGATTCAGCGCTTCCTGTCGCAGCCGTTCTTCGTGGCAGAGGTATTTACCGGCGCACCCGGCAAGTACGTCTCCCTGAAGGACACCATCGCCGGGTTCAAGGGTATCGTCAACGGTGAATACGACCACCTGCCAGAGCAGGCCTTCTACATGGTTGGCACCATCGACGAAGCCGTGGAAAGGGCGAAAACCCTGTAACGCAACCCAAACGGGGACAGGCATATGGCTATGACAATGCATGTGAACATCGTTAGTGCGGAAGCGGAGATCTTCTCCGGGACCGTCACGCAAGTGTTCGCCCCGGCACTGATGGGCGAGGTGGGGATCTATCCCCGCCACACCCAGATGCTGACCCAGCTCAAGCCTGGTGAGGTTCGTGTGGTGAAGGAAAACGGTGACGAGGATTTCTTTTTCGTCTCCGGAGGCATGCTCGAGGTACAGCCGCACATGGTGACTGTACTCTCGGACACCGCCGTCCGCGCCAAGGACCTGGACGAGGCCAAGGCTGTTGAAGCAAAGAATCGTGCCGAGCAAGCCCTCAAGGATCGCAAGAGCGACATGGATTATGCACGTGCCGAGGCCGAACTGGCCGACGCAATTGCCCGGCTACAGGCTATCCAGCGCATGCGCCGGAAGTTTGGTGGTACCCGCTCCTGATCTAGTGGCAGTTCACGCAAACTGATGATGAAAAAAAAGGGCAGTGTTACACTGCCCTTTTTTATGGCCGGGATTACGTCGTTCCAGCACCATGGCAGGGGGCTACGTACACCGGATCGTTTAATCGCTGTACCATATGGACGTAGCCAAGGAAAAGAAGCCACGCATGTCACTGGAAATCATCATTCTCGCCGCCGGACAGGGTACGCGGATGCGTTCCGAACTACCCAAGGTGGTTCATCCCCTGGCCGGTAGGCCGATGCTGAGTCACGTGCTCGACTGTGCCGAATCACTTTCGCCCACGGCGATCCATGTGGTGGTTGGGCATGCGGCCGAACAGGTCAAGCAGGCGGTCGAGGGCAAGGACAAGATTCACTGGGTCACGCAGAGCAGACAGCTTGGTACGGGCCACGCGGTGGCACAGGCTATCCCGGATGTGGGCGCGGATGCCCAGGTGTTGGTATTGTATGGGGATGTACCGTTGATCAGCCCGAGCACCCTGCAGGGTCTGGTCGAGGCTGCTCCGGCAGGCCTGGCGCTGTTGACCGTTGAGCTGGAGAATCCACGCGGTTATGGGCGCATCCTGCGCGATGGCAATGGTAAGGTCCTTGCCATCGTGGAGGAGAAGGACGCCAGCGATAGCCAGCGACAGATCCGCGAGGGCAATAGCGGTATTCTTTGCTGCAAGGCTGGCCTGCTACGCGATTGGCTGCAGCGCCTGGATAATGACAATGCCCAGGGCGAATATTATCTGACCGATGTGATCGCCATGGCGGTGGCCGATGGGGTCGAGGTCATCGCCCGCAAGGCCGAAAGCGCCGATGAGGTCAGCGGGGTCAATGACCGCAGCCAGCTGGCACGCCTGGAGCGCATCTATCAGCGCGGCTGTGCCGAGGCGCTGATGGCGGCAGGGGTAGGCATGGCCGATCCAGCGCGCTTTGACCTGCGTGGCGAGATCAGCGTTGGTAGCGATGTCTTCATCGACTGCAATGTGATCATCGAGGGCCAGGTGCTGATCGGTGATCGGGTACGGATCGGCCCCAACTCCCTGCTGCGCAATGTGCAGATCGGTGATGATACGCACATCGAAGCCATGTCAGTACTGGATGGCGCGCAGATAGGCGAAGGCTGCCAGGTAGGGCCATTTGCCCGGCTACGTCCCGGCACCGAACTGGCCGATGGGGCCAAGATCGGTAATTTTGTCGAGGTCAAAAAGAGCCGGATTGGCAAGGGATCCAAGGTCAACCATCTCAGCTATATCGGTGATACCGAGATGGGCGCAGGGGTCAATGTTGGCGCCGGTACCATCACCTGTAATTATGATGGCGCGAACAAGCATAAAACCGTCATTGGTGATGGCGCGTTTATCGGATCCGACAGCCAACTGGTTGCCCCGGTCAGCATCGGTGCCGGGGCCACCATCGGTGCCGGATCGACCATCACCAGCGACGCGCCGGAAAATGCCCTGACCCTGAGCCGCAGCAAACAGCGCAGCCTTGAAGGCTGGAAACGCCCAGAGAAGAAAGGCTAGCCACAGAGGTCACAGAGTACACAGAGGCAAGTAAGATCGAGTGTTGCCAGTATGTATTCCGAATTACCTGGCACCAAAAGATTAGCGGTAAATAATATTTCTCCGTAGCCTATGTGACCTCTGTGGCAAAGTTTTCAAAGGGGTAAAAAAGTAATGTGTGGAATTGTTGCAGCGATCGCCGAACGGGATGTGATGCCCATCCTGCTGGAAGGACTCAAGCGCCTGGAGTATCGCGGCTACGACTCGGCCGGGGTGGCGGTGCTGGACGAGCAGGCCTGCCTGGCGCGGGTACGTCTGCCCGGTAAGGTGGCGGTGCTGGAGCAGGCGGTGCAGCAACAGGGGCTGCGCAGTAAGATCGGCATTGCCCATACCCGCTGGGCCACCCACGGCCTGCCGGTGGAAAAAAACGCCCATCCCCATATCTGTCGCGATGCGGTGGCGATGGTGCACAACGGCATTATCGAGAACCACGAGCAGCTGCGCAGCGAACAAAAACTCAGCGGTCATATCTTTACCTCCGACACCGACTCCGAGGTGGTGGTGCACCGCATCCACGACCAGCATCAGCAGGGCAAGGATCTGTTGGCGGCGGTGCAGGCAGCGGTGATCAATCTGGAGGGTGCCTATGCAATCGCGGTGATCAGCGCCCGTGAACCGCAGCGCATCGTACTGGCGCGTCGCGGCACCCCGCTGATCATCGGCCTGGGCCTGGGCGAAAACTATGCCGCCTCGGACATGGCGGCACTATTGCCGGTGACCCGTCGCTTCATCATCCTGCAGGAGGGGGATACCGCCAGCATTGAGCGCGAGCGCATCCAGATCTTTGATGCCAGCGGTACAGCGGTAGAGCGGCCAGTCAGTGAATCACAACTGTCCGCAGATGCGGTGCTGCGCGGGGAATATCGCCACTTCATGCTCAAGGAGATCTACGAGCAGCCCCAGGCGATCGCCGACACCCTGGAGGGACGGATTGCCAAGGGCCGCCTGCTGGAGGAAAGTCTGGGGATCAGTGCCGGTGCGATCCTGGATGCCACTCGACGGGTGGATATTGTTTCCTGCGGTACCAGCTACCATGCCGGGCAGGTGGCCCGTTACTGGCTGGAGGGGCTGGCCGGGATCGCCTGCCAGGTAGAGGTGGCCAGCGAGTTTCGTTACCGCTCTTCGGTGGTGGCGCCGGGCAGTCTGCTGGTGTTGATATCCCAGTCCGGTGAAACCGCCGATACCCTGGCGGTACTGCGCGATGCCAAGCGGCGAGGCTACCAGCACACCCTGGCGATCTGCAATGTGGCAGAAAGCTCGCTGGTACGGGAGGCTGACCTGGTATTGATGACCCGTGCCGGGCCGGAGATTGGCGTGGCCTCCACCAAGGCCTTCACCACCCAGCTCACCGCCCTGATGCTGCTGGTGATTGCCCTGGGGCGGCGCGGCAAGCTGAGTGATGCGATGGAGCAACAGCTGGTCAGTGAGCTGGAAAGCCTGCCACGTCGTGTGGAAAAAATCCTCGAACTGGACGCTATCATCGCCGAATTATCCGAGCAACTGGTGGACAAACAGCATGCCCTGTTCCTTGGGCGCGGGCCGCATTATCCGATTGCGATGGAGGGGGCGCTCAAGCTCAAGGAGATCTCCTATATCCATGCCGAGGCCTATCCGGCCGGCGAACTCAAGCATGGCCCGTTGGCGCTGGTGGATGAGCAGATGCCGGTGATCGCGGTGGCACCGAACAATGCCCTGCTGGAAAAGCTCAAGTCGAATCTGCATGAGGTCAAGGCCCGTGGTGGCAAGCTCTATGTGTTTGCCGACAGCGCTGCCCGCTGGGAGAGTGCCGATGACCTGCAGGTGCTGGCGATGGAAAGCGTGGAGGAAAGCATCTCGCCGATCATCTTTACCATCCCGCTGCAGCTATTGGCCTACCACGTGGCGGTGCTCAAGGGCACCGATGTGGATCAGCCGCGCAATCTGGCAAAATCGGTGACGGTGGAATAAGCCGCAGCACACAAACGTCTACAATCCAACAACACAATAAGGTGGCGAACCCTCAAGTCTGTTCACCGCGATGGAGGAATGAAATGTTGAAAAAGATCCTGATAGGCAGTCTGTTGACGATCGCTGCCTTGTACCTTGGCACCCCCCTGGCGGCAGCCGAAACCCGTGCGGTGGAAACCCCCTATGGGGCGGTGACCCAGCCCTTCAAGCTGCACCAGGTGGGCGATACCCCGGTCTACTACATCGTCGGCAAATCCGGGGTACCCGATGCGGTCAACGAGGGGCATACCTCCAATGCCGGTTTTGTGGTGACCAGCGAGGGCGTGGTGGTGTTTGATGTCCTGGGTACTCCGGCCCTGGGTTATCGCATGTTGCAGCGGATTCGTGAGGTGACCGAGCTGCCGATCAAGCTGATCGTGATCAGTCACTACCATGCGGATCACATCTATGGCCTGCAGGCCTTCAAACAGCATGCGGGCGATCCGCCGGTGCTGGCCCATCGTGGCACGCTGGGGTACGTGGGTGGTAGCTCCGGCAGTCAGGGCGAGGATGCGGAGCGCCGCTTGGCCCAGCGCCGCGAGGCGTTGTTCCCATGGGTGGATGAAAATACCTATATCGTGGTGCCGGATCAGGTCTTTGACGATGACAAACAATTCCGTATTGGCGGGGTGGATTTCGAGCTGAAATATCTTGGTCCGGCCCATGCGCCGGGCGATGCGGTGATGCTGGTGCACAATTACGGGGTGCTGTTTGGCGGCGATGTGCTCTATGGCGGACGCATCCCCTTTCTTGACAGCCCGGAGACCGACGTGGGCAAGTGGATGGAAGGCCTGGCGTATATTGCCGGCCTGAAGGAACAGGTGCGCTACATCGTGCCGGGACATGGTTCGCTTTCGGACAATGCCCAGGAAGTTGTGAACACTACCCGCGACTACATCCTCTATGTGCAGGCGGCGATGGCGGTGGCGGTGAAGGAGATGGTGCCCTTTGATGAGGCCTATGAGAACACCGATTGGAGCCGTTACGAAAACATGCCGGCCTTCGCCGCCAGTAATCGTGGTAATGCCTACCGGATCTACCTGGAGGAAGAGGCAAAGGCGTTTTAGATAACCCATTACCATGCTGAAAAAAATCCGCGTCGGTCAGTTGCAGCCGGGCATGTACATCAAGGAGTTTTGCGGTTCCTGGATGGAACACCCCTTTTGGCGCACCAGCTTTGTGCTGGACGACCCCAAGGACATCGCCACCATCCAGGCCAGCAGCATCAAGGAGCTATGGATCGATACCGACAAGGGTTGTGATGTGTTGGCCGGTGAGGTGGCGGTGGCCGAGTCTGACAGCGAGGCTGAGGTGGATGCGGCGCTGGCACGTGCGGCGGACAGTGGACGGGAGCTGGAGCAGGTTTCGATTCATGAGGAGCTGAGCCGGGCGGTAAAGATCTGCGCCAAGTCCAAGCGGGCGGTGACCTCCATGTTCGCTGAGGCACGAATGGGCAAGGCGGTGGATACCGCGGTGGCGCGCAAGCTGGTCGAAGAGATCTCCGACTCGGTGAGTCGCAATGCCGGGGCCATGTTGAGCCTGGCGCGGCTCAAGAGTGCCGATGACTATACCTACATGCACTCGGTGGCGGTATGCGCGCTGATGCTGGCGCTGGCCCGCCAGTTGGGTTTGGATGAACAGCAGACCCGCTCGGTCGGTCTGGCCGGACTGATGCATGACCTGGGCAAGGCCAGGATGCCAATGGCGGTCCTAAACAAGCCGGGCAAGCTGACCCCCGAGGAATTTGCGATCATGAAGGGGCATCCCGCTGAAGGGCACAAAATGTTGCTGGCGGTGGCCGATAGTGTGGATGCAAGCACTCTGGATGTCTGCTTGCATCACCATGAAAAGGTCGATGGTTCCGGTTACCCCGATGGGCTTAAGGGTGATCAGATCAGCCTCTATGCCCAGATGGGTGCGGTCTGTGATGTGTATGATGCAATCACCTCCAATCGCCCCTACAAGGCCGGCTGGGATCCGGCCGAATCGATACGTAAGATGGCCGAATGGGCCGAGGGACACTTCGACCCGATAGTGTTTCAGGCCTTCGTCAAAAGCCTGGGGATCTATCCGATCGGTTCCCTGGTGAGGCTGGAATCCGGCAAGTTGGCAGTGGTGATGGAGCAGTCCAAGGACTCGCTGCTCAAACCCCGGGTAAAGGTGTTCTACTCGACCAAATCGCGCGCCCGTCTGGCACCAAAAATCATTGATCTCGCTGCCGCGCACTGCAAGGACAGCATTACTGGCCGTGAGGATCCGGCGGAGTGGAATTTTCCCGATCTGACCGAGCTGTGGTCCGGGCTGCCCGGTCCCAATTACTGGTAAGGGCGTTGCGCGATCAGCCAGGCCTCGTTGCGTTCCCCCTGGCTGAGATCCCCGCTCAGACCCTCCTCCCGATAAAGACGCAGCTGCAGCGGTGTAAACAGCGTGAGCAGCTCCCCCTCCTCGAGCAAAAATTCGCCGCGTGTGGGACCTTGTTGCGTATCGCGACGCAGGCGCAAAAAACTCTGATAGAACAGTAGCCCGCCGGGACGTAGTGCGGCAGAGAGTGCCGGGCATAGCGGACGGTGCAGGAAGCGCGAGACCACGATCACATCAAAGCTGTTCGGCTCGGGGGGGTGTTGGATGAGATCGCGACAGACGCCATGTACTAGCAGACCCTGTTGTGCCGCCAGGCTGCCGAGCTGGGCAATCGCCACTGCTGAGCTGTCCCAGGCGTGGGTATCCAGACCGCATCCCGCCAGCAGCAGGGCATTGCCACCACGGCCACAGGCCAGATCCAGCGCCCTGCCCTGGCGAGGCAGCAGGTACGAATAGTCTTGCAGCAGGGGAGAGGGGGTCGGTGTGGCCAGGGGGGCGTTGCGATAGTGCTGGTCCCAATCCTTCATCGCGGGGGAGCGGCTTACTTGCGCCAGAAGGCGGGGGTCAGCAACACCAGCAGGGTGAATATTTCCAGGCGGCCGAGCAGCATCGCAAAGCACAACACCCATTTGGCCAGGCTGGAAATATCGGCATAGTGCAGGGCAACATCACCCAGCCCTGGACCCAGGTTGTTCATGGTGGCCGCCACCGCAGAGAAGGCGGTAACCTGGTCCAGCCCGGTCATCATCAGGATCAGCAGCAGGATGGCGAAGATCGCCACATAGGTGGCAAAGAATCCCCATACCGCCTCCACAACCCGTTCCGGCATGGGCTTGTCACCGACCTTGATCGGGATCACCGCATTGGGGTGGACCAGGCGGGAGATCTCGCGCATGCCCTGTTTGAGCAGCAACAGGAAGCGGATCACCTTCATGCCGCCACCGGTGGAGCCGGCACAACCACCGATGAAGCTGACGAACAGCAGCATCACCGGTAGAAAGCTCGGCCAGGCGGCGTAATTGCTGGTGGTGAAACCGGTGGTGGTGCCGATCGACACTACCTGGAAAACGCCGTGCAGGGCGGCGCTGCCAAAGTCACTGAAGGTGGCGGTCATGTGCAGATAGAGCACGGTAATCCCGGCCACCGTGGCCAGCACGGTGATGTAGGTACGGAATTCCGAGTCATGCTGGTAGGGTGCGGTGCTGATGCGCCGCAGGGCCAGAAAATGTAGCGCAAAATTGGTGCCGGCCAGCAGCATGAAGACGATCGCGATCATCTCGATCAGCGGCTGGTCGACATAGTAGCCCATGCTGGCATCGTGGGTGGAAAAACCACCGATGGCCACGGTGGAAAAGCTGTGACCGATGGCATCGAAAGGTGTCATCCCGGCCAGCCAATAGGCCAGTGCGCAGACCGCGGTCAGGCCCAGGTAGATGTACCACAACGCCTTGGCGGTTTCGGTGATGCGCGGGGTGAGCTTGTTTTCTTTCATTGGTCCGGGGGTTTCGGCACGATACAGCTGCATCCCCCCGATCCCCAGCATCGGCAGGATCGCCACCGCCAGGACGATGATCCCCATGCCGCCCAACCACTGCAACTGTTGGCGATAATAAAGCAGAGATTTGGGCAGGGTATCCAGCCCGGTGATCACCGTGGCACCGGTGGTGGTCAGGCCAGAAAAGGATTCAAACACCGCATCGGCCAGCGACAGATTGGGTTCGGCGCCGATCATGAAGGGTAGTGCGCCGAACAGGCCAAGCACCGTCCAGAACATCACCACCACCACGAAGCCATCGCGCAGGCGCAGCTCGCGGCGATTGTTACGGGCAGGTAGCCAGATCAGCAGACCGGTGCCCAGGGTCAGGGCAAAGCCGAGCAGGAAGGAGATATAAAAACCATCCTGATAGAACAGCGATACCAGCATCGGTGGCAACATGGTGATGCTGAACAGCATCAGCAACAGCCCAAGGATGCGTTGGATGGCGCGAAATTGCATCGACTTAGAGGAAGGTCACGCCAACCTGGAACAGGCGTTCCACGTCGGGGATACGGCGCTTGTTGACCACGAACAGCAGCACATGGTCCTCGGCCTCGATGACAGTATTGTGATGGGCGATCAAGACCTCATCACCGCGCACGATGGCACCGATGGTGGTGCCTTCCGGCAGCTTGATGTCCTCGATGGCGCGCCCGACCACCCGCGAGGAATATTGATCGCCATGGGCGATCGCCTCGATCGCCTCGGCGGCACCGCGGCGCAGCGAATGCACCATCACCACATCGCCGCGGCGCACATGGGCGAGCAGGCTGCCGATGGTGGCCTGGGGGGGCGAAATGGCGATGTCGATGTCGCCGCTTTCGACCAGATCCACATAGGCAGCGCGGTTGATCAACGTCATCACCTTGCGTGCGCCCAGACGTTTGGCCAACATCGAGGAGAGGATATTGGCCTCATCGTCATTGGTCAGGGCGCAGAACACATCGGTGTCCTCGATGTTTTCTTCCAGCAGCAACTCCTCATCGGCGGCATCGCCCTGTAGCACGATGGTGCGATTGAGTTCCTCGGAGATGGCGCGGGTGCGTTCCTGATTGTGGTCGATCAGCTTGACTTGATAGTCATTTTCCAGGGCCTTGGCGAGGCGTTTGCCGATGTTGCCACCACCGGCGATGATTACCCGCTTGACCGGTTTTTCCAGCTTGCGCAGCTCGCTCATCACCGCGCGGATATCTTTTTTTGCGGCCAGGAAAAAGACCTCATCATCGGCCTCGATGACGGTGTGGCCCTCGGGATGGATGGCGCGTCCACGTCGATAGATCGCCGCGACCCGGCTTTGCACCCCGGGGATGTGATCGCGCAGGGTGCGCAGTTCATGGCCAACCAGCGGCCCGCCGTAATAGGCGCGCACCGCCACCAGCTGTACCTTGCCACCGGAAAAATCCAGTACCTGCAAGGCACCGGGGTGTTCGATCAGGCGATGGATGTAATCGGTGACCAGTTGCTCGGGACTGATCATTACATCGATGGGCAGTGCATCCTGGGAAAACAGCTGCGGAAACTGCAGGTATTCCTGGGCGCGTACCCGGGCAATCTTGGTGGGGGTGTGAAACAGGGTATAGGCGATCTGACAGGCGACCATATTGGTCTCATCGCTATTGGTCACCGCGATGATCATGTCGGCATCCTCGGCACCGGCGCGCAATAAGACATCCGGATGGGAGGCCTGGCCAGCGACAGTGCGCAGGTCGAGGCGATCCTGCAGGGCCTGCAGGCGTCGTGCATCCGTATCCACAATGGTGATGTCGTTGGCCTCGTTGGCCAGGTGATTGGCCAGTGAGGAACCGACTTGCCCTGCGCCGAGTATGATGATTTTCATTGGGCTGCTTTGCCAGTCAAATGCGTGCGACATTCTAACGTGAAGATTGTTGAGGGGCTAGGGGCTGGGGGCTGGGG
>JACUTZ010000047.1 GCA_014859545.1 Gammaproteobacteria bacterium
GAGAGGGAGCATGCTATGTCTATCCAGGAAGAAGTCGGTGCCTATGATGCCAAGACCCACCTGCCTGCCTATCTGCGCAAGGTGGAGGCTGGTGGTCGGTTTGTGATTACCCAGCGTGGCAAACCCGTGGCGGAGTTGGTACCTGTCGGTAGCAGTGCAGAGCAGCAGGGAGCGACGGCGGCACAACAAATGCTGGCACTGATGCGCGAGGCCGTAGCAGTAAAGGTGGATATCAGGGCCTTGCTTGAGGAAGGGCGCGATTGATGCGCTTTGTGCTGGATAATTCGGTCGTGATGCGTTGGTTGTTTGGCGATGGCAGTGATGCCGATAATGCCTACGCCCAAGCGGTGTTACAGGCGATGACGGATCCGCATACCACCGCCCTTGTGCCTTCGGTCTGGCCACTGGAAATGGCAAATTTGCTCACCAAGGCTGAGTCCAAAGGCTTGTTGAGTGAGGCCCGTAGCAGTGCATTCGTAGGCGTCATTCAACGTATGGCAATACGGGTAGTCCCAGGAACCGCCAGCCACGCCTTGGGTGATACACTTCAACTGGCACGACGATTCAAATTGTCGTCCTATGATGCGGCCTATCTGGAACTCGCCCTACGCGAAGGCGTGCCCTTGGCCACGCTCGATAAGGAGCTTAAGCGAGCAGCAAAAAAAACCGGTGTGGAACTGTTTGGGTGACGAGATGATGAGAATCGGCCACGGTTATGACGTACACGCCTTCTGCGAGGGCGATCATCTGGTCTTGGGTGGGGTGCATATTCCCCATAGCCAGGCCTTCGCCGCCCACTCCGATGGGGATGTGTTGATCCACGCCCTGTGCGATGCGCTGCTCGGTGCGCTGGGGGAGGGGGATATCGGTCGCCACTTTCCCGATAGCAGCCGTGAATTTGAAAATATCGATAGCCGTATCCTGCTGCGCCGGGTGGTCGATTTGATGCACGAACAGGGCTATCGGCTGGGCAATGCGGACATGACCATCATCGCCCAGGCACCGAAGATGGCAAGTCATATCGCGGCGATGCGCGAAAACCTGGCAGCCGATCTGCAGGCCAGCACCAGTCAGGTTAACGTCAAGGCCACCACCACCGAAGGCCTGGGTTTTACCGGTCGTTGCGAGGGGGTTGCCGCTCACGCGGTGGTGCTGTTGCGGGATGCTTGAGGAATATGCCTGGGCCTATGGTCAGCCCACGTGTGTCGCTGTGCTGCGCAGTGTTGCCGAGGATTTTATTGTCGAGGAGATCCCGGCCTGTGCCCCCCATGGCGAGGGCGAGCATGCCTGGCTGGTCGTGCGCAAGCGTCATCAGAACACCGAGTGGGTGGCGCGCGAGCTGGCGCGCTTCGCTGGTGTCGAACTGGATGCCATCGGCTATGCCGGGCTCAAGGACCGTCACGCCCTGACTACCCAGGTCTTTACCGTACAGTTGGGCAAACGAGACGAACCGGACTGGCAGCAACTGGCCTGTGCGGATATCGAGATCCTTGCGGTGGATCGCCATCGCCAACGCCTGCGCCGGGGCATGCTAAGAGAAAATCGCTTTACCCTGCGTCTGCGAGCAGTGCAGGGCGATCGCGAGGAGCTGGCAAGGCGGCTCCAGCTGATTGCCCAGGAGGGGGTGCCGAATTATTTCGGTCCGCAGCGTTTCGGACGCGAGGGTGGCAATTTGCAACGGGCACGAGCGATGTTGGCCGGTGAATTTCGTGAACAGAATTCGCACCTGCGTGGCTTGTACCTCTCGGCAGCACGCTCCTGGCTGTTTAATCGGGTGCTGAGTGAGCGGGTGGCCCGGCACTGCTGGTTAGATGCCCTGCCTGGCGAGGCCCTGATCATGCCCGGCAGTGATAGCACCCTCAGTCTGCTGCGCATCGATGCGGCGATACAGGCGCGTATCGCATGTGGCGATTTGCAAACCAGCGGTCCGCTTTGGGGCAAGGGCCAGCCCCTGCCCAAGGGTGAGGCCCTGGCCCTTGAGCAAGCGGTGTTGGCGAGTGAGGCAATGCTGTGCCAAGGGCTGGAGAAAGCTGGTCTCAAACAGCAGCGCCGCCCCCTCAAGTTGATGCCGGGTGCTCTTTCCTGGCAGTGGCTGGATGGGGATAGTCTGGAACTGCATTTCAGCCTGCCGCCCGGCAGCTATGCCACCAGTGTGTTACGTGAGTTGTGTGATGCACAGGATACGAACTCGCCAGGGTAGGATTGAGCTTGCTGCTGCGGATGGCTATTTTTGCGACCAACAAGGCGGAACGAAGGTGGTGTGCTTTATTCCACACCAGCGAGTGATAAGGTCGTGGGGAAGGAAATCGTGCCCGGTCCTTCGGCTAGCGATGGATAGGTCAACTACCCCGATTAGGAACGATGAAAGCTGGCAACCAGTGCCGAGAGGCGTGATGACAGGCCGTTAAGCTGTCCCTGGGCCTCGTCGATGCGCTTGCTGCCCTCGGCGGAATGCTCGGCGATTTCGCTGATGTTCATGATGTTGCGATTGATCTCTTCGGCCATATGCTGTTGCTGAATGGCGGCATCGGAGATATGGGCATTCATTTGACTGATCCGATCCACTGCAGCGGTGATTGCCTCGAGGGAACTGCCGGCCTCGGCCGATTGGCCGGCACCGGCCTGGGCATGCTCGCGACTTTGGACAATTACCTGCACCGCTTTTTCGGCACCGTCCTGCAACTGGGCGATCATCGCCTCGACTTCCTCGGTGGCCTTTTGGGTACGGGTGGCGAGGGCGCGCACCTCATCTGCCACCACTGCAAAGCCGCGTCCCTGCTCACCGGCACGGGCGGCTTCGATGGCCGCATTCAGCGCCAGCAGATTGGTTTGTTGCGAGATCCCCTTGATCACATCCAGCACACTGCCGATCTCGACGCTGCGTTGCTGCAAACCGGCCACGGTAAGCGAGGCCTGTTCCATCTCGCTGGAAAGTGCCTCGATATCGTCGATGGTACGGGCCACCACACGGCGTCCCTTACCGGCATCCTGATCGGCCTCTGCGGCGGATTGCGCGGCCTGCTGGGCCTGTTCGACCATGTCATGCATGGTGGTGGTCATTTGATGGATCGCTGCGGCCACCTGTTCGGTTTCACTCAGCTGCTGTTCCACCCCCTGGCGGGTGATGGCGATGACTTCCTGCAATTGACTGGCCGAGGCAGTCAGTTGGTTACTGGATTGTTCGAGTTCGGTGATGATGGCCTGCATCGCATTGCGGATGGTTTCGCCACTGCTGGCGATCTGGCCCAGCTCATCCTCGCCCAGTTTGGGCAGGGACTGATTGAAATTACGCTTGGCCATCTGGCCGAGTATTGCGCTGAGCTGGCGAGCAGGCAGGACAATATGCTGCTGCACGTAATAGAGGAAGGAAACAAAGGCGATCAGAACGGCGATGCCCATCAAGAGCATCGCCAGACGCATTTTTTGCTGGGTGTTTTCCATCACCTGGCCAATCGCCGCCAGGGCCTGAGTATCCTGGCCCTGTAGCTGACTACCCTGTTGCAGTAGCTGGCCGATCCCTGCCAGGCCTTGCTGGCTGGCCCAAAAACCGAACAGCGCAGCCAGCAGCACCAGGGTGGTGCCGGTGCCGGTGATCAGCAAGAGTTTGTTACGAACACTGGCACGCAGAAAATGCATCGTTGTCTACCCTAATGAAGTCTGTCCTGGATCATCCCGCCTTCTCGGCGGTTCTGGTTAAATTTTGAACTGTGCCACCAGGGTTTGCAACTGCGAGGCCAGGTGTGCCAGCTCCTCACTGGCGCGTGAGGTCTGTTCGGCATTCTCGGTGTTGTGCTCGGCAACCTCGCTGATGGTGGCGATATTGCGGTTGATCTCCTCGGCCACTGCACTTTGTTCCTCGGCGGCGCTGGCGATATGGGTGTTCATGTCATTGATCGCAGTGACTGCGCGGGTGATTTCGGCCAGGGCCTCACCGGCCATGGCAGCCTTTTCCACTCCGGATTCGGCCTGGGCCTCGCCCTTGGCCATCGCGTCCACGGCGGCACGCGCCTCATGTTGCAGGGCCTCGATCATGGTCTGGATCTCGGTGGTGGAATCCTGGGTGCGGCTGGCCAGGGAGCGTACCTCGTCGGCCACCACCGCAAAACCGCGTCCCTGCTCACCGGCCCGTGCCGCTTCGATAGCGGCATTCAGCGCCAGCAGATTGGTCTGTTCGGCAATCCCACGGATGACATCCAGCACCGTGCCGATGTTTTCCGCCTCGCCCTCAAGTTTTCTGATCACGCTGGAGGTGCTGCGCACATCATCGGCCAGCTGACCGATGGAGTCCACGGTTTGCTGTACCACATCGCGTCCCTTGCTGGCTGAGCCATCGGCACCATGGGCGGCCTGGGCAGCCTTGTGGGCGCTCTCCGATACCTCCTGTACCGTGGCGCTCATTTCATTCATCGCGGTGGCGACCTGTTCGGTCTCGCTGCGCTGGGTCTCGATGGCCTGATTGCTTTCGATGGTGATCGCCGAGAGCTCCTCGGCGGCGGCGGCCAGCTGCGAGGTGGAACTGCTGACCTCGCGCATGCTGTGGTGCAGTTTTTTAAGCATATCGTTGAAGGAGTGGGCCATCTCGCCCAGCTCATCCTTGCTGTTGATGTCGATACGGCGCGACAAATCCGAATCCCTGTCAATGATACCGATGGTCTCGGCAAGACGCTGGATCGGCCGGGTGATGCTCAGCGAGAACAGCAGCCCAACGACCAGAGCGACGCCAAAGGTACTCAGGCCGACCACAACGGCCCAGGTGACAATGCTGTTGCGCATGCTGGCCACTTCCTGAAAAGCCTCGTCCCTGTCGATCTCGCTGAGCAATGCCCAGCTCAAACCATCGATTGCCAAGGGGGTGTAGGCGGAGAGAACGTTCACGCCACGGTAGTCGGGAAAGATGGCAAAGCCGCTTTGTCCGGCGAGGGCGGCACGGCTGCCCTGGGTATCGATCTCTTGCAGGCCGATATTGGTGTCGCGGACATCAATGGCGCTAATGGTGTCGTTCGGCACATTCAGGCCGCGCAACATCGCCAGATAACCAGCCTTGTCTTCCAGTAGAAAACGGCTAATGCTGCGTGCCCGTTTATCCTGCCCCAATAGATAGGTCTCACCGGATTCACCCAGGCCCACATCACGCCACTCGGCGTTGCTGGTCATGATGGCATTGATGGCATCGATGGGCATTTGTAATACCAGCACCCCCAAGCGTTGTTCGCCATGGTAGACCGGAGTAGCCATGAAGGCCGCTGGGCTGTTGTAGGAGGGTAGAAAGGGCGTGAAATCCTCGATGACCATTTGTCCGGCAGGGATGGCGGTGGCGCGATTATGGGCAGCGGCGAGGCCGCTATTGGCATAGGGGCCGTTGCGCAGATTGGTACCGAAATCCACTTCCTTGAAGACACTGTAAACCACGTTGGCCTGATTATCGATCAGGAATAGATCGTAATAGCCGAAGCGCTCGGCAAAGTCATCAAAATAGGGATGGAACTGCCCGTGCAGGGCATCGTAGCGGCTGCGATCCCCGATGCTGCGCAGTTGATTTTTCTCGCCCAGTGGATGGCGGTTGTGATGGATGTAGAGATTTTGCAGGATTACCGCCTCGTCGCTGAGGCGGCTGAGGATGGTGTTGATATCGGCACTGACCCCCGGATTTTTTGCCTGGTACTCGCGACTAAATTCCTGTTCGTAATAGCTGCGTAGTTCCTGGCGCATCCGCGCCACTTCGTTGCGCTGTGATTCAATCAATTCACTGGTAGCAATTGGCAGCACCGCCAGCATCTCGCGAGTGGCCGGGGCAGTGGCCATATTCAGTAGTTGATTACTGATGCCGCGAAAATAATCTTCGATTTGATCTTTTTTTGCCTCGCGCAGCGAAATCAGTTGCGACTGCACCTGCTGTTCGAGGGCCTTGCTGCTGGTGTTCACGGATACACTGCTGAGGACCACGCTGGTAATCACTACCGGCACCAGCGCCAGCAGGCCCGCGCCCAACAACAATTTGCTCTTGATCTTCATCGTATACCCTTTTTTATTCAATTATTGCCAGGAGTATATCTGTTTGCAGGGGCGTTGCACAAAAACAGTGCGAGGTTTGAGGTCTGCATCTCCGTCATTCATCCGAACGAGTGCGCTTGAGCAATACATACACCGCGCCGCTACCCCCATCCCTGGCTTGCGCTGAGCAAAAGGCCAGTACGGTCGGGTCCTGTTGCAGCCAGTGATTGACCTGCTGCTTTAGTACCGCCTGTTGCGTGCCGGAACCCTTGCCCTTGCCATGGATCACCCGTACCACTTTATCACCCTGAGCCTGGGCATGGCGTAGCAGGGCCTGTAGCGCCTGCCTTGCCTCAGCCACCCGCAGGCCATGCAGGTCGAGCACCGCAGCACAGGGGAGTTCGCCTCGACAGAGGCGTCGCATCAGCTTGTGCTGCACTCCGGCACGGCGAAACTGGAGTATTTCGTTCAGGGGAGTGGCGGTGTCGATATCCAGATCGCGGTAGTGGTCGACGGGGGCACCGGTTTGATCGGAGCGGGGGCGTTTGCGAGGGACAGGCTTGGGTACATCGGGCAGAATGACTGCGGGTCGCTTCAGCGGCGTGACATCGGCCACGGCCTGGCGAAACAGGTTGCTGTCCTCGTCCTTGGCAGGTTTTCGTGGCTCGCGGGCCATGGGCTGGGCTCCTGAATCATGCGGCGGCGTGTCAGCTAGTGTAGCCGATGCACCGCTGCATGGATAATTCCCCAGTGGGCCTGCAGGCTGGTATAGTAAGCTGCATATTGTAGGTGGATGTACAGATGAAGATCCTGATTAGTAACGACGACGGCTATCTGGCAGAGGGCATCCATACCCTGGCCCGGCACTTGTCAACCATTGCCGGGATCACCGTGGTTGCCCCGGAGCGGGATCGCAGCGGCGCCAGCAACTCCCTGACCCTGGATAATCCGATCCGTGCCCATCTGAGCGAAAACGGCTTTTATCGGGTCGATGGCACCCCGACCGACTGCGTGCATCTGGCGATTACTGGTCTGCTGACAGAGGAGCCGGACATGGTGGTCTCGGGGATTAACGCCGGGGCCAATCTGGGCGATGATGTATTGTATTCCGGGACGGTGGCAGCGGCGATGGAGGGGCGTTTTCTGGGCCTGCCGGCCATCGCGGTCTCCCTGTGTGCCCAGCGTGGCCATGAGTTCAATCACTTCGATACCGCCGGGCGAGTGGCGCTGCAACTGGTGCAACGCCTGGGTGCACATCCCTTGCCTGGCGACACCATCCTTAACGTCAATGTGCCCGATGTGGCCTGGGATGCCTTGCAAGGCTATGAGGTGACCCGGCTGGGCCATCGTCATCGCGCCGAGGCAATGATCAAGGATCGCGACCCGCGCGGACGTCCGATCTACTGGATAGGCCCGGCTGGTGAGGAACAGGATGCCGGTCCCGGCACCGATTTTCATGCGATTCGTGGGCGGCGGGTGTCGGTGACCCCCTTGCAGGTCGATCTGACCCGTCATGGCACAATCAATGAGATCGCCCACTGGATCCAGGGCATCTAGTCGCATGCAGGCCTCGATTAATGGTATCGGCATGACCTCGCAGCGTACCCGTGAACGGCTGGTACAGCGTCTGGCCGAGCACGGCATCCGCGATCAGCGGGTGTTGGAGGCGATGCGCAGCATTCCGCGCCACCTGTTCGTGGACGAGGCGCTGGCCTCACGGGCCTACGAGGATACCGCGCTGCCGATCGGTTTTGGTCAGACCATCTCCCAGCCCTATATCGTGGCCCGCATGACCGAGGCCTTGATGAGTGTCTCGCCGAACAAGGTATTGGAGATCGGCACTGGCTGTGGCTATCAGAGCGCGATCCTCGCCAGCCTGGTCAAGGAGGTCTATAGCATTGAGCGTATCGCCGGCCTGCACGAACGCGCCCGACGCAATCTGCAGGCACTCAAGCTGCACAATCTGCGTCTGCGTCACGGCGATGGCTACCAGGGATGGGCTTCTCAGGCACCCTTTGATGCGATCCTGGTGGCCGCTGCCCCGCCGGCGATCCCACCGGCCCTGCTGGAGCAACTGGCCGATGGGGGCTTGCTGGTGATCCCGGTGGGTGGCAACAGCAACGCCCAGCAATTGCTGTCGGTACGGCGTCAGGGAAATGAATTCATTCAACAACTGCTGGAGATGGTGAGTTTTGTGCCCATGCTCGGTGGTTCTCAACGGTAAACTCATGCGATTTTTTTCCGCCCTTTACGACCGGGTATTGAACTGGTCACGTCACCGGCATGCACCGCGTTATCTGGCTGGCCTGAGCTTCGCCGAATCCTCTTTTTTCCCGATCCCACCGGATGTGATGCTGGCGCCGATGGCCTT
Organism: Gammaproteobacteria bacterium; assembly: GCA_014859545.1. Classification (GTDB taxonomy): domain Bacteria; phylum Pseudomonadota; class Gammaproteobacteria; order Thiohalomonadales; family Thiohalomonadaceae; genus SLDE01. The sequence goes on from JACUTZ010000047.1 coordinate 8,363, forward strand.
GGCCAGGCCTGAGCGCGCCTGGTTTTATGCGGCACTGACCACCATCGCTTCGGTACTGGGTGGGCTGCTGGGCTATCTGATCGGGGTGTTCGCCGTTGAGCTGGTCGAACCGCTGCTCCACCAGGCCGGTTACTGGGAGGCCTATTTGCGTGCCGGGGAGTGGTTTGGGGTGTGGGGGTTTTGGGCAATCTTCTTGGCCGGTTTTTCACCCATACCCTATAAGGTTTTCACTATTAGTGCCGGGGTGGTGAGCATGGCCCTGTTGCCCTTTGTGCTTGCTTCACTGATCGGGCGTGGGACACGTTTCTTCCTGGTTGCCGGTCTGATGCGCTGGGGTGGGATACGCATGGAGCAGACCCTGCGCCGTTATGTGGATTGGCTGGGCTGGATGTTGGTGCTGGCGATCCTGCTGGCTTGGTTGTTGCTCAGCAATGGGGTCCATGCTTAGTCGGCGTCTGGGATGGCTGCTACTGCTTGCGCTGCTCGGCGTGGGCCTGTCTGGCTGTGGCTCGCTACACCCGCCGGGGGGAGAGCAGGTCATTAATTATACGGTCAAGCCAGGCGATACCCTGTATTCGATCTCCTGGCGCTATGGCTATGACTATCGTCAGGTGGCGGCCTGGAACCAGATCACGGCACCATATACGATCCGTGTCGGGCAGCAGATCCGCATTATCCCGTCGCATCAGCAGCGGGCCGCCTCGGCACCGACCCCGATCCAAGCCCCCCCGGCCACGAGTAGCGACACTGTGGCCAGAGCGCCAGCCCCATCGCGCCCGCCAGAAGCCAGTCGCCCGGTAGCGAGGCCCAGTAGTCCGACGCCCAGTAGTCCGACGCCCAGTACCCGTCCCACTCCCACCCCAAGTCGTCCCGCTGCGCCCGCTACCGCCCCGGCTCCCACGGCCAGTAGACCATCTAGACCGGCACCGGCCACAGCGGCCAGGATTGTCTGGCAATGGCCTACCCGTGGTACGCAAAAATATGCCTTTAATGTTGCCGCAGGGAAAAAGGGTATGGGGATCGCTGGTCGTCAGGGACAGGCGATTGTCGCGGCGGCCGGTGGCGAGGTGGTGTACAGTGGCAGTGGTTTGATCGGCTATGGCAATTTGTTGATCATCAAGCATGATGATGTTTATCTTAGTGCCTATGGGCATAACCGACGCCTGTTGGTGCAGGAAGGTGCCAGGGTCAAGCGGGGACAGCCGATCGCCGAAATGGGAGAGAGTAACCGGGACGGGGTGGTGTTGCATTTCGAGATCCGCCGCGATGGTAATCCGGTAAACCCAACCCTATATCTACCTAAAGCAGGATCCTAGGGGAGAAGTGGATGAGCAGTGAGGATGACAGCGGGGCGCAGGAAGAAGAGCGTGATTTGGAGGATGCCGGAGTGGAAGACGCTGCGACCGTTGATGAGGTCGAGCTGGAAGAAGCGGTGATCTTCAGCGCCGGTGCCATCCCCGAAGGGCAATTGGACGCTACCCGCCTGTATTTGAATGAAATCGGCTTTTCCCCGCTGCTGAGTGCTGAAGAAGAGGTGTATTTTTCCCGCCTGGCACAAAAGGGCGATGAGGCCGGGCGCCGTCGCATGATTGAAAGTAATCTGCGTCTGGTGGTGAAGATCTCTCGTCGTTATCTCAATCGCGGCCTGGCCCTGCTGGATCTGATCGAAGAGGGCAACCTCGGGCTGATCCGTGCGGTGGAAAAATTCGACCCGGAACGGGGTTTTCGTTTTTCCACCTATGCTACCTGGTGGATCCGCCAGACCATTGAGCGGGCGATCATGAATCAAACCCGTACCATCCGCCTGCCCATTCATGTGGTCAAGGAGATCAATGTCTACCTGCGCGCCGCGCGACACCTCTCCCAAACCCTGGACCACGAACCCAGCGCGGAAGAGATCGCCGAGATGCTGGACAAGCCCATCGAGGATGTCAAACGCATGATGGGCCTGAATGAGCGGGTGACCTCGGTGGATGTGCCGATCGGGCGCGAAGGGGACAAGTCCCTGCTGGATGCGATCCCGGACGAAAATAACATCGATCCCTCCGATCTGCTGCAGGATGAGAATATCCGCGAAAGCATTGATCTCTGGCTGGACAAGCTGACCGAAAAGCAGCGTGAGGTGGTGGCGCGGCGCTTTGGTCTGCATGGCCATGATCCCTCTACCCTGGAAGATGTGGGTGCCGAGATCGGGGTGACCCGTGAGCGGGTCCGTCAGATCCAGATTGAGGCGCTCAGGCGGCTGCGTGAGATCCTCGAGAGTCAGGGATATACCGGCGATGCGATTTAAGCCACGCATGGTGTCTCTCGCCAAGACGCCAAGAACGCCAAGAGAGTAGGGCTGTATTCGGCAGCGCAGCTTCAAACGGCGAATGTATTGTAACGGCTTGGCCTCGCATGATGTCTCTAAGGAATGTCAGGAAAATACGGGGATGGGCAGTGTTTTTTCCTGGCTAGAGATGGGTAGCGTGGAGATTCAACTCCCACCCTTTCTTGGCGTTCTTTGCGTCTTGGCGAGATTACCGCTTTTGGCTTTACAGCATAATCGCGGCCGCGACCCGGCGGCCTTCGGCAGCGAGGATATTGTAGGTACGACAGGCCGCCGCCGTATCCATCAGCTCATAGCCGACCCCCAGCCCAGCCAGCAGCGCTATTTGTTCACGCCCCGGCAATTGCATACGGACGCCGGTGCCGATCAGCAATACCTCCAGCGTCTCGGTTTCCAGTCTATCCAGGTCCTCGGCCTGCAGCTCCGTCAGTTGGCGGGGGCGCCAGTTTTGCAGTAATTGCTGTGGGCGGAGGATAAAGCTTTGATCCAGTACCAGACGCCCGTCCTGATCCCGTGGGTCTTTGGGGGAGGGCGAATTGATCGTGACTTCCCTATCGCCACTGGCATGGAAGCTGTAGATGCCATCCGGCCGTTCACGGGTAAATTTCATTGTTGCAAGGACTCCAGCCTGCATCATGCGAATTCATGAAACATCCAGGCTAATCAATTGACAGAGATGGGTGTGCCACGTAATGTTAACGGTTTGTTTTCACTGAGACCAGAGTCCTGGTCGCACTGACTAGTTCCCCAACTCACAACGGCCCGAGATGATGCGCCCAATCCTGAAATCCAACAAGCTTGCCAACGTCTGTTATGACATCCGTGGACCGGTGATGGCCCATGCACGGATCATGGAAGAGGAAGGTCATCGCATCATTAAACTGAATCTTGGGAATCTGGCCCCATTTGGTTTCGAGGCACCGGAGGAGATCCAACAGGATGTGATCTACAACCTGCCACAATCCTCCGGCTATTCCGATTCAAAGGGCCTGTTCTCGGCGCGCAAGGCGATTATGCACTACACCCAGGGCAAGCGGATTGCCGGGGTGGGCATCGACGATATCTATATCGGTAACGGGGTCTCCGAGCTGATCGTGCTGGCGATGCAGGCGCTGCTGAATAATGGTGATGAGGTGTTGGTGCCGGCCCCGGATTACCCGCTGTGGACCGCTGCGGTCAGCCTGGGTGGGGGTGCGCCACGTCATTATATCTGTGACGAGGGAGCCGGCTGGTTTCCGGATCTGGATGATATTCGTAGCAAGATCAACAAAAACACCCGCGCCATCGTCTTGATCAATCCGAACAATCCCACCGGTGCGCTCTATCCCGAGCCGCTGTTGCTGGCGATCCTGGAGATCGCCCGTCAGCATCAGCTGATTGTGTTTGCCGATGAGATCTACGACAAGATGCTTTACGACGAGCAGCAGCATACCTCGATCGCCTCGCTGGCCGACGATGTGTTGTGCGTGACCTTTAACGGCCTGTCCAAGAATTATCGTGCCTGCGGTTATCGTGCCGGCTGGATGGTGGTCTCCGGCGAGAAGGACCACGCCCGTGATTACATCGATGGCCTTAACATCCTTGCCTCGATGCGGCTGTGCTCGAACGTGCCGGGCCAGTATGCGATCCAGACCGCGCTGGGTGGCTATCAAAGCATTAACGATCTGGTGGCGCCCGGTGGACGTCTGCGCAAGCAGCGCGACCTGGCCTGGGAGATGATCACCGCCCTGCCCGGGGTCAGTTGCGTCAAACCGGATGCCGCCCTGTATCTCTTCCCGCGCCTGGACCCGAAGATGTATCCTATCGCCGATGATCAGGCGTTCGTGCTGGAACTGCTCAAGGATGAAAAGGTACTGGTGGTGCAGGGTACCGGCTTTAATTGGGTCCATCCGGATCACTTCCGCATGGTATTCCTGCCCAACGGTGATGATCTGGCCGAGGCGATGAAACGCATCGAGCGCTTCCTGCACCACTACCGCAAGCGGCATGCTTAGAAAATTTTGCCACAGAGGGCACAGAGTACACAGAGATAAAATGGGAAAGCACAGTATTGCATGAACTGTTTTTTGATGAAGACGTGTTGATCTCGATTCTTTCTGGTGATGCAAATACGCTTTTCTCGGTGATCCCTGTGTCCTCTGTGGCTATTGTTTGTTTTCTTTCATATAGAGAGTTAGTTGATGAATCCTGTTAAGGTTGGTTTGTTGGGTCTGGGCACCGTTGGTGGTGGCACCATCAATGTTTTGCGTCGCAATGCCGAGGAAATCTCCCGTCGTGCCGGGCGCGGCATCATGATTACCCATGCGGCTGCACGGGACATCAACAAGCCGCGTATCTGTGATACCACCGATATCCTGCTGACCACCAATCCCCAGGAGGTGGTCGATAATCCGGAGCTGGAGATCATTGTCGAGCTGATCGGTGGTGACGGTCTGGCGCACGAGATGGTGCTGCGTGCCATCGCCAACGGCAAGCACGTGGTGACCGCCAACAAGGCACTGATCGCCAAGCACGGTAATGAGATCTTCGCCGCCGCCAAGGAAAAGGGCGTGATGGTGGCCTTCGAGGCGGCGGTGGCCGGTGGGATCCCGATCATCAAGGCGATGCGCGAAGGCCTGGCGGCCAATCGGATCGAGTGGCTGGCGGGGATCATCAACGGTACCGGCAACTTCATCCTCACCGAGATGCGCGACAAGGGTCGTGATTTTGCCGAGGTGCTGGCCGAGGCCCAGTCACTGGGTTATGCCGAGGCCGATCCCACCTTCGACGTGGAAGGGATCGATGCGGCGCACAAGCTGACCATTCTGGCCTCCATTGCCTTTGGGATCCCGCTGCAATTCGAGCGCACCTTTACCGAGGGGATCAGCCAGATCACCCGCGAAGATGTGGTCTATGCGGAAGAACTGGGCTATCGGATCAAGCATCTGGGGATCGCCCGGCGCAGTGTCGGCGGGATTGAGATGCGGGTACATCCGACCCTGATCCCGGCGCGTCGTCTGATCGCCAATGTGGATGGGGTGATGAATGCGGTACTGGTGCGCGGTGATGCGGTTGGTCCGACCCTCTACTACGGCGCTGGTGCCGGTGCCGATCCCACCGCCTCGGCAGTGGTCGCCGATATCGTTGATGTGACCCGCGTGCTGACCTCCGATCCGGAAAATCATGTACCACACCTGGCCTTCCAGTCCGATGCTATCGCCGACACCCCGATCCTGCCGATGGACGAGGTGATCACCAGCTACTATCTGCGCATGCAGGTGCAGGACCACCCGGGCGTATTGGCTGACATTACTCGTATTCTGGCCGAGGTCGGGATTAGCGTCGAGGCGATGATCCAGCGCCCATCCCTGGATGGTGGTTACACCGTGCCGCTGATCATGCTGACTCACCAGATTGTCGAGGCCAAGATGAACAAGGCGATTGCCCAGATCGAGGAGCTCAAGGCGATCCAGGGTCAGGTAGTGCGCATCCGCATGGAGACCCTGGGCTAATTAGCATGCCGCTGCGGTGCCGCTGGGGGCGAATCGCTCAATGACGCAACTCACCCTCTTTCTTGACGGCACTGCCGCTGCGGATTGCCAGCTTCCCAGCCTGGCACGCTTGCTAGGTCGTGGCGAGGCGCTGGCCTCCCGGGCCGATACACGTCCCTTCGCTTCGCTGCTCAGCAGTTTCGGGCTGTTATCCATGCCCGATAGCGATCTTCCCCTGGCAGCACTGAGCCGTCTTGGCTCGCACCATGAGGCCAGCGGCCTGTGGTTGTTTGCCGATCCGGTGCATCAGGTGGCCGAGCAGGACAAGGTCTACCTGCTTGGTCAGGCCACTCTCTCCCCGGAGGAAAGTGAGGAGGCCCTGCGCACGCTCAACAAACTCTTCGCCGAGGATGGCTGGCATTTCCATCCACATGGCCCATCCCGTTGGTTGCTTCAGTTGCCCGCCGGGGAGCCACCGCAGACCAGCCCACTGGATCAGGTCCTGGGTATGGATATCGGTCCCTATCTGCCCCGGACACGGGACGAGACTCACTGGCGACGGGTGCAGACCGAGATGCAGATGCTCTTGCATGGCTGTGCCTTCAATCAGGAGCGCGAAGAACGGGGCATGCCGACAGTCAACGGTGTCTGGTTATGGGCGGCAGGCTATCTGCCAGCACCGGCTGATCTTGCCTGGCAAGCGGTGTGGGGAGAGGGCGATTGGCTACGGGGTCTGGCGATCTTGCACGGCATGCAGGCCAGAGCAGCCCCCGTCGATTACGCTAGCTGGCGGCAGCAGGCCGACGAAGGGAGCCATTGGCTGCAACTCACCCTGGCAGCGGGAGAGGCACTCGAAGCGACCTGGTTTGCCCCCTTGCTACAGGCCCTGCGCCGGGGTGAGTTGACAGCGCTGCAAATCGACACCAGCAATGGCCGACGCTGGCATATCAGTCCTCACCATCTACGGCGTTGGTGGCGGCGTGGTTTGAAGCTGTCCGAAGCCCTGCTGTAGCGGTTCTTCACCTGGATGGCGCACACGGCGCGCCCTATAGGCTGACCCGAGGCCACCGATGGCAGAGGCTGACGAATTTGAAACCGTGGGTATCCGGGTTAAATTATTCCTGCCACCAGGCTTCATGACCGTGGCGCACACGGATGATATAGACTTCACCATCATCAAGGACGTTATAAACAATCAGGTGTGAGGCAAATGGATAGATTCTTATTGGCGGGTGAAGCTCATCATGAACTCGTGCAGCCAGCGGATTTTCTGCCAAAAAGCGAAATCGATGCTCCAATTCGATGTGGTATAGCTCTGCCTGACGGACACCAAAACGTTCAGCGCCGCTGGCAAAAATTTCCAAAATATCCTCTTCAGCCTTTCGGCTAAGTCGATATGCCATCAGGCTTGCTTGACCCGTTCCAGTGCCAATTCCAGGAGCCTGTCCATACTGGATGTACCCTCGCCGGAGGCCAGGCCTTCATCCAGCACGAACTGCATCCTGGCAATTTTTTCTGCACGTAGCTGATCATGCCGGATCAGGTCGCGAATATAATCACTGGTGTTGCTGTATTTTCCCGAGTGGGCTTGCTCCTCGACCCAAGTCTTCATCGTATCGGGAAGTGACACATTCATGGTAGCCATATACCATTCTCCATTCTTTATTACGGATGGCAAAGTTTGTCATAAGCCAAGCATAACATGAATTATCAAAGCAGCCACCGCATCACTCGCCGCGAATCCCGGCCCTTTCCGGGGCAAACTCCTGCCGATCTGCACCCGTTATTGGTGCAACTGTTGGCCAGCCGTGGGGTCACTCGCCCGGAGGAACTGGAACACGGCCTTGGCCAGTTGTTGCCCTACCAGCAACTCAAGGGTATCGAGTCGGCCACCACCTTGCTGGAACAGGCCCTGCGCGAACGCTGGCGACTGTTGATCGTCGGCGATTTTGACGCCGACGGCGCCACCAGCACTGCTGTGGCAGTGCGCGCGCTGCGGCAGTTGGGTGCCGCCCAGGTTGACTTTCTGGTGCCCAATCGCTTTGAGTATGGCTATGGCCTCACCCCGGAGATCGTCGCGGTAGCAGCCCAGAGCAAGCCGGATCTGATCATCACCGTGGACAATGGCATCGCCAGTGTCGACGGGGTGGCGGCGGCCCATCAACGGGGCATTCGTGTACTGGTCACCGACCACCACCTGGCCCCGGCGGAACTGCCCGTCGCCGAGGCCATCGT
>JACUTZ010000048.1 GCA_014859545.1 Gammaproteobacteria bacterium
GCGGGGGCAGGATTTGAACCTACGACCTTCGGGTTATGAGCCCGACGAGCTACCGGACTGCTCCACCCCGCAACTGATAATGAGCATTCTACATAAACATGAGATACAAGGCAAGGCTTGCGACAGCTTGCGACGACTATCTCCTTGCCAGCTTATGCATCAAGTCATGTCGATAGAGGAAGCCAGGCAGGGCAAATATCAAGAACAAACAGACAGTTACCGCATAATATTCCCAGTCCTGCGGATAGATCTGGCCGGTCACTTTATATTCAAGGCCCAGGGCCAGTCCTCCCACAATGAAATAAAGCAGTAACCACTCCAGCCAACGCCACCACGGACTCTTGTGTCCGCTGGCCGTCTTGAGCACAAACAACACACGCTCACTCATCCAGGGCAGATTGGCTACCACAAGGGCGATCAAAATCAGGACTATTGCAGCACTGGCCTCGTTCATCAACTATCTCCATCAGGACCTGGGTCAAAACCGAGCAGGGATCTCAACACAGATTGCCCTGCCAGACAAGCGACAGGCGGCTAAAGTACGAAGGCCTGCAGACACAACGCCATCAGTGCGGATGGGAAGATCCCCATCCCCAGAATCAACAGTGCATTGGCACTGAATACCATACTCAGTTCGCGCCCCGGCTGCAGTGCCGTCGTGGTTTCGGGGGCATCGAAATACATCAGTTTGATTACCCGCAGGTAATAATAGGCACCAATCACCGAGAAGATCACCGCCACCGCCGCCAGCCAGATCAGATCGACACTGACGATGGCCTGCAGCACCGACAACTTGGCCCAGAAGCCGATGAACGGTGGCACCCCGGCCATCGAAAACATAATGAACATCATCATCAGGGCAAACCAGGGGCTGCGCTGATTCAGGCCTTTATAATCTTCCAGCGCATCGGCCTCAAAGCCTACCCGGCTCATCAGCAAGACCATACCAAAGCCGGCAAGACCCATGATGCTGTAGACAATGGCGTAGAACATCCCGGCCGCATAACCCTCGGGGGTACCCGAGAGCACCCCGAGCAACAGGAAGCCCGCATGGGAGATCCCGGAATAGGCCAGCATGCGCTTGATATTGCTCTGGGCGATGGCGATCACATTACCCACCGAAAGCGAGAGCACCGCCAACAACACCAGGATGTCATGCCACTCGTGCTGCAGGCCACCCAGACCATCCACCAGCAGCCTGATCAACAGGGCAAAGGCCGCCAGCTTGGGTGCGGTACTGATGAACTGGGTCACCGCAGTGGGCGCCCCGTGATACACATCCGGCACCCACATATGGAAAGGCACGGCCCCCAGCTTGAAGGCGACCCCAACCAACATAAAGACCAAGCCGAATACCAATAGCAGACGATTGATCTCCCCCTCGGCAATCACCTGGCTGACCTCGCCGAGGTCCAGGCTACCGGTGACGCCATACAACATCGACATCCCGTAAAGCAGCATCGCCGAGGCCATCGCGCCCAGCAGGAAGTATTTCATCGCCGCTTCGGAGGCCACCCGGTTATCCCGCTGCAGGGCAACCATCGCGTACATCGACAGGGACAGCAGCTCCAACCCCAGATACAGGGTCAGGAAGCTGTGTGCCGAGATCATCACCATCATGCCCAGCACACCAAACAGTGCCAACACATAGAACTCGCCGGTATACATGTTGCGATCGCGCAAATAGCTGCGGGTATACAGGAACACGGTAAACACCACCGCATATACTGCCAGCTTGAGCAGGCTGGCCATCGGGTCAAGCACAAAGGTGTTGCTGAAGCTCAGCTCGCGCAGCGGGCTAAACAGTGACAGGCTCAGGATGAAGGCACCGACCAGCGTGGCCTGGGCAAGCAGGTAGGTCACCACCCGGCTACGCTCGCTCAGGAACATATCCACCATCAAGATAAAGCAGGTCATGCCCAGAACGAACATCTCGGGCATCGCCAGGGCAAAATTGGGCATCTCAAAATTCATCGGTTAACGGCTCCGTTACATCGCGCCAGCGGGGATCTTGGACACACTGATATGCTCGACCAGTTGCTGTACAGTGAGATCCATCACCTCCAGCAGCGGTGCTGGCCACACACCCAGCAACAACACCATAAAGGCAAGCACCGCCAGGATCAGAAATTCCCGGGCATTGATATCCTTAAGGGCAGCAACCTTTTCATTCACTATTTCGCCATATATGACCCGCTTGACCATCCACAGGGTATAGGCCGCGCCAAGGATCAGCGTGGTGGCCGCGACAAAGGCAATCCAGAAATTGGCCTTGAAGGCGGCCAGGATCACCATGAACTCGCCAACAAACCCGGCAGTGCTCGGCAGACCTGCATTGGCCATCGCAAACAGCACCATAAAACCGGCGAACTTGGGCATCACATGCACCACCCCGCCGTAATCATTGATCTCCCGCGAGTGCATGCGGTCGTACATCACGCCGACACAGAGGAACATCGCCGCCGAGACAAAACCATGGGCGATCATCTGCACCATGCCACCCGAGATCCCCATCGCCGCACCGGCAAAGCTGCCACCGTTATTGGCCGCGATCATCCATGGAATGAAAAAGCCCAGGGTGACAAAGCCCATGTGGGCGATCGAGGAATAGGCGATCAGCTTCTTCATATCGCGCTGCACCAGCGCCACAAAACCAATATAGGCGATCGCAATCAGCGACAGACCAATCATCAACCAGTCCAGACTCTGGCTGGCATCCGGGGTGATCGGCAGGGAAAACCGCAGAAAGCCATATGCGCCCAGCTTCAGCATGATCGCCGCCAGGATCACCGAGCCGCCGGTGGGTGCCTGTACATGCGCATCGGGCAACCAGGTATGTACCGGCCACATCGGCACCTTGACCGCAAAGGCCACCAGGAAGGCCAGGAAGATCCAGATCTGCGCGGTGGCGCTGATCGGCAGGGCATGGAAATCGAGGATGGCAAAGCTGTCGGCCTGGCCGTATAGCCACAGCAGGGCGATCAGCATGAACACCGATCCCAGGAAGGTATAGAGGAAGAACTTGATGGTGGCATAGACACGGTTGTCGCCACCCCAGATGCCGATCACGATAAACATCGGGATCAGCATCGCCTCCCAGAATACATAGAACAACATCGCATCCAGGGCGGAAAAGACCCCGATCATCAGCCCTTCCATAATCAGGAAGGCCGCCATGTACTGGGCGGGCTTGTTTTTGATCACCTCCCAACCGGCAATCACCACCAGCACCGTGGTGAAGGTGGTCAGCACAATCAGCGGCATCGAGATCCCATCAACACCCAGGTGATAGTTGATCCCAAAAGCGGCAATCCAGGGCTTGAACTCGTTGAACTGCATCGCTGCAGTGCTGCTGTCAAAGCCAAAGAACAGGGGCAGCGAGATCGCAAAGGTCAGCAGGGACACCAGCAAGGCCAGTACCTTGGCCTCCAGTCCGCTACGTCCACTGCCTGCCAGCATCACCAGCAGGCCGCCGATAATCGGCACCCAGATAAGCAGACTTAGTATTGGCAAATCAGCAAACATGCACCCTACCCTTTCTTGATTCTTTTAAGCGACCACAAACAGGCCGAACAGTGCCAACAGCCCGATGATCATGGCAAAGGCATAGTGATAGAGATAACCGGATTGTACATGGCGCAACAACGAGGAGATCAGTCCTACCAGACGCGCCGAGCCATTGACCAGCAGGCCATCGATGATGGTGACATCGCCCGCCTTCCACAGCCCGGTGCCAAGCCCACGGCTACCACGACCAAACACCAGGTTATTAAAGGCATCAAAACCATAGTTACGCTGCAGCAGCGCATACAAGGTCCGGATCACCGGTAGCTGCACGATCTTGGCCGGCAGATCGGTGCGAAGCATATACAGATACCAGGCCACGCCCACCCCGGCCAGAGCCAGCCAGAATGGTGCCGTGACCAGACTGTGCAAGATCATCCCAAAGGCGGTGGTGAAGCCCACCTGACTGAGCACATCGTGTTCCGGCAGTACCGTAATCGCATTGGCAAAGAAATCACCAAACACCATGCTGTCTACGTAGATCCAGCCGATGATCACCGAGGGGATCGCCAACAGGATCAGCGGTACGGTGACCACTGCGGGGCTTTCGTGCAGATGGCTGCGGGTATGGGCATCCATACGCTCCTTGCCATGGAACACCAGGAAGTACATGCGGAAGCTATACAGCGCGGTGATAAACACCCCGGCCAGCACCGCAAAATAGGCAAACCCGGCACCGGGGATGGTGGAATGCCCCACCGCCTCGATAATCGAATCTTTAGAGAAAAAACCAGAGAAGCCGGGGGCACCGATCAGGGCCAGCGAACCGATCAGCGAGGTGATCCAGGTGATCGGCATATACTTGCGCAGCCCACCCATTTCGCGCATATCCTGCTTGTGGTGCAAGGCGATGATCACCGAACCGGCCGCCAGGAACAGCAGGGCCTTGAAGAAGGCATGGGTCATCAGATGGAAGACCCCGGCCGCATAGGCAGAGGCACCCAGGGCCACCGTCATATAACCCAGCTGGGAGAGGGTCGAATAGGCCACCACACGCTTGATGTCATGCTGCACCAGACCCAGCAAGCCCATGAACAGCGCGGTGATCGCACCAATAATCAATACAAAGCTCAAGGCCACTTCGGATAGTTCATAGATCGGCGACATCCGCGCCACCATGAAGATCCCGGCGGTAACCATGGTGGCCGCATGGATCAGTGCCGAGATCGGGGTCGGGCCTTCCATTGAGTCCGGCAGCCACACATGCAGTGGCACCTGCGCGGACTTGCCCATCGCACCGATGAACAACAGAATGCCGATCACCGTAATGATGTTCCATTCGCTACCCGGCCAGATGCTGATGGTCATATCCTTGTGCAACTCGACCGCATTGAACACCGAGGCATAATCCAGGGTGTTGAAATACATCAACACCGCGCCAATGCCGAGCAGGAAACCGAAGTCCCCGACACGATTGACCAGGAAGGCCTTGAGATTCGCAAACACCGCACTCTCGCGGCTGGACCAAAAACCGATCAACAGATAGGAGACCAGACCAACCGCCTCCCAGCCAAAGAACAGCTGCAGGAAGTTATTGGCCATTACCAGCATCAACATCGAAAAGGTAAACAGCGAGATGTAACTAAAGAAACGCTGGTAGCTATTGGGCGCAGCCAGACTGCCGCTGGGCCAGTTTTCCTCATCGTGGGACATATAACCCACGGTATAGATGTGCACCATCAGCGAGACAAAGGTGACCACCACCATCATCATCGCGGTCAGTTCATCGATCAGAAAACCGATCTCAAAACGGATCCCCTCACTAATCAGCCAGGTATAGACACTGAAATTTTGCGGCTCCATGCCATCAAAGACGATGTACTTGAACACCAACAGCGACAGGGCAAAGGCGATCGCCACCCCGATGATGGTCACCGTATGGGCACCAGCACGACCGATGACGCCGCCAAACAGGCCAGCGATGATCGCGCCGATCAGGGGTGCCAAGACAATGTAGAGTGAAATATCCTGTATCGAATCAAACACAGCCCTACCCCTTCAGCGTATCCATGTCGGCCACGTTGATGCTGCCGCGATTACGGAACAACACCACCAGGATGGCCAGGCCAATCGCCGCCTCGGCTGCCGCGACAGTGAGAATAAAGAACACAAAGATCTGCCCTGCCACATCCCCCAGGAAGTGGGAAAAGGCAATGAAGTTGATATTCACCGCCAACAGCATCAGCTCGATACACATCAGCAGGATGATGATGTTTTTGCGATTAATAAACATCCCGGCCATGCTCAGGCCGAACAGGATGGCCGCCACGGTCAGGTAGTCGGAAAGTGCAATCATGCCTTGCCCCCAATCATCACTTACGTTCCTCGGCATTCATCTTGATCACCTTCAAACGGTCCTCACTGCGCACCCGTACCTGTTTCTCCACACTCTGGTAGCGGGTGCCAGGACGGCGACGCAGGGTCAGGGCAATCGCCGCGACAATGGCGACCAACAGGATCACCGCTGCAATCTCAAAGGGATAGAGATATACGGTATACAACTGCTCACCCAGCATACGGGTATTACTGACATCCGCCGACATACGTTCTGGTGCAGCAAACTGATCCAGACCAAAATGCTCACGCCCGACTGCCATCACCATCACCACCACCGTCAACACCGCGACCAGGGCAGCGACCGGCAGGTAGCGGGCAAAACCTTCGCGCATTGGCGCGGCATTGATATCCAGCATCATCACCACAAACAGGAACAGCACCATCACCGCGCCGACATAGACCAGCACCAGGGTGATGGCGAGGAACTCTGCCTCCAACAACAACCACAGCGCAGCGGTGGTAAAGAACGCCAGCACCAGAAACAGGGCTGCGTGCACCGCACTACGCACCGTGATCACCGCCCCAGCCGCCAGGATCAACACCGCGGCAAAGAAATAAAAAACAATCTGCTCAAAACTCATACGGTTGTCCGTTAGGTTTAAAAAACACTTTAACCGCAAAGGGCGCAAAGAACGCCAAGAAAAACATTGTGCCTGCCTGGCTCTACTCAGCTTACCGACACTTGGCTATTTCAAGGCAAAAAACTTATGGTTTTCATCCTTTGCGTACTTTGCGTCCTTTGCGGTTAATCAATTAACTCAACGATATTTGGCATCAGCGGCACGATCCGCTGCGATCTGCGCCTCGTGTTTGTCACCGACCGCCAGCAGTTTTTCCTTGGTCATCAGCAGGTCGCCGCGTTGTTCACCATGGTATTCATAGATACGGGTTTCCACGATCGCATCTACCGGGCAGGCCTCTTCGCAAAAACCGCAAAAGATACACTTGGTCAGGTCGATGTCATAGCGGGTGGTACGCCGGGTACCATCGGCGCGTTGCTCCGACTCGATGGTGATCGCCAGTGCCGGGCAAACCACCTCGCAGAGTTTACAGGCGATACAACGCTCCTCCCCGTTGGGGTAACGACGCTGGGCATGCAGGCCGCGAAAGCGTGGCGACTGTGGGGCACGTTCCTCCGGGTACTGTACGGTGAATTTCTTGCCAAAAAAGTAGCGCCCGGTCACGGCCATACCGGCGCGTAACTCTTTCAGGCTCAGGCTTTTGAAAAACGCTACCATTGCGTTCATGTCTGTCTCCCGCTAAGCCACATCGAACCAGGGTGGCGTGCCGGTAATAACCAGCACCCCCACCACCAGCAGCCAAACGATGGTAATAGGAATGAATACCTTCCAGCCCAGACGCATGATCTGGTCATAGCGATAACGCGGGAAGGTGGCACGGAACCAAAGATAGAGGAACAGGAACATCGAGGTCTTGGCCAGCAGCCAGACGATACTGGATTCAGCCAGGAAGGTATCCCCCAATACCGGCACGCCTTCGAAGGGCGATAGCCAGCCACCCATGAACATCAGCGCCGCCAGTACCGCGATCAGGATCATGTTGGCATATTCGGCGAGGAAAAATACCGCAAAGGGCATGCCCGAATATTCCACATGGAAACCGGCCACAATCTCGGACTCACCCTCCGCGACATCGAAGGGCGCACGATTGGTTTCGGCCACACCGGAGATGAAATAGATCACAAACAGGGGCAACAGTGGCAACCAGTACCACTGCCAGATCCCCCCCTGCTGACCGGCAACGATCTGCCCGAGATTCAGGCTACCTGCTGCCAAGATCACCCCGACCAGCGCAAAGCCCATCGCAATCTCATAGGAAACGATCTGCGCCGCAGAGCGCATCGCACTAATAAAGGGATACTTGGAATTGGATGCCCAACCGGCAAGGATAATCCCGTAGACCCCTACCGAAGTCAGTGCCAATACATAAAGCAGTGAGGCATTGATATCGGCGATCACCATCTCGCTGCCAAAAGGTATCACCGCCCACACCGCCAGAGCTGGGGCCATCGCCAGCACTGGGGCCATCAGGAACAGACCCTTGTTGGCACCAGAGGGAATGATCACCTCCTTGAACATCAGCTTGACCGCGTCGGCCAACGGCTGCCCCAGACCCCAGACGCGGAAGCCGAACACCCCAACACGGTTGGGCCCGATCCGCACCTGCATATAACCGATGACCTTGCGCTCGAAATAGGTCAGATAGGCCACCGCCCCCATCAAGGGTGCGATTAGCAAGACGATCTTGAGCAGGATGATCAGCAAGGTGATCAGTCCGTCCGGCAACCAGCCAAAAGCTTGCATCCAGTTTTCTATCGCATCAAACATCTGGCGTTATCCAGTTGTTGTTTCTTGTTTAAAAAACCCTTAACTCACCGCAGGGGAGAATGGCATCCACTGTTCTAACTGTCGGCACCGCCCTTAGGGCATAAATACCTGATTCAAATCATCACCAGTCGTTCTCTGCGTTCTCTGCGTTCTCTGCGTCTCAGCGGTGAATAATCTTTTTCAGTCGACGCTCTCAAGCTGCACCGGCGCAAAGGGCGCACCCAGCCCAACGCTCTCTTGCAGGCCCGTAGCCAGGTAAACCGCATCGTCGGCCAGGCTGTTATCGACACATAGCGGCAGCACCACACTCACTTCGTCCTGACTGACACGGATCTGTTCAGCGGCATCGCTCAAGCCCTGCGCGGCCAGGGTGGTCGCGTTGACGCGAATACATGCCTGCTGCGCATCATGGGTCGCCTGCAAGGGCTCGGCACGGCGGGTCATTGCATCGACGCTATAGATCGGATGGCTGGCGACACGCAACAAGCCCTTGGGCAACGGCCAGGGCTTGTCCAGCTCCCATTCACCTGTGGTATGCATCGCCACATCCCCAAACAGGTCCTGGAGCTCGTTTGAAATCTCCTCAACACTGTTATATTCAAAACCAGCCAGATCCAGCAGATTACCCAGCACCCGCAGGATCTTCCAGGCGGGACGTGCTTCTGCAGCAGGTTTGACACAGCCCTGACTAGGCTGCCAGTGCCCTTCGGCATTCACATAGGAACCGGTCGATTCGAGGAAGCTGGCCTGCGGCAGCAACACATCGGCCTGGGCCAGCAGCGACTCACCGGCAAAACTGCTGATTGCCACCACAAAGTCGGCGCGATTCATCGCCCGGCGTGCGGCACCGGAGTCAATACAATCCAGCTCCGGTTCAACATCCAGCAAGACATAAGCCTTGAGCCCGGAGCTCGACATCGCATGCCAGTCCAAACCGGGCTTGGCCGCCGGCTGGGCGCCCGCCTCACGGTGAGGCACACAACCGGCCAGCCAGGCACCGGCACTGTTGCCGCCCTCGCTCAACACACCAAAACGGGCACCGGAAAGCCGGGCGATATGGCGGGCCAATTGGCGCAGCTCGGCACTGGCCGGATGTGCAGAAGCCAGATTGCCCAGCAGAACACTGGCCTGTGGCGCGGCAGATAGGGTGTTGGCAATCTGCTGTTGGGCCTCGCCAGTGACGCAGCTGGCCAGTTTCTGGGCCAATGCAGCCGGAGCCGCCTCGCCCTTTTGTTCCAGCAGAAGCTTGAGAATGCCCAGCAATTGCTCAGCCAGGTCCAGGGCGATACAGCGATGGGATACTGGCATGGCCAGATCGTGGGCCGTCACATCAAGCTGCATGATCTTCGCACCCTTGCGTGCCGCCTTGCGTAAACGCTGTGCCAGCAGGGGTTGATCCTTGCGGATCTGGCTGCCAACCAGCAGCACCGCATCAAGTTTCTCCAGATCGGCAACGGCCTGGCCCAGCGAAGGATAGGCGGACAGACTGTCCTGATCGCGAAAATCCAGCTGCCGCAGACGGTGATCCACATTGCCACTGCCAATGCCGCGCATCAGACGCTGCAGCAGAAAATGTTCTTCGGTACTGGCCCCGTAGGCGGCCCAGGCACCGATCTTGCTGGCACCATGACGCTGGGCAATCTCCTTCAGACCTTCGGCAGCGCGGGTCAGCGCGGTTTGCCAGTCACAGGTATGCCATTCACCATCCTGCTTGATCATCGGCACACTGACTCGTTCGGGATGATTGAGCGCGGTATAACTGAAGCGATCCCGATCGGCCAGCCACTCTTCATTGACCATTTCATTGGTGCGGGGCAGAACGCGCATGATCTTGCCTGCGCGCACATCGACACGCAGATTGGCACCCACACAGTCATGCGGCGAGATGCTCGAATGTGATTTCAACTCCCAGGGACGGGCATTGTAGCGGAAAGGCTTGGAGGTCAGGGCACCGACCGGACACAGATCGATCACATTACCCGACAGCTCAGAATCCATACTGTGTTCCATGTAGGTACTGATATACATGTGCTCGCCACGCCCCGGTGCACCCAGCTCCATCACCCCGGCCAACTCCTGGCCAAAACGCACGCAGCGGGTGCAATGGATACAGCGGGTCATATCGGTGGCGATCAACGCACCGAGATCGGGATTGGCAACCACACGCTTGGCCTCGCTATAGCGTGAGATATCCTTGCCATAGCCCAGTGCCATTTCCTGGAGTGTACATTCCCCACCCTGATCGCAGATCGGGCAATCCAGTGGGTGATTGATCAGCAAAAATTCCATCACGCTACGCTGTGCAGCGATGGCACGCGGTGAGCGGGTGTGAACCACCATGCCCTCATTAACCGGGGTGGCACAGGCTGGCAAGGGCTTGGGGGCCTTCTCCACATCCACCAGACACATGCGGCAACTGGCCGAAATCGACAGTTTGCTGTGATAGCAAAAACGCGGAATGGTGATCCCGGCCTGGTCCGCCACCTCGATCAGCATCTGTCCCGCTTTGGCCTGGATCTGCTTGCCGTTAATCTCGATGTTTACCATCGCCCGTTAACCCTTCGTGCCTGATGTAATAAAAGATGATTCGCAAAAAAGCGCGAAAACAGAGACTGGCACACTCATGCCTTGCCTCCCTTCACCATGCATTTCTTGTGATCGATGTGATACTGGAATTCACTGCGAAAATGCTTGAGGAAACTGCGTACCGGCATCGCGGCGGCATCCCCCAGCGCACAGATGGTGTTGCCTTCGATCCGGCTGGCCACATCATCCAGGCGATCCAGGTCGGCCTGGGTTCCCTGACCGTGTTCGATTCGGTGCACCACCCGCGCCAACCAGCCAGTGCCTTCACGACACGGGGTACACTGACCACAGGATTCCTCGTAATAAAAATGCGACAGGCGCGCCAGCACTTTCACCATGCAGGTGGTTTCGTCCATCACGATCACCGAGCCGGCACCGAGCATGGAACCGGCCTTGGAGATCGAATCGTAATCCATGTTCATCGCCATCGCGGTATCTGCCGGCAACACCGGGGTGGAACTACCACCGGGGATCACCGCCTTGAGCTTGCGCCCATTCAGCATGCCACCGGCCATCTCAAGCAATTCGGCAAAGGGTGTACCCATCGGTATCTCATAGTTGCCAGGCCGGTTGACATGGCCGGAGACACAGAACAACTTGTTGCCACCATTATTGGGCTTGCCCAACTCGAGGAACCACTTGCCACCGTTCTTGAGGATTACCGGCACCGAGGCCAGAGATTCGGTGTTGTTGATGGTGGTGGGCTTGCCATACAGACCGTAATTGGCCGGAAAAGGCGGCTTGAAACGCGGCTGCCCCTTCTTGCCCTCAATGGATTCGAGCAAGGCGGTCTCTTCGCCGCAGATGTAAGCGCCGGCGCCAAGGTGGCTGTGCAGCTGAAAATCAAAACCCGAACCCAGGATATTCTCGCCCAACAAACCGGCCGCGCGGGCCTCCTCAAGTGCTGCCTCGAAGCGCTCATAGGGTTCCCAGAATTCACCACGAATATAGTTGTAGCCAACCGAGGCACCAATGGTATACCCGGCGATAATCATCCCCTCAATCAGCTGATGCGGGTTATATCGCAGGATGTCCCGATCCTTGCAGGTACCGGGTTCACCTTCATCGGAGTTGCAGACGATATATTTCTGCCCGGCGATATTGCGCGGCATGAAGCTCCACTTCAAGCCGGTGGGAAAACCCGCACCACCACGGCCACGCAGTGCCGAGGTCTTGAGCTCGCCAATGATTTCATCGGGGCTAATCTTGTCACGCAGGATCTTTTCAAGGACTTCATAGCCACCGGCGGCACGATAGGCATCCAGTGTCCAGGAATTTTCCTTATTCAGGGTACGAAAACAGACTTGATTATTCATCACTGCCCTTCCCCTGCACTCATATGGTTTTGCATCATTATGTCCACCACTCGCGGCGCGCTCAATCCAGGGTATCCAGAATCGCGTCGATCTTTTCGGGGGTGAGATTTTCGTGGTACTGGCTGGCGATCTGGAACATCGGTGCATTCACGCAGGCACCCAGACACTCCACCTCCTTGAGTGTGAAGCGACCATCCGCGCTGGTCTCACCCAGCTTGATCCCCAGACGGTTCTGCAGGTGTGCGACAACCTCGTCGGATCCGCGCAACATACAGGAAATATTGGTGCACACACAGATCTTGTGTTGACCGACCGGACTCAGCTCGTACATCGAGTAGAAGCTGGCGACCTCATAGGCAGCAATCGGACTCATTTCCAGATAGGCCGCCACCGCATCGATGAGATCCTGGGTCAGCCAGCCCCCATTCTGATCTTGGGCAATACGTAGTGCGGCCATGACCGCCGACTGTTTTTGTGCCGCCGGGTACTTGGCGATCCACACATCGATCTCGGCACGCGAGGCGTCACTTAACAAGGCAATCTTTTCCTGAGACATCAGCGGTCGATCTCCCCAAATACAATATCCTGGGTACCGATCACGGTAACCACATCGGCCAGCATATGACCACGCACCATCTCATCCAGGGCTGCCAGATGAACAAAGCCGGGGGCGCGGATCTTCATTCGATAGGGTTTATTGGCACCATCAGAGACAAAATAGATCCCGAACTCACCCTTGGGATGCTCTACCGCCGCATAGGCCTCTCCTTCCGGCATGGCGAAACCCTCACTGCTGAGTTTGAAGTGATGAATAAGGGCTTCCATATCTTCCTTCATCAGGCTTCGCGAGGGTGGTGCGACCTTGTGGTTTTCGGCGATCACCGGACCGGGGTGCTTGCGCAGCCAGTCGATACACTGCTTGATAATGCGATTGGACTGGCGCATCTCTTCAATGCGCACCAGATAGCGATCATAGCTGTCGCCGTTGGTACCGACCGGAATATCAAACTCCATCCGGTCGTAGACTTCGTAGGGTTGTTTCTTGCGCAGATCCCAGGCGATTCCGGAACCTCGCAACATCGGACCGGTCATCCCCAATTGCAAGGCCCGCTCCGGGCTGACAATGCCAATATCAACCAGACGTTGCTTCCAGATGCGGTTATCCGTCAGCAGGGTTTCATACTCATCGACACAGCCGGGGAAACGGTTGACAAAGTCTTCAATGAAGTCCAGCAAGGAACCTTCGCGATTCGTGTTCAGCGCCTTGATCTCATCGGCGCTATGCCACTTGGACTCCCCCTCAAAACGCGGCATCACATCGGGCAGATCACGATAGACGCCACCGGGGCGATAATAGGCGGCATGCATGCGTGCGCCGGAGACCGCCTCGTAGCAATCCATCAGGTCTTCACGCTCACGGAAGGCGTACAGAAACATGCTCATCGCGCCTACATCCAGGGCATGCGCCCCAATCCACATCAAATGATTGAGGATGCGGGTAATCTCATCGAACATGACCCGAATGTACTGGGCGCGCAATGGTACATCCAGTTGCAAGAGCTTTTCAGCAGCTAGCACAAAGGCATGCTCGTTGCTCATCATCGAGACATAATCAAGCCGATCCATATAGGGTAGGCTTTGTATGTAGTGACGGGTTTCGGCCAGTTTTTCGGTAGCACGGTGCAGCAGGCCGATATGCGGGTCGGCGCGCACAATCACCTCCCCGTCCATTTCCAGTACCAGACGCAGCACCCCATGGGCTGCCGGATGCTGGGGACCGAAATTCAGGGTGTAATTACGAATCTCGGCCATCTTACTTGCCCCCCTGCTCGATGATGTCCTGGTAGCGATGATCCTCACGGATCACACGCGGCACCAACTCGCGCGGTTCGATACTCACCGGCTGATAAACCACTCGCTGCAGGTCCGGGTCGTAGCGCATTTCCACATGACCACTGATCGGAAAATCCTTGCGGAAGGGATGGCCGATAAAACCATAATCGGTCAAGATGCGACGCAGGTCCGGATGACCTTCAAACAAAATCCCAAACAGATCAAAGGCTTCACGCTCATACCAGTTGGCCGAGTGCCAGATCGGTATCACACTGGGGATCATCGGCAGATCGTCCTCGACAAAGCAGCGCAGACGCAGGCGATGATTGTTTTTGATCGACAGCAGGTGATAAACCACCGCAAAGCGTGGTCCGGACCAACTACCATTGCCGTACTCGCTGTAATCCACGCCGCACAGGTCAATCAACTGCTCAAAGGCAAAGGACGGGTCATCTCGCAATACCTGACAAACCGACAGCAACTGCTCACGAGGCAACTCCACAGTCAGTTCGGCGATCTCCACATTGGTGGCGCTCAGTTGGCTGTTGAAACGCGCCTTGAGCTGCGCTTCGAGTTGACGATAATAATCAGACATAGTCGTTCTTCTATGTTCAGCGAGCGATGGTGGAGGTACGGCGGATCTTGTTTTGCAACTGAATGATGCCGTACAACAAGGCCTCGGCCGTCGGTGGGCAGCCCGGCACATAGACATCCACCGGGACGATACGATCACAGCCACGTACCACCGAGTAGGAGTAATGATAGTAACCACCACCATTGGCGCAGGAGCCCATGGAGATCACCCAGCGTGGTTCAGGCATCTGGTCATAAACCTTGCGCAATGCCGGCGCCATCTTGTTGCACAGGGTACCGGCCACAATCATCACATCGGATTGGCGCGGGCTGGGACGAAACACAATCCCAAAGCGATCCAGGTCGTAGCGCGCCGCCCCGGCATGCATCATCTCGACCGCGCAGCAGGCCAGACCAAAGGTCATCGGCCACATCGAACCGGTGCGCGCCCAATTGATCAGACCATCCAGACTGGTGGTCACAAAGCCCTGCTCAAGACGACCTTCGATTATTCCCACTGCAGTGCCCCTTTCTTCCACTCATAGAGAAAACCGATCACCAGGATCCCCAGGAACACCACCATCGCCATATAACCAAACAGGCCAATATCGCGCAGCACCACGGCCCACGGAAACAGGAAGGCAATTTCCAGATCGAAGATGATGAACAGGATGGCTACGAGATAGTAACGCACATCGAACTTCATGCGCGCATCTTCAAAGGCCTCAAAACCACACTCATAGGGAGAGAGTTTTTCTGAGTCGGGTCGACTCGGTCCCAGGATAAATCCCATCAGAATCATGAATGAACCGACGATCAAGGCGACGGCCATAAAGATCAAAATGGGCAAATAATTTTCTAACATTATCTGCATCCTCGCCCCTGCATGCATCCCGGTCAGTACATGCCGTCAGGAGTGTGTTATCAGCGTTATTATAAGGGTTTCGAGTGTAGGCTTGGCGCGCTTGGCATGTCAAGGCACGCCATAAAAAAGCTTCTTATGACCTTATATTTCAAAGAGATCATTGGGGTTATCCCCACTTGAAATTTGTCCCCGATTACGGCTGCATATCAGACATATTAATAGGTGCTTATCAATATCTGATGAAGAAGAAAACGTTTGCGCAAATATCGCTCAGGCGGTGGTAACAAATGTATCTACACCACACCCCAGCACCTTGCCAAACATGATGTCCCACTGCCTAACTGTGATAATGCCCTGACGATCGCATCGTTAACACCCACAAGTGAAGGGATATCCTGGTTTCGCAGCACCAGCAAGACACTGCGCATATTTTCATAACGCCGATGAATCATCGATATCACCGAAAGCTCCCCTCGCCTCAGTGGGACAAAACACCGTAAAATAATGCTCTCGCCAAGACGCCAAGATCGCCAAGATCGCCAAGAAAATCATTTGAAACAGTGATGCTGAACTATCCCCCTGCTCTCTTTGGTCTTGGCGAGCAACATCACAAAAGGGGACGATGACTTATGGGCACTTCTAATTATTCTGAGTGCGTCAGATTGGGCGCTCAAATTCGTGCTATCAAGGCGCAAATTGCACGTAATAGCCAGCTATTGCGAAAATTTGCAACGCAGAGGGCGCGGATTTGAGAGTTCAAGATGCGTGCTCACGAATATTTAGAAGCGCCCTTATGATCAAACAAAGAAAAAGCCGGCACCAGAATATGGATACGGGCTTATTCATCAAGATGGTGCCGAAGGCCGGACTCGACCAACCCGCCAGGAACGTTTTGCCGGGAG
>JACUTZ010000049.1 GCA_014859545.1 Gammaproteobacteria bacterium
CCAAGTGCATGATATAGCGCGATTTCTGCACCCCGATAGGTCCGAAATCCAAAGGCTTTTCTGGTAGTCAGTTTTGCCTTGGTGTTAAAACCCTCGACCACGCCGCTTGAAAGCTGCCCTTTAGCCCGAAACCAGTTCAGCAGCAGGGTTCGATGTCGCCGCAGCATTCGGGCTACTTTCTTCATCGGTTCAATCTTTGAGCGCATTGTCTTGGTACACCACTTATCGAGAAACGTACCCGCCCAGCAGGGTGATACATAGCTCCAAAACAGCTGGAACTCCTCCTTCAGCAGGTAGGCCCTGACTGAGCGGAGGTTGTACTGAAGCAGCTCTGAAAGCTTGAGTTCCTGTTTCTCTGTCAGATTCTCTGGCCGCTTGACCAATAACCAGCGGGTTTTGGTTAATACAGGCTCATAGCCTTTGGCCTTGAGATCCTTGGCTTCACCAGCCCGCACCTCATCCTGGGCCTTGCTGAAGTGGGCCATGATATGAAAGCGATCAAGGACATGGATGGCCTGTCCCGCCTTCTTGGCGATCACCTTCAGGTACGGCTTCCACATGTCTGAGCAGATATACGTCAATTCGGCGCTGCGCTCGTCACCGAACCAATGAAAGAAACCCAGCAAGGTCTTCACCTTTCGTTCCTGGCCGATCCACAGCAGCCGCTTGCAGTGGCTGTCAATTTGGTAGACCAGGGTCAGGTACTTGTGACCCTTTTTCCAGGCAATTTCGTCTATCCCGATGGCACGCACCCCACTGAGATCCTGATGGGCACGGCCCCATTCAACGGCCATCTCTACTGAGCGGAACACGCTCTCCCAAGAGGTTCTGAAGGCCGTGGCGGTCTCTTTCCAGCTCAGGCGCTTTGCCCAACCCGCTAAAAACCAGGCAAAGGCCTTGGTCAGGGGGCGCTTGCCCACGGCCCATGGCATCGATTCAACCCGAACGCCACATGTCGGGCAGTTTACTCTACGCGGGGCATACACCAGAAAGGCCTTAACCCCCCATAGGGGCACGAATTCAAACCGCCTCGTGGGCTGGCGATCGTAGCCAGGCCTTGGTTTCCCGCATTTCGAGCATGTCGGTCGACTATTGCGCCGCGCCTCCATCAGGATCTCGATGTGAGGAGATTCTTCAGTACCTCCCCAGCGCACGGCCGCATAAACAAAAGACTTGAATTTCTGCAGCCGGTTTAGGATAGTCTTCAACTGCATCCCGCTCTCTCCTGTGAAGTTGTTTGTTTCGCAACTTCATCTTCTCAGAGATTGGGCGGGGTGCTCTACCCCTTACTGCGTGCCCTCAACTACTCACAGATTCTGCTGAGGAGCCGAAAAGCTTTATGTGCTAAAGGAAAGGTTATTTTCTGGGTTGCGATGATACTCACATCTATTTGGATCTTATTGGATAACTTCTACTAAAAAGGAAAAGGACATCCACGATTCTGTTTATCAGATAGCACCCCACCCATGCCCTGCTGTCGTGGGGCTGCTGTTCTGGCCGCCCGATCGTGCCGGCTTAGCGTTCGAACATCTCCGGCTGAAAATCCCTTTGCTTATGGATCACGGCCAGCACGACGACATCCGATGCCTTGATCTCGTACATGATTCGGTAGGAGTAGAGCGACAGCTCGCGGATGGCATCAGTCCCGAGTTCTGGCACGACCTTCCCCATGCGCGGCAACTCGTCGAGTACATCGGTCTTGGTGACGATGTCCTGGGTGACCTTCTTGGCGTAGTGCTTGGAGTCGTGGGCGATGAAGTCGTGAATGGAGCGCAGATCGGCTTTGGCCGGGTCCGACCAGATCACCACGACTCGATCTCGCGCTTCAACTCCTCGCTGCTGATGGTGCGGCCCTGCTCGGCCGCCTCCTGGCCCTTGCGAATTTTATCCAGCACATAGAGCCGGTACATGATCTCGTCCATGTCGGTGTCATCGGGCAGCTTACCGATGGTCTCCAGGGCGTCCTGTTTGGCGGGTTGCATGGTCGATCCTCCGGTTAGAATCAATAGGCTCAGCAGTGACATTGATCTTGAAGGTATTTCCGTTTAGCCAATAAAACAGAACAACACGGAGTAGTCAATGCAAAGCAAGGATGCAGAGGTTGCGTATGAGAGGCAGAGACAAAGGCGACGCCCAGGGCCGCCTAAGCCGCCTGGACACCCCCTGGTTTCTCAAGGGTGATTGAGTGGTGAGTTATTGGAAGGATTTTCCAGTTCCTGCCAGCTGCCCTGGCGAAACACCTCCAGCGGTCGGTATCTGGCCTTGTAGGCCATCTTGTCGCAGTCGTGGATGAGATAACCCAGGTAGAGGTGGGAGAGCCCCCGGCGTGCGGTCTCGGCGATCATCCATTGCACCGCGTATACTCCCAGACCTCGCTGCTGTGCATCCGGGTCAAAGAAGGTATAGACCGCGGACAGACCATCGCGCAGCAGGTCGACTACCGAGACCGCCAGCAGCTGCCCCTGCTGGCGAAATTCCAGATAGCGGGTATCGCTCCAGCTGCTGCCAAAAAACCGCTGGAACTGCGCCGGATCGGTTTCGCTCATGCTGCCATCCGGGTGGCGGCTGAGCAGATAGCGCTGGTAGAGCCTGAAGTGTTCCTCGTGGTACTGGGCCTCGACCAGCTTGACCTGCAGGTCCGCATTGTCCCGCCAGTTACGCCGCTGGCTGCGATTGGGGCGATATTCTGCCACCGGCAGGCGCACCGGCAGGCAGGCCTGACAGCTGGGGCAGCGTGGGGCATAGACGTATTCACCGCTGCGGCGAAAACCCAGCTCACAGAGTACCGAATACAGGGCCGGGTCCATGCGGGTATTGGGGTCGGCAAACAGATTGAGTTGTTGCTGGCCTGGCAGATAACTGCAGGGCTGCTGGGCGCTGATGTAGAACATCAGATCGGCGGGGATCTCCTGCACGCTCATCCCCCTGACTCCTGCTCCCCGCTGTATTGCCAGTGACCCTGGTGGCATTCCAGCGGTTCGCAGTGGGTGTCGAGCAGGTCCAGAAAGGCTTCCCGGGGTATCGCCACCGCGCCGAGGCTACTGAGGTGCGCGCTGCCGACCTGACAATCGATCAGGGCGAAGTTCCAGACGAGTAGCTGGCGCACCAAATGTACCAGCGCCAGCTTGGAGGCGTCATTGATCCGGCTGAACATGGATTCGCCAAAAAAGACCTTGCCCATACTGACCCCGTAGAGACCACCGACCAGCTGTCCCTGTTGCCAGACCTCGACCGAATGGGCAAAGCCGATCCGGTGCAGCTGCAGATAGGCCTGTTTCATCTCTTCGGTGATCCAGGTGCCATCCTGGCCATGGCGGGCCTCGCTACAGGCCTGCATTACATCGGCGAAGGCCTGATCCATGCTGATGGAAAAATCTTTTTTGCGCAGGCGTTTTTGCAGGCTGCGACTGATCTTCAATTGTTCGGGGAACAGTACTGCGCGGGGCGCCGGACTCCACCACAGGATCGGCTGATCATCGCTATACCAGGGAAAGATCCCCTGGCGATAGGCATTGAGCAGGCGAGCCGGGGAGAGGTCGCCGCCAACCGCCAGCAGGCCATTGGGCTCCTCCAGTGCATAGCTGGGATCGGGAAAGTGGGCCGGGTCGCTGTCGGCTTCCAGCCAATAGGGGCCTTGAAGTAGCTGGTTCACGTCGCTGTTTCGGTTCCGTGTTTAAAGGGCAGATGCTCGCGCAGTTCCTGCATGTAGCGGCGCATCATGGTCTGCTCCTGTTGCAGATAGCCGCTGACCGCCTCGGCAAAACCGGGGTGGGCCAGCCAGTGGGCCGACCAGACCGGGCTGGGCTCAAAACCACGGGAGACCTTGTGCTCACCCTGGGCGCCGGGTTCAAAGCGCTGCAGTCCATGCCGGATACAGTAATCCAGGCCCTGATAATAACAGAGCTCGAAGTGCAGGCTGTGAAAATCCGCCTTGCAGCCCCAGTGACGCCCATACAGGGTATCGGCCGAGCGCAGGGAGAGTGCGCCGGCCACATACTCGCCCTGGTAGCTGGCCAGCATCAGCACCACATTGTCGGGGATCTGTGCCCCGAGGTGGCGAAAGAAGCCTTCGTTCAGGGTAGGGTAGCCGCCGCGCTTGTCGAAGGTGTCGCGATAGAATTCGTGAAAGACCTGCCATTGCCCGGGGCTGATTTCGCCACCGTGGAGTACCTCGATGCTGATCCCCTGCTCGCTGACGCGACGTCGCTCGCGCTTGAGCTTCTTGCGTTTGGCCGAACTGAATTGCCCCAGATAATCATCAAAATCAGCGTAGCCGTGATTGTGCCAGTGAAACTGGGTGCCCAGACGTGGCAGCATGCCCTGGTTGCTGAGCAGGGCCAAATCCTCCTGGTGTGGAAACAGCCAGTGCAGTGAGGAGAGCTGTTGCTCCTCGGCCAACTGGCGGGCGCCCTGGATCAGTTGCGCGGCAGCCGCCTCGCGTTCCAGCCCGTCGGCGAGCAAGATGCGCCCGCCAGTGACCGGGGAGTAGGGTACCGCCACCACCAGCTTGGGGTAGTAGTCCACCCCGGCGCGGTGATAGGCATCGGCCCAGGCATGGTCAAACACCAGCTCGCCATAGGAATTGGTCTTGCGATACATGGGTACTGCGCCGACCAGGCGGCCCTGCTCGAACAGCCCCAGGTGTTGCGGATACCAGCCCCACTGGGGGCCGACGCAGCCGTGGATCTCCAGCCCGGCGAGAAAGGCATGGCTGAGGAA
Source organism: Gammaproteobacteria bacterium (assembly GCA_014859545.1). Lineage (GTDB taxonomy): Bacteria > Pseudomonadota > Gammaproteobacteria > Thiohalomonadales > Thiohalomonadaceae > SLDE01. The sequence continues at coordinate 4,720 of JACUTZ010000049.1, forward strand.
GGGGTTATCGCGGGCACCGCTCAGCGCATCCCACTGGACAGCAGGGATGTCATTGAGTTGCGGGATGATGCGCAGTTGCAGGTCCATAGGCGGGGATATGGGGGTGTCCCGCTGGAAAATCATCCCGTGCTGGCAAGGGATGACCTGTTGCTGTCTGTCGGGACAGTAAACAGGCACGATGTGGCAGCCGCAAACCACTGTGCAAGGTCGTTTGTGAAGGAAGGGGATGGAGAAGAGGCCGGCTGTTTGGCCGGCCACTGTCGAGGATTATTTTTCCTGGGCTTCCAGCCAGCGTTCCGCATCCAGCGCGGCCATGCAGCCGCTGCCGGCGGAGGTGATCGCCTGGCGGTAGTTGTGGTCGGCCACGTCGCCGGCGGCAAATACACCGGGGATGTTGGTGGCGGTGGCATTGCCATTGGTGCCGCCGTTGACGCGGATATAGCCACCATCCAGCTCCAGTTGTTCGGCAAATAGATCGGTGTTGGGCTTGTGGCCGATGGCGATAAACACCCCGGTCAGGCTCAAGTCCTTGGTCGAACCGTCCTTTGCCTTGATCCGCAGCCCGGTCACACCGGTGCTATCCCCCAGCACCTCGTCTACCTCGCTATTCCATTCGATGCTGACGTTGCCGGACTTGGATTTTTCGATCAGCTGGTCGGAGAGGATCTTTTCCGAGCGGAACTTGTCGCGGCGGTGCACCACGGTGACGTGCCCGGCGATGTTGGAGAGGTAGAGGGCCTCTTCCACGGCGGTGTTGCCGCCACCGATGACCGCGACGTTCTGGCCACGGTAGAAGAAGCCATCGCAGGTGGCGCAGCCGGAGACGCCGCGACCTTTGAATTTTTCTTCCGAATCCAGGCCCAGGTACATGGCCGAGGCGCCGGTGGCGATGATCAACGCATCGCAGCGATAGCTGCCGCTGTCGCCGGTCAGGGTAAAGGGACGCTGGGACAGATCGGCGGTGTGGATGTGATCGAAGAGGATCTCGGTGTTAAAACGCTTGGCGTGGGCCTCCATCTCCTGCATCAGCCCTGGGCCGGTCAGGCCCTCGGCACCGCCCGGCCAGTTGTCCACTTCGGTGGTGGTGGTGAGCTGGCCACCCTGTTGCATGCCGGTGATCAGCACCGGATTCAGATTGGCGCGCGCAGCGTAGACAGCGGCGGTGTAGCCGGCAGGACCAGAGCCGAGGATCAGCAGGCGGCAGTGTTTGGTTTCGCTCATGAATATACTCCGTGTGATAGACTGCGAGACTCAGATTCAGGCAGCTAGAGGTGGTGGTAGCGGGACGCCGGTACAAGCCCCGCGCCAGCCGCCAATAGTACGAAATGTGCCACTAGGGGTAAAGGAGTCATTATGCGTATTGCTGTGCCGCGTGAGCTGAAAATCCTGGAGGGGCGGGTTGGTTTGGTGCCTGCTGCGGTGGCCGAACTGGTCGGGCAGGGACATCAGCTCTTGATCGAGCGCGAGGCGGGGCGACTTAGTGGCTACAGCGATGCCGACTACCAGGCAGCCGGGGCAGCGATCATCGCCGATGCCGATAAGCTGTATGCCCAGGCGGAGCTAATCGTCAAGGTCAAGGAACCCCAGGCCGAGGAGCTGCATCGGCTGCGTGCCGATCACCTGCTGTTTTGCTATCTGCATCTGGCCGCCGAACCGGCCCTGCAGCAGGCCCTGCTGGCGATTGGTCTGACGGCGATTGGTTTTGAAACCGTCGCCGAGGGTGAGCAGTTGCCACTATTGGCACCGATGTCGGATATCGCCGGGCGGGTGGCGGTGCAGATCGGCGCCCAGTTACTGCATCATCCCCAGGGTGGACGAGGCCTGCTGCTGGGTGGCCTGCCTGCCGCCGAGCGCGGTCATGTGGTGGTGATCGGTGCCGGGGTGGCCGGTAGCAATGCGGCCCATCTGGCGGCGGCGCTGGGTGCCAGGGTTACGGTATTCGATCGCAACCAGGCCAAACTGGCCAGGATGCACGGCTTGGGGGCGAATGTGACCGCGCTCTATCCCTTTGGTCAGGAGCTGGAGCAGGCGGTGTTGAGTGCCGATTTACTGATCGGGGCGGTGCTGATCCCTGGCGCACGCGCCCCGCATCTGGTCTCGGCCGAACAGGTGCGGCGGATGCAGCCAGGCAGTGTGATTATTGATATTTCGGTGGACCAGGGCGGTTGTATCGAAACCACCCGCCCGACCAGCTATGCGGCACCGACCTATGTCTGGGAGGGGGTGACCCACTTCGGTGTCACCAATATGCCAGGGGCGGTGCCCCGCACCGCCTCGCAGGCCCTGTCGGCGGCGCTGATCCCCTATGTCAGTCGTCTGGCAGGTGGTGATTGGCAGGATGACCCGGCACTTCGGGCCGGGGTGAACCTGGCGGCGGGACAGTTGGTTCATCCGGCACTGAAGTAATATCCGGCCCGTCTGATGGCTTCGCAGTGTACTTGATGGATTAGAAAAAAATACATATTGTACAGTATGTTATTTCGTCTATTTGATTTCGAAGGTTAAGTTCTTGGCACAGGCATCACAGAAAAAGGACAAGCAATTTGCGGTGGGTAGCCACCTGCATCGTGGCCTGCGCGAGGGCGCGCTGATCCTGATCGGTACCGTGGCGCTGTTTCTGCTGTTATCCCTGCTTAGTTACCACCCACAGGATCCAGGCTGGTCCCATACCGGGATGCATGCTCAGGCGCTTAATTGGGGCGGCATGGCCGGTGCTTGGTTTGCGGATGTGTTCCTCTACATGTTCGGCCTGATGGCCTATCTGTTTCCGGTGATGATCGCCTACGGGGCCTGGATCTTGTATCGGGAACGTCGGGACGAGCTGGAAGGCAGTTACGCGATTCACCTGAGCCTGCGTGGCCTGGGTTTTGTGCTGACCATGGCTGCCGGCGCCGCGTTGGCCTATCTGCATTTTTACAATGGCGCGAGTCTGCCGCTCAATAGTGGTGGGGTGCTCGGTGAGGCGGTGGCCAGCCTGTTTGTCGCCGGTTTCAGCTTTCTGGGGGCAACGCTGTTCCTGCTGGCGCTGTTTTTCACCGGGGTGACCCTGTTCACCGGCCTGTCCTGGTTCTGGCTGATGGATATCACCGGCTCGCGCACCCTGGCACTGCTCGACTGGCTGCATTGGCGCTGGCAAATGCTGCACGAGGCGATTATCGCTCGTCGTGCCCGCAGCGCGCGTGAAAAGACCTTTGTCAGCGAAAGCAAGAAAGCGGAAAAGCGCAGCCCGCCGCGCATCGAGCCGGTGATCCATGCGCCGCGTACGCCCAGTGTGCGCGAGCAAAAGGAAAAACAGGTGCCACTGTTTGCCCCGGAACTGGATGGCACCCTGCCACCGCTGTCACTGCTGGATGATCCCAAGCCGCCCAAGCACATCATTTCCAAGGAGTCGCTTGAGGCCATGTCGCGCATGGTCGAACTCAAACTGCAGGACTTTGGCATCGAGGTGGTGGTGGAGGCGGTGCATCCCGGCCCGGTGATCACCCGTTTCGAGTTGCAACCGGCCGCCGGGGTCAAGGTCAACCAGATCGTCAATCTGTCCAAGGACCTGGCCCGTGCCCTGCGCACTGCCAGTGTGCGGGTGGTGGAGGTGATCCCGGGCAAGACCACTATCGGCCTGGAGATCCCCAACGAGCATCGCGAGATCGTCTATTTCTCCGAGATCCTGCGCTCACCCGAATACGAACATGCCAAGTCGCCACTGACCCTGGCGCTGGGCAAGGACATCGGTGGCGAGGCGGTGGTCGCCGACCTGGCCAAGATGCCGCACCTGCTGGTGGCCGGTACCACTGGCTCGGGCAAGTCGGTGGCGGTCAATGCGATGATCCTCAGCATTCTCTACAACGCCACCGCCAAGGAAGTACGCTTCATCATGGTCGACCCCAAGATGCTGGAGCTGTCGATCTACGATGGCATCCCGCATCTGCTGGCGCCGGTAGTCACCGACATGAAGGATGCCGCCAATGCGTTGCGCTGGTGCGTGGCCGAGATGGAGCGGCGCTACAAGCTGATGGCGGCGATGGGGGTGCGCAACATCGCCGGCTTCAACAAGAAGGTGCGCGATGCCATCGAGGCCAAGGAGCCGCTCAAGGACCCCATCTGGGTGCCGCTGGTGCCCGATGCCCCGGAACTGGAGGCACAGCGCCCGGAACTGGAACCGCTGCCGTTCATCGTGGTCGTAGTGGATGAGTTGGCCGATATGATGATGGTGGTGGGCAAGAAGGTCGAGGAATTGATCGCCCGTCTTGCCCAAAAGGCCCGTGCCGCCGGCATTCATTTGATCCTGGCCACCCAGCGACCCTCGGTGGATGTCCTGACCGGTCTGATCAAGGCGAATATCCCGACCCGCATTGCCTTCCAGGTGTCCTCACGCATCGACTCGCGCACCATTCTGGATCAGATGGGGGCCGAGGCCTTGCTGGGCCATGGCGATATGCTTTATCTGCCACCAGGGCATGGGATCCCGGTGCGTGTACACGGTGCCTTTGTCGATGACCACGAGGTACACCATGTGGTCGATGACCTGAAAAAGCGCGGTGAACCGGACTACCTGGATGAGATCATCAACGGCATGGAAGAGGCCACTGGGCCGCTGTTCCCCGGTGATACCGATGGTGGCGGTAGCGAGGCCGAGAGCGATCCGCTCTACGACGAGGCGGTGCAGATTGTGCTGGATTCGCGCCGTGCCTCGGTCTCCGGGATCCAGCGTCGGCTCAAGATTGGCTACAACCGCGCCGCCCGCATGGTCGAAGACATGGAGGCGGCCGGTGTGGTCAGCCCCCTGCAACCCAATGGCTCGCGCGAGGTTTTGGCCCCGGCGAGTAAAAAGGATTAATCAATCATGCCTATCAAGCCGCTTGGCCATGTGCTTCTGTTACTGCTGCTTGCGCTGTTGTTCACTCCGCTACAGGCCGCCGAAGGCCAGCAGCGCCTGGAAGCATTCCTCAAGGATCTGAGCAGTATGGAGGCGGGTTTTGTGCAAACCCTGCACGATGCGCGCGGTGAGCTGGTCGAGCAAAGTCATGGCCGCCTGTGGTTGTCTCGTCCCGGCCGGTTTCGTCTGCACTATGTGAATCCCTACGACCAGCTCTACGTGGCCGATGGCCAGCGGGTATGGATGTATGACCGCGATCTGGAACAGGTCACGGTGCGTCCCCAGACCGAGGCGCTGAGTGGTGCCCCGGCCTTGCTGATGACTGCCGGCGATCCCCTGGAAGAGAATTTCAGCATCGAGGAGCTGGGCCTGCACGAGGGATTTTACTGGTTGGAATTGACCCCAAGGGATCGGGACAGCAACTTCGATTTCGTCCGACTGGCCATCGAAGACCGCACCCTGCGCGCGATGGAAATGGTCGATGGCTTTGGTCAGACCACCCGCCTGCTGTTTGAAACGGTAGAACGCAATCCGGCACTCAGCGAGGAGGCCTTTCGTTTCACCCCGCCGCCCGGCGTGGATGTGATCGGCGAGCGCTGATCCCGGTGGCGGATCTGTTTAGCGAGGACCAGTTGCCACAGGGCTCGGCACCCAGCCCGATGCGGCCGCTGGCCGATCGCATGCGCCCGCGCAATCTGGATGAATTTTATGGTCAGCGTCACCTGCTGGCCCCAGGCAAGCCGCTGCGCCAGGCGGTGGAATCCGGGCAACTGCATTCGATGATCTTCTGGGGCCCACCCGGCACCGGCAAGACCACCCTCTCGCGGATGATCGCCAGCCAGGCCGATGCGCGTTTTATCAGCCTCTCGGCGGTATTGAGCGGGGTCAAGGAAATCCGCGCTGCGGTGGAGCAGGCACGCCAGGCGCGGAGCATGGGGCAGGGCACGGTGTTGTTTGTCGACGAGGTGCACCGCTTCAACAAGGCCCAGCAGGATGCCTTCCTGCCACACATCGAGGATGGCACCTTTACCTTCATCGGTGCCACCACCGAAAATCCCTCCTTTGAACTGAACAACGCCTTGCTCTCGCGGGCACGGGTCTATGTCTTGCAGGCCCTGGATAGCGAGGCCATCGACGAGATCCTCGCCGCCGCGCTGCAAGACCCCCGCGGTCTGGCCGATCGCCCGCTGGTGCTGGATGAAAGTCTGCGCAAGCGCATCGCCCAGGTTGCCGATGGGGATGCGCGCCGGGCCTTGAACCTGTTGGAGGTGGCGGCGGACTTTGCCCATCAGCAGGCGGGTCAGGAGATCATCGACGCACAAGTCTTGGATGCGATCCTGAGCGATGGCTTGCGCCGTTTCGACAAGGGGGGCGAGGCCTTTTACGATCAAATCTCGGCGCTGCACAAATCGGTGCGCGGCTCCGATCCGGATGCCTCGCTATACTGGTTTGCGCGGATGATCGACGGCGGCGTCGATCCGTTATACGTGGCGCGCCGGGTGGTGCGTATGGCCAGCGAGGATATTGGTAATGCCGACCCGCGCGCACTGCAACTGGCCCTGAATGCCTGGGATGTACAGGAGCGCCTGGGCAGCCCCGAGGGCGAGCTGGCGATCGCCCAGGCGATCGTCTACATGGCCTGTGCGGCCAAGAGCAATGCGGTCTACACTGCTTGGAATACGGTACTGGCGGAGGTCCGCAGTGGGTCTTCCGATGAGGTGCCGGTACATTTGCGCAATGCCCCGACCAAGCTGATGAAGGAACTGGGTTACGGGCACGCCTACCGCTATGCCCATGACGAACCGGACGCCTATGCCGCCGGTGAAAATTACTTCCCCGAGACCATGACTCCACGCCGCTATTATCAGCCGGTGCCACGCGGCCTGGAACAAAAGATCGCCGAAAAACTTGCCCATCTTCGTCAGTTGGATGCGGCGGCTTTGAAAAATAAAAAATAGTTCACCGCAAAGGACGCAAAGGACGCAAATGGAGCTTAGGTGTGGGCCAGTAGCGGCCAGTTTTTGACTCCATGCCACAGCCTACATCGACGCACACTGTCTGGAATTTCACTGCAGAGCTTTTTTCTTTGCGTCCTCTGCGTCCTTTGCGGTGAATGCGGTTTTTTCCATACATGCATGGTTCCAGTTGGGGTAAAATGCCCGCATGTACAGCCCATACGGATATTTCTGATGCTGCAGACCCTTGCCATTGGCGGTGGTGGTGCGATTGGCGCCTTGCTGCGTTTCTGGATGTCTAATGGGGTGTATGCCCTGCTGGGGCGGGACTTTCCCTATGGCACCCTGTTTATCAATGTACTGGGCTCGCTGATCATGGGCCTGCTGTTCGTGTTGCTGGTGGAGCGCAGCGCAGCGGCACCAGAATGGCGTGCCCTGTTGATGATCGGCCTGCTGGGATCCTTTACCACCTTTTCCACCTTTTCGATCGAAACCCTCAAGCTGCTGGAGGGCGGTGAGTTCGGCAAGGCGTTACTGAACATCCTGCTCAGTGTGCTGCTCTGCCTGCTGGCGGCCTGGGGCGGGGTCATCGCCGGGAGGCAGCTATGAATCACAAACAGGTCACCGTGGTACGCCTGTATCTGAGCGAGGGTGAGGCGCAGCTGAATAATCTGCTCAAGCGCCTGCATGACTGGGAACATGTGCGCGGGGTGACGGTGTTTCGGGGCATCGCCGGCTTTGGTCCGGGCGGTGAGCTGCATACCGGCAAGTTGCTGGATCTGTCGTTGGACCTGCCACTGGTGGTGGAATTTTTTGATGAACCGCACAAGGCCGAGGCCACCATGGAACACCTGCAGGTAGACATCAAGCCCGGCCACATGCTGAGCTGGACCGCCCTGATCAACGAATAAACCACTATCCAAGGATTTATTGATGCTCGACCCTCAGTTATTTCGTAACGATATCGAACAGACCGCTCAGCAATTGGCCCGCCGTGGTTTCGAACTGGACGTGGCGGCGATCAGTGCGCTGGAGCGTGAACGCAAGGCCCTACAGGTGCAGACCCAGAACCTGCAGCAGGAACGTAATAGCCGCTCCAAGGCGATCGGCCAGGCCAAGGCCAAGGGTGAGGATGTCCAGCCCCTGCTGGATGCGGTAGCCAGCCTGGGGGATGAGCTCAAGGCCGCCGAGATGCGTCTGGCAGCTCTGCAGGAAGAACTGCAGGCGATCCTGATGGGGATACCCAATCTGCCCGATGCCAGCGTGCCCGAGGGCAAGGGCGAGGAGGACAATCAGGAGCTGCATCGCTGGGGCACACCGCCTGAATTTGATTTTGAACCGCTGGATCATGTGGACCTGGGTCAGCGCCTGGGGTTGGACTTTGATACTGCCGCCAAGCTGACCGGTTCGCGCTTTGCGGTGCTGAGCGGTCCGCTGGCGCGCCTGCACCGGGCCCTGATCCAGTATATGCTCAACACCCATTGCGCTGAGCATGGCTATACCGAGACCTATGTGCCTTACCTGGTCAATGCCGATTCGCTGCGTGGCACCGGCCAGCTACCCAAGTTTGCCGAAGAGCTGTTCATGTTGCAGGGGGAGCAGGCCTATTACCTGATCCCCACCGCCGAGGTGCCAGTCACCAACATGGTGCGCGATACCATTATCGAGGCTGAACGCCTGCCGCTGCGCTATACCGCCCATACCCCGTGTTTTCGCAGTGAGGCCGGCTCCTACGGCAAGGACACTCGCGGGATGATCCGCCAGCACCAGTTTGAAAAGGTGGAGCTGGTGCAGATGGTGCGACCGGAGGAATCGGACGCGGCCTTGGAGGCACTCACCGGCCATGCCGAGGTGATCCTGCAAGGGCTGGGGCTGCCGTACCGCAGCATGTTGTTGTGTACCGGTGATATGGGTTTCTCGGCCTGCAAGACCTATGACCTGGAAGTTTGGCTACCGGGGCAGGGCAAGTACCGCGAGATCTCCTCCTGTTCCAACTTCCGTGATTTTCAGGCGCGCCGTATGCAGGCGCGCTGGCGCAATCCCAAGACCCGCAAGCCCGAGTTGTTGCATACCCTGAACGGTTCCGGGCTGGCGGTGGGGCGTACCCTGGTGGCGATCCTGGAAAACTATCAACAGGCCGATGGTTCGGTATTGATTCCCGAGGTCCTGCAGCCTTACATGGGTGGGCTGGACCGGCTGCTGCCGACAAGCTGAACCTCAGCAACACAGAAACAAAAAAGGCGCGTAGCGGTAACTCCACATCACCGCGACGCGCCTTTTTATGGATTGCTGCTAGCTTCCGTTAAACTCCAGGAAGGCCCGTGCGCCACCGCGCATAAAATAGTAGCTGGGCACGTTTTCCGCCTCCAGGAAGTACTGCAGCCAGCTGACTTGACGACCGACCGCGTCATAAATCAACAGGGTCTTGTTTTCATCCTTGGCCCGTTGCACAAAGGCGGCGATGCGTTGGTTGTCCATTGGCACCGAACGCTGGTACATCGGAAACAGATTGATCCCTTCCTTCTGGAAGCTGTCGCGGATATCCAGCACGATGCTGTTGGGACCAACCCGACGGGCGAACTCCTCTGGGTCGAGCATGTGCTGCTGGATTTTTTCATTGGAGATCAAGCGGCTTGGATCTACCGGGCTTTGTCCCAGCAGTACTGCCTGGTCGGGGTGGTTGCGGGTCCAGTCGAATACACCGGCATCGAAGGCAATGGTATCATTGACGCCATAGTCATCCGCACGCTGGCAGGCCTGGTAGGCCTTGCGGCAGGTGTGGCCATTGCAGTAGAACACGATGGGGCGGGCGTCCTGGGCACGCAGTGCCTGGATGTTGGCGATGAAGTCACCCTCATCCATATTGATGTGTATCGCATCCTTGATGTGCAGGGTCTCGTACTCATAGCTGCTGCGCACGTCGACGATGAGATAGTTGTCGCGGTTGTTGTACAGATCATCGATCTCGATGGTCTGTACCTTGGGGAATACGGCCCGGTTGATGAACTCGGTCGACATTGCCGACTGGCTGATAAATAACAGGCCGAACATGGCTATTGCGGATGTGAACAGACTCCTCATGGTGCACCTCTGGTATTTTTAGTGTGTTGTCCTGTGCAATTCCGATCCGTTAAGGAATTGCTTACAACGATATTATCACCACACCGACCGATTCCTAGCTGGTCCGTATGAAATTAACTATATCACCAAATGCGCTTGTTTGAAGTCCCAAAGCCCCCATATCCACAATCCAGTTCCGGATAAAACTGTGTTCCGGAACACATATTGAGTAGAATACAGCCCTTTTTGGCCCCGATGCGAGTGTTTGATACGATGGAATTTCTCCCTATTTTCATGAATTTACGCGGACGCAAGGGGCTGATTGTCGGCGCCGGCGAGGTTGCTGCACGCAAGGCAGTGTTATTACAACAGGCTGGGGCCGAAATCCATATTGTCAGCCCGGTGCTGGGTGGTCCGCTCAAGGAGATGTTGGAACAGGGCCAGATCCACTATCGGCAGGGCGAGTTTTACGAGACCGACCTGGATGGCATGGCACTGGTGATCGCCGCCACCGATCAGGAGGCGGTCAATCGTCGGGTTTCCGAGCTGGCGCATGCACGCCAATTGCCGGTCAATGTGGTGGATAACCCGGAGCTATGCAGTTTTATTGTGCCCTCGATTATCGATCGCTCGCCGGTGCAGATCGCCGTCTCCACTGGTGGCTCCTCGCCGGTGTTGGCGCGGCTGCTGCGCGCCCGCCTGGAGTCGGCGATTCCGGCGGCCTACGGGCGCCTGGCCGAACTGGTGGAGAGTTTTCGCGACAAGGTCAAGGCCCGCTTCGATAACGTCAATGCCCGACGCAAGTTCTGGGAAGAGGTCCTGCAGGGGCGTATCGCCGAGATGGTATTTTCCGGCAACGAAGATGGTGCCCGTGCGGCCCTGGGCGAGGCGATCGCCACCGCTGACAATGGGCCGGTGGGCGAGGTCTATCTGATCGGCGGTGGTCCCGGTGACCCGGATCTGCTGACCTTCCGCGCGCTGCGCCTGATGCAGCAGGCGGATGTGATCGTGCACGACCGGCTGATCTCAAAAGAAGTACTGGAGCTGACCCGTCGCGATGCCCACCGTATCTACGTGGGCAAGGAGCGTGACAACCATTCGGTGCCGCAGGACCAGATCAATCAATTACTGGTGGATCTGGCCAAGCAGGGCAAACGGGTGTGTCGTCTCAAGGGCGGCGACCCCTTCGTGTTTGGCCGTGGTGGCGAGGAGATCGAGACCCTCACCGCCAATGGGGTCAACTTCCAGGTGGTGCCCGGGATTACCGCCGCGCTGGGCAGCTCGGCCTATGCGGGGATCCCACTCACCCATCGCGATTATTCCCAGTCGGTGGTATTCGTCACTGGGCATTTGAAAGACGGCTCGATGAACCTGAACTGGAAGGGCCTGGCCCAGCCACAACAGACCATCGTGTTCTACATGGGGCTCAAGGGCCTGCCGGTGATCTGCGAGAAACTGATGGAACACGGCCTGCCGGCGGATCTGCCGATCGCCCTGGTGCAGCAGGCCACCACCCCGCGCCAGCGGGTCTTTACCGGCACCCTGGGCGATATGCCGCAGCGCATCGCCAGCGAAGAGATCAAGCCGCCTACCCTGATCATCGTCGGCAATGTGGTCAAACTGCACGACAAGCTGAACTGGTTCCGCTCCGAGGCGATGATCGCCAGAGGGGAATGAGGGGCAAGGGAGCAAGGG
>JACUTZ010000198.1 GCA_014859545.1 Gammaproteobacteria bacterium
CCCTTGCCCCTTAATTACTGACTTCAATCTTCGCCCCGTCACGCAGCTTGAGCAGGTAGCTGTTCAGGCGCTGGCGTTCGATAATCTGCACCAGTTGTGGGCGTACGGCCTCGAAGGGGGGCGGGGTGCCCTTGCGGATGTCATCCAGGCGCACGATGTGCCAGCCGATCTGGGATTGCACCGGGGTGTTGTTGTACTTGCCCTTTTCCAGGCCCAGGCTGAGGATGGCGCGGGCAAATTCGGACTGGGAATCCAGCCAGCCCAACTCACCACCTTGTTCGGCGCTGTTATCGATGGATTGTTTTTTGGCGATCTCGGCAAAATTACCACCCATATCCAGTTCGGTGATGATGCGCTCGGCGGTCTGTTGGTCGGCAACGACGATCTGGCTGGCCTTGACGTCCTGGGGGTTGAGTTTGGCCACTTCCTCGTTATAGAGCTTGCGCAGTTCCGCATCGCTGATCGGCGGCTTGCCCACCGCCTCGGCCAGGGCTGCGCCGAGGATCACGTCGCGGCGTGCCGCCGCGATGGCATCCTGCACGTCCTTGCGCTTTTCCAAGCCTTGACGTGCTGCGTCCTGGCTCAGTAATTCGCGGGTGATCAATTCGTTGATGACTTCATTGCGCGGTGCGTTGGCATCGGCGGCATTTTCCTGAATGAAGCGATCATAATCCTGCTGGGTGATGGTCTTGCCGTTGACGGTCGCCAGTACCGGGCTATTGGCCAGGGCCAGGCTGGAGAGGCCCAGGCCGATGACGGCAAACAGGGGCAGGGCAATACGGGTCAATCGTGACATGGTGATTTCCTTATGGGTAAATTCAGGATTCTTGCGGTGTTTTGGCCTGGATGCTCAGGGCATGCACCTCGTGTTGCATCAGCTCGCCCATCGCCTCGTAGACCATGCGATGGCGCTGGATGGTACTCTTGTCGGCAAAGGCATCGCTGACGATCTGCACAATGAAATGCCCACCGCCCTTGGCGCTGGCATGACCGGCATGCTTGTGGCTTTCATCGATGATCTCCAGCGAGATCGGGGCAAAGGCGGTTTCGATCCGGCTACGGATCTGTTCGATACGGCTGGCACTCATGGTAAGACCTTTTTGAATGGTTTAACGCTGACGCGGGCATACACCCCGGCGGTCACATAGGGATCGGCATCGGCCCAGGCCTGGGCCGCTTCCAGTGAAGGGAACTCGGCCACGACCAGGCTGCCGCAGAAACCGGCATCACCGGGATCATCGCAATCGATGGCCGGGTGTGGGCCGGCCAGTAACAAACGGCCCTGTTCCTTCAGTTGTTGCAAGCGTGCAATGTGGGCGGGACGTGCGCTTTGGCGCAGCGGCAGGCTATTGGCGACATCCTCGCTGATGATGGCGTAAAACAAGGCAAACTCCGAAGTTATGCGTGTAAAGGCAGCCAATCTATCATAGCTGGCGGTGAATTTGGCAGCGATGCGACCGAGAATCGGCTACAATGCCGCCCCTATGAACAAGCACTACGACCTGCACAGCCACTCCCTGGCCTCCGACGGCACCCTTAGCCCGAGCGCGCTGGTACAGCTTGCCGCCAGTGCCGGGGTCGAGGTGCTGGCCCTGACCGATCACGACGAAACCGGCGGCATCGCCGAGGCCCGCGAGGCCGCCGACAAGGTGGGGATCAGTCTGGTGGCCGGGGTGGAGATCTCGGTCAGCTGGCAAAAGCAGACCATCCACGTGGTCGGACTGAACATCGACCCCGAGAGTTCCCCACTTCAGGCCGGCCTGGCCAGGATCCGCGAATACCGGAACTGGCGCGCCGAGGAGATGGGCCGCCGTCTGGCCAAGCATGGTATTCATGGGGGCTGGGAGGCCGCCTCGCAACTGGCCAAGGGGCGAATCATCAGTCGCACCCATTTTGCGCACTTCCTGGTGGCCCAGGGTCATGCCAAAACGGTGCGGGATGTGTTCAAGTCCTTTCTCAAGCCCAATAAGCCCGGCTATGTGCCGGGTGACTGGGCCAGCCTGGAAGAGACCCTGGCTTGGATCCATGGGGCAGGTGGGCAGGCGGTGATCGCCCACCCAGCCCGCTATACTATGACAGCCACTCGCCGACGCAAGCTGATCGGCGAGTTCGCCGCACTGGGCGGTGAGGGGCTGGAAGTGGTCTCCGGCAGCCATAGCCGGGGAGATAATTTCAGCATGGCCCAACTGGCCCGGCATTTTGGCCTCAAGGCCTCCGCCGGCTCCGATTTTCATGGCCCGGAGAATCCCTGGGTGATGCTGGGCAAACTTGAACCGCTGCCCGATGGCTGTATACCAATCTGGGCCGATTGGTAGATTATTTTACCGCAGACGACTACAGGACGTAGCCGGTTGGCGATGCCTGGAACATATCGCTCAGGCGCAAAGAATGCAGAGGGGATGCCCGGGCGGAATGGTAATGAACCCCGGTGCATGGTTTCAAACATTGTATCTACTCGTCCTCTTGAAAAAGATATCACCGCAGAGGCGCAGAGGCGCAGAGGATTAAAGGTAAAACCGCATCTCAAAGGTTTGTTGGATGTCTCGATAAGGGGCTATCCCAGGGATGAACGACCATGTAGGGGCAAGCCTGTTTGTGCAAATATATCCTTGAACACCTCCGCGCCTCTGCGTCTCTGCGGTAAAATGGCCTTTGTTGTC
>JACUTZ010000050.1 GCA_014859545.1 Gammaproteobacteria bacterium
TATTTGGCGGGAGGCAGGAAGCCGGTAGCCATATGTCCACGGATGGACGGTATTTGGCTTGGTCACTCCTGCGCATCCCTGCGCCCGTGACATACCGTTCATCCATGAACATAAGGCAGGAAGCCGGTAGCCATATGTCCACGGATGGACGGTATTTCAGTACGCCAGGAGGCAGCGTACTGATTATGTCCATGGAGGGTATTTGACTTGTAGACATCATGGCTAGCCATTTGAAGCGGCGATATCGAACCAACGCCCTTGTTCTCTTGGCGTTCTTGGCGAGAGTCATCACAGCAGGGGCTGAGTAGTTAGCTAAATGACATAGTAGGGTGTGGTGAGCTGGCGAACCGCACCGATGTTAAACAGTCACGGTGCGGTTCGACCCTCACCACACCCTACAAATACACAGATGAAATAGGGGGCAAGTAGTTACAAATTCCCTTGCCAAAGCAATGGCTCGCCACAGCCAAGTCGCCCAGGTCGACTAGTCGCGCTCCAGGATCAGAAAACTGCAGGCGTGGGGATTTTTTTCATCCGCCGGATGCTCCTCACGGCTCAGCTCGCGCCACTCGGCCATCTCAAACGACGGGAACCAGGCATCGGCCTCAAAGCGCCCATGTACCAGGGTCAGATAAAAACGATCGGCGCGCGGCAGCATCTGGCGATAAAAAGACTCGCCGCCGATGATCATCAGCTCCTCCACCTCACCCGCAGCCGCCAGCGCCGCCTCGATATCGTGCACCACCACCGCCCCCTCGGCCTGGTAGTCGGGGTCACGGGTAATCACGATATTCAGCCGATCTGGCAGGCTGCGCCCACCAAAGGAATCATAGGTTTTGCGCCCCATGATCACCGGCTTGCCCAGGGTATGGCTGCGAAACCACTGCATGTCGGCGGGCAGTTTCCAGGGCAGGCGATTGTCGATACCAATCGCACGGTCATCGGCCATCGCGGCGATCAGGGCGATACGCGGACTCATGGGGGATCCTGTTGCTGTTGCTGGTGGATGATCAGGGTGACACGGCGGTTCTTGGCGCGCCCTTCGGCACTGAGATTATCGCCAATCGGTCGGGTGTCGGCATAGCCCACCGCGCGCAGTCGCTCGGCATTGATGCCCTGCTGGATCAAAAAGCGCACCACGTAGCTGGCGCGCGAGGCGGACAGCTCCCAGTTGGAGGGAAACTGCTCGGTGGCGATGGGGATATTGTCGGTATGCCCTTCCACGGTCAGGTCATAGGGCTGCAGACGCAAGACATTGGCAATCGGACTGAGCGCCCGCGAGGCCTCGGGGCGCAGGCGCGCCTCACCACTGGCAAACAGGATTTGCTCACTGAGCTGAATATCCAGCTGGTCCTGGCGCAGCATCACCTCGATCCCAGCCCCCATCCCGGCCTCGGCAAACTGGGACAGCAAATCCTGCTGCATCCCCTCCAGTACCGCATCGGATCTCCGTTCCCTATCCGATCCCGGCGCGGGTTCACCCGGCTGCTCCAGCTGCTGTGGAATCGGCTGGCCCGGGGCTGGTGCCATGGGGATAGGCTGGATCAGCTGATCCCCCTGGCGGGTCGCCTCACCCATCGCATGGGTAATCTGGGCAAAGGCATCGCTGCCACGATCGGAATAGGCCAGCAGCAGCACAAACAACACCAGCAACAGGGTGATCAGATCCAGATAGGTCATCAACCAGGCATCTTCACCCTTGTCGCGGGTACTGTCCTCGCGGTTCAGCTGGGCCGCACCACCCAGGCGACGCAACATGCCGCCGCGGGCCGATTCGCGCAGCAGCGCGGTTTCACGCCGGCTGGTCTCGCGCAGGGATTCCTCGTTCATCAGGGCTGCGCCGTCTTGTTCTGCGACGGCGCCTTCTTCACCGGCATGTAGAGTTCATCTTCGTACTGGGCCAGGAAGGTACGCAGGAACTCGCGGATATGGGCCGGACTGCTACCGCGGGCCATCAGCAACAGGCCCTCGGCGATCATGTTCATCAGGATCACCCGCTGCTCGGTGCGCCGCTCCAGCTTGATCGCAATCGGCTTGAACAGCAGGTTGGACAGCACCACCCCGTAGAGGGTGGTGATCATCGCCAGCGCCATGTTCATGCCGATGCGTTCAAAATCGCTACCCTCCATGCCATGCAGCATGTTGATCAGGCCGATCAGGGTGCCGAGCATGCCAAAGGCCGGGGCAAAAATCCCCATGGTGCGGTAGATCTGCGCCTCGGCGGCCTCGGTGGCGCGCAGCTTGGCGATGCGCCATTGCAGCATCTCGGCGATATCCTCGTGGGGGATATCATCGATAATCATTTGCACCCCATTGCGCAGGAAGGGATTGCGAATGGTGTCGAGGCGATTTTCGATCGCCGCCAGGTCTCCCTGGAACCAGTGTCTGGCCACTTCCACCAGTTCCTTTTGATCGGCCTCGGTATACATGCGTTCAGTGCGCAACACCACGATAAAGGTGCCGAACACCCGTAGCACCTCGCGCAGTGGATAGGCCAGCAGGGTCGCGGCGATGGTGCCGCCCAGCACCACCGCCAGGCCCGGCAAATTCCAGAAGGCATTCACATCGCTGGCGGTCATCACGATCGCCAGCACGATCAGGGCGATCCCACCCAGCATACCGAGGAAAGTGGAGGGATTCATACCGCAACCGCTGCCTTGATGTGGGGATGGAACCGGTAATCGCAGAGCTCAAAATCCTCGAAGCGGAAGGCAAAGATATCCTTCACTTGCGGATTGATCCGCATCGTCGGCAGCGGATAGGGCTGGCGACTCAGCTGCAGGCGGGTCTGTTCCAGATGATTACTGTAAAGATGCGCATCGCCCAGGGTATGAACAAAATCCCCCAGCTGCAGCTCGCAGACCTGGGCCACCATCATGGTCAGCAGGGCATAGGAGGCAATATTGAAGGGCACCCCGAGAAAAATATCCGCCGAGCGCTGATAGAGCTGGCAGGAGAGCTTGCCATCGGCCACGTAGAACTGGAAGAAGGCATGACAGGGCGGCAGGGCCATGTGTTCGACCTCGGCCACATTCCAGGCCGAGACGATCAGTCGGCGCGAATCCGGATTCTGTTTGATCTGCTGGATCACCTGGCTGATCTGATCAATGTGCCCGCCATCCGGGGTCGGCCAGGAACGCCACTGAGAACCATAGACCGGCCCCAGCTCCCCCTGCTCGTCCGCCCATTCATCCCAGATGCTGACCCCGTTTTCCTTCAGGTAGGCGATATTGGTGTCGCCACGCAAGAACCACAATAACTCATGGATGATGGAACGCAGGTGCAGCTTTTTGGTGGTCACCAGCGGGAAACCTTCGGCCAGGTTGAAGCGCATTTGATAACCAAACACACTGCGGGTGCCGGTGCCGGTACGATCGGATTTATCGGTGCCGTGCGCCAGCACATGCTGCATGAGATCCAGATACTGCTGCATGATTACCTCGTCAGATCCCTGGGGGACTGGTATCGAAAAAAATGATGCAAAATCATAGCATAATCCGGCTGCTGCCGGCATGGCTAAAAAGTCAGGCCCAGACGCAGCCAGTAGCGATTCCCGCCCAGCTCATCGTCCAGGCCACGGGCCACGCAAGATCCAGTGGCAGCAGCATGCGATAGCCCAACCTGCTCGCCACGCAGCGGATAGCGGTTGCGCCCGAACATCGCCGTCACCGGCTGCTCGCCACCCAGCGGCGAGGCGCTCAGCCCATCCCAGCCCAGCAGCACCTGGTGTTGGTACCGGCCAAGGCATCCTGCCCGCTGGTTTGCGCGCCGATCGGCCAGGTGTCGGCGGTGGCGCAAAACACCGGCAACCACCAGTACGGGCGCAGCGTGGACCAGGGTGAATAATCCCCTATCGCCTCGAACACAGACGGCTCGGGCAGTGTGGTCGGGGCATAGGCCGGGCGGCGCGGCGGGGCCGCCTCCGGCTGGATGGTCTCCAGGCCATAGAGGTCATATCCGCGCTGGCTGTAGCGCTGGCACCAGGGCACTCCATCGTGATCCTGCACCGGGCTAAAGGCGGCGCTGTCGCTGCGCTGAATACGTTCGATCTGCCGATCCGCCAGAGCCATCCGATAGCGATCAAAATAACCCTCGTAATCGGCACTGAACAATACCGCCTGCCTGTCCGCACTGAAACTCGGCGGCCCTTGCAGCTGGCCATTATCGGTCAGAAACGATCCGGCGGAGAGAGATAGGGACGGGATTGGGCACAAGGCAAGGCGCTGGCCCAGCCGTTGGCCAGGTCGTGGTCATCGCCGAGTACCTGCTCGGTCTTGGCGCGCGGCTGCCATTGCAGCGCCGGGGCCAGCGCCTGGTGGGCCCGCTCGGTCTCGGCGGCCAGATGCGCCACCCGGTGCTGGTGGCGCGCCAGGGCATGGATGCGAAAATGCGGGGTTTCCCAGCTCTGCCAGCGCTCCCCGGCCGGGGTCCAGCCCACACTGAGGAAATTGAGCTGCGGGCTGGCCGGTGTGGCAAGGGCCGACAGCAACAACAGACATCCCAGCAATCCCTGGCCGAGGTAACGCATCACTCAGGCCCGCGCTTTTGCCGCCTGCGGCCTGCGGTAGGCCAGCCACAGCAGCAACAGCCCGCCGCCCATCATCGGCAGGGTCAGGGCCTGGCCCATGGTGAACCAGCCGAAGGCCAGGTAGCCGATGTGTACATCCGGTTCACGCACGAACTCCACCAGGAAGCGGAACAGCCCATAACTCAGGCAGAACAGGCCGGAAACCGCATACAGCGGGCGCGGTTTGCTGGAGAACCACCACAGGATGACAAACAGCACCACCCCTTCGAGGAAGAACTGATACAGCATCGAGGCATGACGCGCTTCCGGCCCCACATGGGGGAACACCATGCCCCAGGGGACATCGGTCACTTTGCCCCACAACTCGCCGTTAATGAAATTTCCCAGCCGCCCGGCACCCAGGCCAATGGCCACCAGTGGGGCAAGAAAATCGGCGGTGCGCCAGTAACCCAGCTTATGTTTGCGATTGAATAGCCACAGCGCCAGCATCACCCCCAGCAGACCGCCGTGGAAGGACATCCCGCCACTCCAGACCTGCAACAGTACCAGCGGGTTCTGCACAAAGGCGGCAAAGTTGTAGAACAGCACATAGCCGACCCGCCCGCCGATCACCGCACCCAGGGCCATGTAAAAGACCAGGTCATCCACATGCTGACTGGTCCAGCCGGAGCCGGGCCGGGCGGCGCGCACCCGTCCCAGCCACCAGCCACCGGCAAAACCGACCAGATACATCAGGCCATACCAGTGGATCGCAATGGGGCCAAGGCTCAGGGCTACCGGGTCGATCTGGGGATAGGTCAGCATGGGGATTCTCGCATTCGCTGGGGTTTGACTTGCCTGGGCTGCACGCTACAGGGCAACCACCCGCGTGGTCAAACACTTGATGTATTCGGTTTCGGGGATGGCCGGATGGACCGGGTGGTCCGGTCCCTGGTGGCCCTGCTCGATGATCTGCATCTGCCGATCCAGATGACGCGCCGCCAGGTGCAGCTGGTCGCGCAGCACATCCCGTTGCAAATGGAAGGAACAGGAGGCCGAGACCAGCAGGCCGTCCTTGCCCAGCAGCTGCATCGCCGCCTGATTGATGCGCCGGTAGGCCTCGATACCGTTTTTGACATCCTTCTTGCGCTTGATGAAGGCCGGCGGATCCACGATCACCAGGTCAAAACGCTCCCGCTCGGCACGCAGGGCCTTGAGTGCCTCGAAGGCATCCCCCTGAATGGTGTTGACCCTGTCGGCCACACCATTGAGGGCGGCATTCTGTTCCAACACATCCAGCGCCGGGGCGGAGCTGTCGATGCAGCTCACCGATGCGGCCCCGGCGCTGGCCGCCTGCAGGCCCCAGCCACCCATGTAGCTGAATACATCCAGTACCCGCATCCCCTTGCAGAGTTGCTGCACCCGCTGGCGGTTGAGGCGGTGGTCATAAAACCAGCCGGTCTTCTGCCCGCCCTCGCTGGGGATCTCAAAGCGGGTGCCGTTTTCCTCCAGTTGCAGGGTTGCCGGCAGGCTGCCGAGGGCGGTTTCCACGTAGCTGTCCAGGCCCTCCAGGGCACGGCTGCCGCTATCATTGCGCCAGAGGATTGCACGCGGCTTGCAGACCTTGTCCAGGGCCTCGACGATCTCGGTCTTGAGCTGTTCCATCCCGGCAGTGCTGATCTGTGCCACCAGCACGTCGTCAAAGCGATCCACCACCAGGCCCGGCAGGGCATCGCTCTCGCCATAGACCAGACGATAAAAAGGCTTGTCGAACAGGCGCTCGCGCAGCGACAGGGCAATATTCAAACGATGCACCAACAGGGATCGATCCAGCGCCTGGGCATCGACCCGGCTGTATAACCGACCACAGATCAGCGAATGGGGATTCACATAGGCCATCCCCAGCCCCTTGCCATCGCTGCCGAACACCTGCACCTGCTGACCGGCGGCAAGGCCAGGCAGCGGCGAGCGCTGCACATCCACCTCGTTGCTGTAGATCCACAGGTGTCCCTGGCGCAGGCGTCGGTCTTCGTTTTTCTTCAAATAAAGCGGGGCGTATTCCATCGGACTCTCAAAGTGGGTATTCAGGCATTCAGATCGGGGATCAGGCGGCTTTCCAGACGAGAGATGACATCCTTAATCTGCAGTTTGCGCTTTTTCATCCGGCGCAATTGCAGTTGATCCACATAGGGCTGCTGTTCCAGGGCGATGATCGCATCGTCCAGATCCCGATGTTCCAGACGCAGGGTTTGCAACCGTTGGTGCAAATCGATGAGGGTTTCGTTATCCATGATCTCCATACGCCCGGCGGGAAGTTTCAAGATGCGAAAAATACCACAAAAGCCCTGCCAACGGGGAATAGACTAGACTTGTATCGTGATGACTAGAGATCGTAAAGCCGCCATGCCACATAAACCACTGATCCGCACCCTGTTCCTGCTCCCGCTGTTATGGCTGGGGGCCTGCAGCACGGTACCGCAAGCCATCCGCAGTGCCCCGCCCGAGGCCCCCAGCCTGCCTGCCCTGCGCGAGCAACCCGCCAGCTACCAGGGCCAGACTCTGCGCCTGGGTGGGGTGATCGCCCAGCTGCATAACCGTGCCGAGGACACCCAAATCGAAGTGGTCGCGCGCCGCCTCAGCCGCGGCGGTGAACCCCGTCAGGAGGATTTCAGCGAGGGACGCTTCATCGCCACCGTACCCGGCTTTCTCGACCCGGCCATCTATGCCCAGGGACGGCGCATCACCGTCAGCGGCGAGTTCATCGGCACCATCGAACGCCCGCTGGGTGAGCTGCCCTACCGCTACCCCCAGCTACAGGCCAGTGCCTACTACCTCTGGCCGGAATGGCGCGAACAGCCCGATCCGCGTTACCAGCACCCGTGGTACCCTTATGGCTATCCCTATGGTTACCCCTATCGCCCAGGCTACGATCCCTTCTGGAGCCCCTTCTGGTACCCCTATCCATGGTGAAGACAATGCAGCTACGACAACTAGTCCCCCTACTCTTGCTGTTGCTGCTGAGCGCCTGCAGCAGCCGCCCCGAATTTGACACCAGCAAGGTGGCCCTGGGCCTGACTCCGCAACAGGCCATCAGCGAGGCAAGCCAGCAGATCGGCAAGGAAGTGCTGTGGGGCGGAATGATCCTGCACGCCAACAATCTGGCCGACGGGGCACGCCTTGAGGTACTGGCCTACCCGCTCGATGGCAGCCAGGCCCCGCGCCTGAACGAGCCACCACTGGGGCGTTTCCTGCTGCGCCACGACGGCTACCTGGAAACCATCGACTATGCCCCCGGTCGGCGCATCACCGTCCACGGTGCGCTGCTGCGTATCGAGGATGGGGTGGTGGATCAGAGTCCCTACCGCTTTCCGGTGGTGCAGTCCCAACAACTACACCTGTGGCCACGCGGCGAACCGCAACAGCCACGGGTACATTTCGGAATAGGCGTGGTGATAGGACGCTAAGCCATCACCGAGACCAAGCACATGCTGCGCAGCGCCCTGTTCCAGCTTGGCATCCTGCTCGCCCTGCTGGGTTGGCGATTCGCCCCCACGGAAATCCTGGCCTACCTGCTGCTGCCGCTTTGGCTGGGCACCACACTGTTGATCCTGCTGGCCAACTACGAACTGGCACGCAATCGCCGCCAGGTCTGGCTGTCCCAATACCTGCACGGCGACTCGCCCTGGCAGCGACGCCTGCAATACGGTTATCTGGGGATGGGGCTCCAATTGCT
This sequence comes from Gammaproteobacteria bacterium, assembly GCA_014859545.1. GTDB lineage: Bacteria > Pseudomonadota > Gammaproteobacteria > Thiohalomonadales > Thiohalomonadaceae > SLDE01. Next base: position 8,241 of record JACUTZ010000050.1, read on the forward strand.
GCTGGCCATCGCTCTGGCGCTGGTACTGCTGATCAAGCTGCTGGTGATCCCCCCTGCGCTGCTGCCGGGCATGGCCGTCGGCCTGGTACTGCTGTGGGGCCTGCAGTCCCTGCTCAGACCCGGCCTGCTGGAACATGTATACGGCCCTTACCGCCAGCTTTTGGCCCGCCAGCTCAGCGCCAATATCAACACCGTCTTGCTCGGCCTGCTGTTGATCACCCTGCTGATCTTTTTACCGCAACCCGGATTACAGGGCATGAACTGGATGGCCGCGATGGGCCAGCACCTGCAACTCAGCCAGGAGCCGGGCTTGCTGGGCGTACTGGTGCGTAGTGGTGAACTGCTGGATCTTAGCCAAAAATGGTTGTTGCAAAACACCGTCGGTAGTGTGCAAGAAAACGGCCTGCTCGCCCTGCTGGTGTGGGTGCTGGCCTTTTCCAGTTACTTTGCGCTGAGTTTTGCCTATTACCGCCTGCTCATCGGCACCGAGATCCTGGCCAGAAAGTGGAGTGCCCGCAATGAATGACCGCATCAGCCCGCAAACGGAACGCCCTGCCGACACCATCCCGCTGGGTGGCTTGCTGCTGGTCAGTGCGTTCCTGATCGGCCTGCTGTTTTTACTGGGCAATGGCCTGCACCAGCATTTTCGCAGCCTGCATGAAAACCACAGCCCTCCTCCGAGCAGTAGCGCGCTCAACAGCGCACCACAGATGCTGTTTCGCATCCTGCTGCAGGGGCAGGCACCGCTGATCCTGGAGGCAGCTGAAGCCCAGCAGTTTATCCACACCGCTGGCCTGCATACGACAGCACTGCACGATGCCGCGAATGCTCACCTGGAAACATGGACCAACAGGCAAATCCGTATTGCACTGGGGCAAAGCGAGGGTGCCGTGGATGCCTACCTGGATTGGTATTATTCCCTTTCCGGTTCCTACCTGCGCTTGCTACTTGCCGCCCGTGGTGATCTGGATAATTTGCTAAGCCGAAAAATGGAGACCCTGCTCTTCGAGCAGGGACAATTGGATCAACAACTCCTGGCCTTCGGCGATACCCTGCAGCAAGGCTTTTGCGAAGAGCTATACCGCTTCTTGCAACAGCAGCAGGCCGTGTCACTGGATGCACTGTATGGGGAATTTCACACTCAGCAGATCCAGCTCTCGCAGACCGAACAAACAGCATTGCCGCAGATCACGGATATCGAGATGAATCCGGTCCTGCATACGTTGTTCAGTCCCAGCCGGGCCGACATCCAGACACAATGGCCTGCCGCCGCCTATGGACTGGCCGCTGGCCCGGCCCTCGCGATGGGCATACGCCATGGCCTGCTTTCCAGTATCTCCGCCAGTCCCGCATCCCGCGCAGCCAGACAGGCCACCCAACGCTATCTTGCCCGTCTGCCAGCCCAGCTGGGCGCACGGGCAGCCCTCAGTGCACAGACCACAGCGGCGGCATCACCCAGCGGCCCCATCGCCCTGGCCATCGGGGCAGGGGTTTTTGCTGCCGCGATTGGGGTTGACTGGGCCATGCTCAAGGCCGAAGAGGCCAGTTATCGGGAGGCGCAAAAACAGGCCTTCCTGCAGAGCATCCAGGCACATCTACAGGCACAGACGGGCAATATCGTGGCGGCTCAAAACAGTGTCTTTGGCAGGGTTCACGCGCAACTTATCGAACAGCAAGAGCGGATCGAAAACAGCGCGGAGTTTCGTATTTTCTAATCCGGGCGAATAGCAATTGCAGCATCCAAGCCCATCTCCCGATAACCCTGGCGGATATGCGCCAGATAGGCCTCGCTTGCGGCAATGCCCTCCGCCAGGGTGTCCGGATGGGCGATCCACAACTGCACCAGTTGCAGCTGTATCTCCCCATCGGGCAGGAAGGGCAAGGCGACACGCAGGTAGTGTTCTGGGGTGCCCTCATAGTGATCGAGCGTGTCCATCTGCTGCGCATTCAGACGCTGCAACATGGCCGGGCAGCGCGCACCGGGGGAAAAGCGGATATTCGCAAAGACCTGGGCGCGAGCCGGATCGGCGGTATTCAACCGCATCTCAAAATCCGGCAGACAGCCAACAATGCGCTCGCCCACCGGCCCCACCCTCGCCTCGAGTCGCTGGCGACTGCTGTTCGAGCCATAGGCGGCCATCCATTGTGGTCCACCCTGCTTTTCCAGCACATGGCGACGATAATCCCCATCGGCAATGCGCCGGGACTCCGGGAGGGGGCTGGCATAGAGATAGGTTTCGGCCTGCAATCGACGCCCATCGGCCAACAGGCGTACCTGGATGGGGCGGCGCAGATAAAGCGAGGATTCAGGACAGTCGGGATAGTAGTCCTCGATGCCATCGAGGCGATCCAGGGTGCGGGCATCGACCCGGTAGATCTCGCCGACGACCACATCCGAGCCCGGACGCAGACCGGGATAATCGCCCAGGTCGTAGAGTTTTCCCTGGGCCAGGGCAGGGCCCATCGGCTCGGCATGGCTCAGGGCGGGGAAGCGGCACATCCCGCGCAGCAGGGTGCCATAGACAAAGACCAGCATATGGATATCAATCAGGGGTGCGGATCACCCCGGTCACGATACCGAGGATCTGCACCTCCTCATTGCGCAGCCAGATCGGCTCCATCTCCGGGTTGGCCGGTTGCAGGCGGATCCCGTCCTTCTCCACATAGAAGCGTTTCAGGGTGACGGTCTCACCGTTGATCATCGCCACCACCGATTGGCCATTCTGTGCCGACTCGCGCTTTTCGATGATGATGATGTCCCCATCCTGGATGTTGTCATCAATCATCGAATGCCCGCGTACCTTCAGCGCATAGCTGTTGCGCCGCACCATATTGGCCGGCACCGACACGGTCTGCTGGTCCTCGTTCAGCGCCACCGGGCTACCGGCACTGACCCAGCCCAGCAGGGGCACCTCGACCAGCTCAATCGCCACCGGGTCCAGCCACTCACCCTCTTCCAGGATGGGACGCTCGCGCTTGGGGATCAGATAATGCAGTTCGGACATGGCAAAAGTTCCTGTTTTGATCTCATCTGCAGAATCTACCGCCTGATTGCCCCGATGGCAAACCCTTTTTTCGATACCCTGCATTCCCAGGCTGTCATATCCCGGGGCGAGGCAAGGGCATAATAAATTTTCCGTATCTACTCAGCGCTACAAAAAAGAGCTCACCGCAAAGGCGCAAAGACGCAAAGGCACAGAAAGTATGATTTTCAATCATCCACAGGGGTCCTCACGCTTTGCTCTCCAAGGGTCAGTAAGGATTGGCCTTTCTTGTCGCCTCTTTGTCGGACAGTGAAGAACGCGCCGTGCCCTGAATTCGAATCCCACTTTGCGCCTTTGCGCCTTTGCGGTGAAATGCTTTCTTTATTTTGCTTTACTCTCAGAAGAACACCGCTACCGCAGCTCCCTCTGGCATGGGATAATCCCGCCCTACGCCATCATCCCGGAAAACCCATGTCCCACGAACAAAGCGGCGCCAGCCTCGTCGATTATCTCAAGGCCCTGCCCCAATACCTGATGCCGGGACACGCGATCTCGCGCCTGATCCATGCCTTTACCCGCATCCGCCACCCGGCGATCCGCAAGCCCTTCACCCGCTGGTTCGTGCGCCAGTTCGGCATCAACATGGACGAGGCCATTCAAAGCGATCCGACCAGCTATCCGCACTTTAACGCCTTCTTCACCCGCGAGCTGAAGCCGGGGATCCGCCCAATCTGCGCCGAGGCCGATGCCCTGGCCTGCCCGGTCGACGGGCGGGTCAGCCAGGCCGGGCCGATCCGCGCGGGCCGGGTATTCCAGGCCAAGGGCCATGATTACTCGCTGCAGACCCTGCTCGGCGGCGATGCCGAACTGGCCGCCCGCTTTGCCGGTGGACATTTCACCACCATCTATCTGTCGCCACGGGATTATCACCGCATCCACATGCCCTGCGCGGGCACCCTGCGCGAGATGATCCTGGTACCGGGGCGGCTGTTCAGCGTCAACCCGGCCACCACCCGGGTGATCCCCGGCCTGTTCGCGCGCAACGAACGGGTGGTGTCGATCTTCGATACGGAATTCGGCGCGATGGCGATGGTCAAGGTTGGGGCGGTAAACGTGGGCAGCATCGAAACCGTGTGGGCCGGCGAGGTCAGCCCGCCCGCCGCAAAGCAGGTCACCCGCTGGCAGTACCAGGGGGAACAGGCGATGACTCTCGCCAAGGGTGAGGAGATGGGGCGCTTCAACATGGGCTCGACCGTGGTACTGGTGATGGCCAATCCCGCGCTGCGCTGGGCTGATGATTTCACTGCCAATGTCCCGGTGCGCCTCGGCCAATGCATCGCCAAGCTGAATCCATCCGCACCATGAAACCCTGGACGCTGCTCGACAGCGGCAAGATCCCGGGCGACGGCAGCGAATTGCGCCTCTATGCCCGGGGTGATGAACACAGCATCACCATCGCCGGTACCCCCGGCGAGCTGATGGGCAGCCGCATGCACGGCTCCGAGGATGCGCTGGCGCGGCTGGCCTGTGCCCATATCGCCGCGCTGGCCGAACCCCGGATGCTGATCGGCGGGCTGGGCCTGGGTTTCACCCTCGCGGCGGCACTGCGGCATCTCAATGCCGAGGCCAGGGTCACCGTCGCCGAACTGGTCCCTGCCGTGATCGACTGGAACCGGAAATTCATCGGCCACCATGCCGGCCACCCCCTGCAGGATGCGCGCGTAAAGATCCACCAGGGTGATGTTGCTGAGCTGCTGAAACAACAAGCCCAACAATACGATGCGATCCTGCTGGATGTGGACAATGGCCCGGAAGGACTGACCCGCCGCGAAAACAACTGGCTCTACTCCCCCGTCGGCCTGGAAGCCGCGCAACAGGCCCTGCGCCCCGATGGCATCCTCGCGGTCTGGTCCGCTGGACCCGACCCACAGTTTGCCGAGCGCCTGCGTCGTTTGGGATTTCTGGTGGATGAACAGCGGGTTCACGAGTCCCAGCAGCGCAGCAAGGGCGCAAGACATACCATTTGGCTTGCTAGGGTCTAGGGGCTAGCGCACTGGCCGCACCTCTACACCATCAACCCACCACCCCCTGACTGCGCAAATATTCCTCATAGCTGCCATTGAAGTCCACCAGACCATCGGCGGTGAACTCGATGATGCGGGTGGCCAGCGAGGAAACGAACTCACGGTCGTGGCTGACGAAGATCAGCGTGCCGGGATAGTTCTCCAGCGCCAGGTTGAGTGATTCGATGGACTCCATATCCAGGTGATTGGTCGGTTCGTCCATCACCAGCACATTGGGGCGTTGCAGCATCAGCTTGCCGAACAGCATGCGGCCCTGCTCACCACCGGAGATCACCTTGACGGATTTTTTCAGTTCGTCGGAGGAAAACAGCATCCGCCCCAGGGTACCGCGAATATATTGTTCGTCGTCGCCCTTCTTGGCCCACTGGCTCATCCAGTCGAACAGGCTCATGTCGTTTTCAAAATCGGCGGTATGGTCCTGGGCGAAATAGCCCAGCTCGGTATTTTCCGACCACTTGATCTCGCCGCTGTCCTGTTCCAGGTCTTGCATCAGGCAGCGCAGCAAGGTGGTCTTGCCGGCGCCGTTGGGGCCGAGAATGGCGACCTTCTCGCCCACGTCGATGCGCAGGTCCAGCCCCTTGAACAGGGTCAGATCGTCATAGGTCTTGCTGAGTTTTTCCACATGCAGGGCGGATCGATAGAGCTTTTTTTCCTGCTCGAAACGGATATAGGGATTCTGGCGGCTGGAGGGTTTGACCTCGTCCAGTTTGATTTTTTCGATCTGCTTGGCGCGCGAAGTGGCCTGGCGGGCCTTGGAGGCGTTGGCCGAGAAGCGGCTGACAAAGGTTTGCAGCTCGGCGATCTGGGCCTTTTTCTTGGCGTTGTCCGAGAGCAGGCGTTCGCGGGCCTGGGTAGAGGCCAGCATGTAGTCATCGTAATTGCCGGGATAGACCCGCAGCTCGCCGAAATCGAGATCGGCCATGTGGGTGCAGACGGTGTTCAGGAAATGCCGGTCATGGGAGATGATCACCATGGTGCTGTTGCGCGCGGTGATCACGCCCTCCAACCAGCGGATGGTATTGATGTCCAGATGGTTGGTCGGCTCGTCCAGCAACAGGATGTCCGGATCGGCGAATAGCGCCTGGGCCAGCAGCACCCGCAGCTTCCAGCCGGGGGCAACCTCGCTCATCGGGCCATCGTGTTGCTCCAGCGGGATACCGATCGCCAGCAACAGCTCACCGGCACGGGCCTCGGCGGTATAACCATCGAATTCGGCGAAGGCGACCTCCAGTTCGGCCACCCTCATGCCCTCTTCCTCGCTCATCTCCGGCAGGGAATAGATGCGATCGCGCTCCTGCTTGACCTGCCACAACGCGTCATGCCCCATGATCACCGTGTCGAGGACGCTGAACTGCTCATAGGCAAATTGATCCTGGCGCAGACGGCCCAGGCGCTGGCCCGGATCGATGGAGACATTGCCGGCCGAGGGCGACAACTCGCCGGCCAGGATCTTCATCAGGGTGGACTTGCCACAACCGTTGGCGCCGATCAGACCATAGCGATTGCCATCGCCAAACTTGACCGAGATATTTTCAAACAGGGGCTTGGCCCCGAACTGCATGGTGACATTAGCGGTGGACAGCAAGGGAAACTCCAAAAGACAAAAAGCGCCGATTTCGGCGCGAGAGAATAGGTGGTCGGCGAACTATATGGCGCCAAGGCTGTATTGTAACAGATTCACCGAAATGGCGTGGCCCCAGGCTTGAGCTAGGCTCCCGCCTCAGCAAAGAATTCCGGGTCCATCATCTCGATGAAACGCTGGGCCTGCGGGGAGAGGAACTTGCCTCGGCGCATCACGATGCCATAGCTGCGGTCCGGGAAGTAATCGCCCAGTGGAATGCGTGAGACCTTGTCGTCAGCGCTCAGGCATACGTCGCTGACGATGGAGATCCCCAACCCCAGCTCCACGTATTTCTTAATCACCTCCCAACCGCCGGCCTCCAACGAGACCTTGAAGCTGACGTTGTGCTGGTTGAACACGGTCTTGACCGTGCCCCAGGTGCTGAGGTGGCGTGGCGGCAGGATCAGGCCATAGGGGCTGATCTCTTCCAGACTGACCGAAGGGCGAGCGGCCAGGGGATGGTCCTGCGGGGTGATCAGCACCGTGTCGTAGCTGACGCTGGGACGATAGACGATGTCATTGGGCACCTCCAGCATCGAGCCGACCGCAAAGTCCGCCTCGTCGGCCCGCAGCATCGCCATGCCATCGCGTCCGGTGACGTTGTGCAGCTTGATGCGGATCCCCGGATAGGCCTCGGCGAAGCGCTTGATCGGATCACCGAGGATGTACAGGATGGTGGACTCGCCGGCGGCGATATTCAGCTCCCCCGATTCCAGCTTGCCGTAGTGGGCGGCAAAGCTTTCCTCCAGTTTGTCGATCCCCTCCACCAGCGGCGCGGCCAGCTGATAGAGGATCTTGCCCTCAGGGGTCAGGCTGATGTGGGGGCCGCGCCGCTCGAACAGGGTGATGCCCAGTTCCCGCTCCAGCGCCTGGATCTGCAGGGTCACCGAGGGCTGGCTGAGATACAGGGCCTCGGCCGCATGGGAGATACTGCCGCTGCGGGCGGCAAAGCAGAAGGCACGCAGCTGCTTGAGGCGATTTTGTTTGTAGGCCGAGGGGGCTTCCGACATGCGCGGGTCCAATTATCAATTTATCCAATACAAGTATTGTAACTCATAATAATAAGAAATGAAGCCGCCGGGGGCTGGCCCCTCACCCCAAAAAGCATTAACCGCAAAGAACGCAAAGTTCGCAAAGTGAAGTGTTCGCTTGCCCCTTCGCTCCCTTGCTCCCTTGCTCCCTTGCTCCCTTGCTCCCTTGCCCCTCACCCCCAG
>JACUTZ010000051.1 GCA_014859545.1 Gammaproteobacteria bacterium
ATTTCACCCATCAAATACCATGACTTCCATGGTATGCTCGGGTGGTTTACCGCGCATTTTCGAAGCCGTAGAGACAGTCGACACTAGCCCAAGAGACCGCATAATGTTGTCAACCAAGTGGTTCAAGCCGTCCAAACACGTGCTCAGCCTGGAATCCGTACAGGGGCTGGCTGGGGTGGTGGGCGTCCTGGCCACTCTGCTGCTGGCCCACAGCTTGGCCAGCCTGAGCTGGCAACTTCTCCCCAGCGATAGCGCTGTGTTGCCTGGTGGCCCGGCTCCCCTGCTTGCCAGCTCTGCAGCCAGGGACACTTCGGGCACTCCGAACCTGGAACTGGTAGCCGGTCTGAGTCTGTTTGGTCGTGCCGAACAGGTACAGGCCGCACCCAGCGCCCCGGTACAGGCCCCGGAAACCCGTCTTAGCCTGCAGCTGCGCGGCATCCTGATGCAGCAGGGACAGGGCCAGCGCCTGGCGCTGATCGGTCAGGGCAATGCCGAGGAGCAGGTCTTTCGCATCGGGGATGAGCCCTCCACCGGGGTCCGCGTACACGATATCCTCGCCGACCGGGTGATCCTCTCCCGTGCCGGGCGTTTTGAAACCCTCAGCCTGCCCAAGGAGCGCATGGATGTCAGCGCGGCAGCGAGCAGCGGCGCTGCTAGACCATCTACCGCGGCACCCACCGGTATGGACAACGAGCTGCGTGAACTGCGCAACACCCTGATCCAAAATCCCCAGGATGCGATGAATCTGATCAACATCCAGCCAGTGATGGCGGATGGGCAAATCCGCGGCTACAGCGTACGCCCCGGCCAGGACCGACGCATGTTCAGCAGCATCGGCCTGCGTCCCGGTGACATCGTGACCCGTGTCAATGGCCTGCCGGTCAGTGACCCCAGTCAGCTGGGGGCGCTGTATCAACAATTTACCTCCGCCCCGACCCTCAACATCACTGTGGAGCGGCGTGGGCGCAGCATGGAACTGAGCTTGAATCTCGAATGAGGCGAATAATGACCCCCAAGCAAAACCGGCCCCTGGCCTACCTCCTCGCAGGCCTGCTGTGCTGGGCGCTGGCCGCCCCGCTACAGGCCGAGGGCCTGACCCTGAACCTCAAGGATGCCGAGATCGGCGCGGTGATCGCCACTGTCTCGGAGATGACCGGGCGCAATTTCATCGTCGACCCCAGGGTCAAGGGCAAGGTAACGGTGATCGCCTCCCAGCCGATGGCCGCCGATGAGCTCTACCAGGTGTTTCTGGCGATCCTGAGTGTGCATGGCTTTGCCGCCATCCCTGGGGAAAATGTCACCAAGATCGTTCCCGAGGCCGGTGCCAAGCAGGACGCCATCCCAACCGTCGGTGCCAACAGCCGTGAGGGCGAGCAACTGGTCACCCGGGTACTTCATGTCAATAATGTCACCGCTGCCCAGCTGGTGCCGATCCTGCGCCCACTGCTGCCGCAGGGGGCGCACCTGGCCGCCTATACCCCCAGCAACGTGCTGATCGTCTCGGCCTCGGATCTCAATGTACGACGCATCGCCGATCTGGTGTCACGCATCGACCTGACCAATGAAAGCGACAGCGAGATCATCCCGCTGCGCCATGCCTCCTCGGCCGAGGTCGAGCGCATCCTCAGCGCCCTGAATCAGGGCAGTGCCCAGCAAGGTGCAGGCGCCGAGGAACAGGTACGGATCATTGCCGACAACCGCACCAACAGCGTGATCCTCAGTGGCGGCAAATCCGCCCGCCAGCAGATGAAGAAGATCATCGAACGCCTCGACACTCCGCTGCAAAGCGCCGGCAATACCCGGGTGATCTACCTGAACTATGCCAAGGCCGATAGCCTGGCCCAGGTGCTCAGTGGTATCGGCCAGAGCATTGTCGAGGAAAAAAGCGCCGCCAAGGGTGAGACCGCCCAGGCGGCACGTAGCGGCAAACTGAACATCCAGGCCGACGTCAGTACCAATGCGCTGGTGATCAGCGCCCCACCCGATGTGCTGCGTGACCTGGAGGCGGTGATCCGCCAGCTGGACGTGCGCCGCGCCCAGGTGATGGTACGTGCGGTGATCGCCGAGGTCTCTACCGATATTTCCACCGAACTGGGGGTGCAGTGGGCCTTCGACAGCAGCAACGGCACCGGCCCGGTCGGTTTTATCGACTTCAATAATACCCTGGGGGGGATCGCCAGCGCCGCCGCCGGTCTGTCGGCACCGCCGAGCCTGGCCGGGATCACCCTGGCCGGTGGCCGGATCAACGGCGATTTTCGCTTTGGCGCACTGCTGCGGGCACTGCGCGGTGATGCCAACAACAATATCCTCGCCACCCCCAGTCTGGTCACCATGGACAACGAAGAGGCCGAGATCGTGGTCGGCCAGAATGTACCCTTTGTCACCGGCTCCTTCTCCAGCGTGGGTGGGGCCGCCACCCCGCAAAACCCCTTTCAGACCATCCAGCGCCAGGACGTGGGCCTGACCCTGAAGATCAAGCCGCAGATCAACGAGGGCGATGCGATCCGCATGGAGATCCAGCAGGAGGTCTCCAGCCTCAGTGCCGGGGCGACCGGGGCCAGCGACCTGATCACCAACAAGCGCTCGGTGCGCACTACGGTAATGGTCGACGATGGCAAGGTGCTGGTGTTGGGCGGACTGATCGATGAAAAGCAGATCGAATCCTCACAGCGGGTCCCGCTGCTGGGGGATATCCCGATCCTCGGCCAGCTGTTCCGCCACCAGAAGAGCAGCAACGTGAAACAGGATCTAATGATCTTCCTGCACCCGCGCATCCTGCGTGATGAGCTGGGCAGTAGCACCCTGTCCAGCGGCAAATACAATTACATCCGTGCCCGCCAGTTGGAAAATGCCGAACGCAGCCGTGGCCTGCTGAGTGTCGGTAATTCGCCCTTGCTACCGGATATCGATAATTTCCTGGAACTGCCACCTCCCTACGTGGAAGAGGGCGAGCTGCCCAGGCCGCCCGCAATGAAGCCAGGCCCGGACAGCCTCCATGGACAATGATCTGAGCACACCGGCCCAGCGGCGCCTGCCGTTTAGCTTCGCCCGACGCCACAAGCTGGTATTCCTGCCGGCCGAGGGCAAGCTCTATTATCGCGAGGGTGTCAGCCTGGCCAGCCTGGCTGAGGCACAGCGTTATCTGCAACAACCCTTCAGCCTCGAAGCTGTCGAGGCCGGACGCTTCGATGCACTGCTGCAGCAGGAATACGAACAGGGTAATGACAGCATGCAGGCGATGGGCGAACTGGGCGAAGAGCTCGACCTGAACTCCGTCGCCCTGTCCCTGGCTGAACCAGAAGACCTGATGGAATCCCAGGACGATGCCCCGATCATCCGCCTGATCAATGCCCTGCTCACCGAGGCGGTGCGCGAAGATGCCTCGGACATCCATATCGAATCCTTCGAACAGGCGATGGTGGTGCGGTTTCGTGTCGACGGGGTGCTGCGGGAGGTATTGCGCCCCCAGCGCAAGCTGGCACCGCTGCTGGTCTCGCGCATCAAGGTCATGGCCAAACTGGATATCGCCGAAAAGCGCCTGCCCCAGGATGGGCGCATCTCCCTCAAGGTGGCCGGACGGGCGGTGGACGTGCGCGTCTCCACCCTGCCCTCCGGCCATGGCGAGCGGGTAGTGCTGCGCCTGCTCGACAAGCAGGCCGGTCGCCTCGACCTGGAACAACTGGGCATGGAGGCTGGCGACATGCAGCGTCTTGACCAGCTGATCCACCAATCCCATGGCATCATCCTGGTCACCGGCCCCACCGGCTCGGGCAAGACCACCACCCTGTATGCCGGCCTGAGCCGCCTGAACGACAGCCGGCGCAACATCCTCACCGTCGAAGACCCCATCGAATATTACCTGGATGGCATCGGCCAGACCCAGGTCAACCACAAGGTGGAAATGGACTTTGCCCGGGGCCTGCGTGCCATCCTGCGCCAGGACCCGGATGTGGTGATGGTCGGTGAGATCCGCGACCTGGAAACCGCCGAGATCGCCATCCAGGCCAGTCTGACCGGCCATCTGGTGCTCTCCACCCTGCACACCAATACCGCGGTCGGTGCGGTCACCCGTCTGCGCGACATGGGGGTGGAGCCCTTCCTGCTCTCCTCCAGCCTGCTCGGGGTGGTCGCCCAGCGCCTGGTGCGGATGCTCTGTCCAGACTGTAAGCAGCCCCACCCGGCCAGCCCCAGCGAGTGTGAACGGATGGGCCTGTCGCCCGATGCCGCCGTGACCCTCTATCGTCCCGGTGAGGGCTGTCCCAGCTGCAACCAGATGGGCTACCGGGGGCGCACCGGGATCTACGAACTGGTCGGTATCGACGAGGTCCTGCGCGGACTGATCCACGATGGCGCCGGCGAGCAGCAACTGGAGCGCCACGCCCGCCAGCACAGCAGCGGCATCCGTCAGGATGGCTTTCGTCGTGTGCTGGCCGGGCAAACCTCCCTGGAGGAGGTACTGCGGGTGACCAATGAATAGGTCCACACGGCGATGAGTGCCTTTGAATACAGCGCCCTGGACGCCCAGGGGCGCACACGCAAGGGCGTGTTGGAGGCCGACACCGCCCGCCAGATCCGCCAGCAGCTGCGCGACCAGGGCCTGACCCCGCTGCAGGTGGAGGAGGTGGCCCAACGCGAGTCACGCCAACGCCAGGGCGGGATCAGTCTGCGCCGAGGCATCAGCGCCAGCGATCTGGCGCTGCTGACCCGTCAGCTGGCCACCCTGGTCAGCGCCGCGCTGCCGCTGGAAGAATGCCTGGCCACCGTCGCCCGCCAGAGCGAACTACCCCGCCTCAAAAGCATGATCATGGCGGTACGCGCCCGGGTCACCGAAGGGCATAGCCTGGCCGAGGGCCTGGGATTGTTTCCGCAGGTGTTTCACGAACTGTATCGCAGCACCGTGGCCGCCGGCGAACAATCCGGACGCCTCGAGGTGGTGCTGGAACGTCTCGCCGACTACACCGAGCGGCGCCAGCAGATGCAGCAGAAGATCATGCTGGCACTGTTTTATCCGGTAATCCTCACCCTGGTGGCGGTGGCGGTGATCATCGCCCTGCTCACCTATGTGGTACCCGAGGTGATCCGGGTGTTTGACAATATCGATCAGGAACTGCCACTGCTGACCCTGGGGTTGATCGCGGTCAGCGATTTTTTACGCGACTACGGCCTGTGGCTGCTGATCCTGCTGGGGGCTGTCTCGGTGGGGATCCACTATCTGCTGCGGCTGCCCACATGGCGAGCCCGCTGGCACCGTCAGTTGCTGCGCCTGCCGGTGCTTGGCCGCCTCAATCGCGGCCATAATACCGCCCGTTTTGCCCGCACCTTCAGCATCCTCAACGCCAGCGGGGTACCGGTACTGGAGGCGATGCGCATCGCCGCCCAGGTGGTCACCAATCTGCCGATGCGCGAAGGTATCGAGCAGGCCGCCCACCGGGTCCGCGAGGGCAGCCCGATCGCCCGCGCGCTGGAACAGAGCGGTCATTTTCCGCCGATGATGGTGCATCTGATCGCCAGCGGCGAGGCCAGCGGCCGACTTGAAAGCATGCTTTCGCGGGCCGCCGACAATCAGGAGCGCGAGCAGGAGAGCCAGATCGCCCTGATCATGGGCATGTTCGAACCGCTGTTGATCCTGAGCATGGGTGGGGTGGTGCTGGTGATCGTGCTGGCCATCCTGCTCCCTATATTTGATCTCAACCAACTGGTTGCCTGACAGAGGAAGAAAACGTGAGACTGCAGCACAAACAACGGGGCCTGACCCTGATCGAAATCATGGTGGTAGTGGTGATCCTGGGGATCCTCGGGGCAGTACTGGTGCCACGAGTAATGGACAATCCGGATCGTGCCCGCATCGCCAAGGCCAAGCAGGATATCCAGGCGATCCGCAGCGCCCTGGACCTCTACAAGCTGGATAACTTCCAGTATCCCAGCACCGATCAGGGCCTGCAGGCGCTGATCGTCCGTCCCGGCGGCAGCCCGGAAGCGCGCAACTGGAAGCAGGGCGGATATCTGGAACGCCTGCCCCAGGACCCCTGGAGCAATCCCTATCAATACCTTAGTCCCGGCGTGCACGGCGAGGTCGATGTGTTCAGCTACGGTGCCGACGGTCGCCCCGGCGGTGAGGGCATCAACGCCGACATCGGCAGCTGGATGGACTAGGGGAAAACCCGGTCTACCACCCCATGCCGCGCTGCCCCCACCTGGCCCCGCCATCACCACAGCAGGGCTTCACCCTGCTGGAAATCCTGGTCGTGATGCTGTTGCTCAGCATCCTGGTGGCCGGTGCGGTCTTGTCCATCGGTGACGGTGGTCGCGCCGACCGCCTCGAACAGGAGGCGCGCCGACTCCAACAGCTCATCAATCTGGCCAGCGACGAAAGCATCCTGCAATCCTGGGAGAGCGGGGTGATGCTGCACCAGCAGGGCTACCAGTTTGCCCGTTACCAAGCTGAGGGCTGGCAGCTCATCGACGACCCCATGCTGCGCCCCCGGCAGCTGCCCGAGGACATGGTGCTGGAACTCCACATGGACGAACTGCTGATCCCGCTGCCCCTGTCCGAGGCACACTTCCAAGAGCAGGCCCAATCCCCTCAGCTGCTGCTGTTTTCCAGTGGCGAGCGCAGTCCCTTCGAGCTGGTACTGGCCTATCGCGACCCACCAGAACTGGCCTTTCGCCTGTACAGCCCGATGCTCGGCCCGATCCGCCTGGAACGGGAGGCCGGCCCATGGTAATACGCCGCCAGCGAGGCTTTACCCTGCTCGAGGTGCTGGTGGCGCTGACCATTGTCGCGATTGCGATGGGGGCGCTGATCAAGGTCGGTGGCAGCCAGGCCAGCAATGCCAGCTATCTGCGCGACCGCACCCTCAGTCACTGGGTGGGCATGAACGTGGTCGCCAGCTATCAGCTGGCCGAGGACTGGCCGGCGACCGGACGCTTTCAGGGTGAAGAGGAGATGGCCAATCACCGCTGGTTCTGGCGCGCCGAGATCAGCGAGACCTTTGATGTGGATGTGCGTCGCCTCGATGTGATGATACGTGCCCAGGCACACAGCGATGCCCCGACCATCAGCCAACTGGTGGCCTTTCTGCCGCGCCCCAGCAGCAACGCCGCAGCAGGCCTGCCCCCAACCGCAGAGGACGCCCCGTGAGCACCGCACAGCGCGGCTTTACCCTGTTGGAGATGCTGGTGGCGATCGCCATCTTTGCGCTGGTGGCGATCATGGCCCATGGGGGTCTGCGCAGTGTGCTGCAACAGCGCAGCCATGTGGAGCAACAGAGCGAGGCCCTGCAACAGCTGCAAATGGCCATGTTGCTGATCGGGCGTGATCTGACCCAGGCCAGCCTGCGCGGGATCCGCGATGAATACGGTGATCACCAGTCGGCCCTGCGCGGCGACAGCCTGGGCGAACGGCGTTTGGAATTTACCCGCGATGGCTGGCGCAACCCGGCCGCACAAGCACGCAGCGAACTGCAACGGGTAGCCTATGGTCTGCAGGACCAGCAGCTACTGCGCTGGAGTTGGCCGGTGCTGGATCGCGCCCAGGACAGTCAGCCCTATCAGGCCAGCCTGCTGAGCGGCGTCGAGGAGCTGCAGCTGCGTTACCTGGATGCCCAGCGGGAATGGCAGGCACACTGGCCGCCCAGCCAGGGCGACGGCCAGGTCCAGCCCATCCTGCCGCTGGCCATCGAGATGCGTCTGGGCCTGCAGGGACAGGGCGAGATCCGCCGTGTCTTCATGCTGCCACAGCCACCCCAGGGACAATTGCTACAGCACGAGGCCAGGCCATGAGGCGGCAGGGCGGCGTGGCCCTGATCACGGTGATCCTGATCGTCGCCCTGGCCACCACCGTGGCGGTCTCGATGGCGGCACGCGAGCAATACGACATCCGTCGCAGTGGCAATCTGCTACAGGCCGAACAGGCCTGGCTATACGTGCAGGGGATCGAGGGCTGGGCCGCCCACATCCTGCGCCGCGATCGGGAGGATGGCGAGGTCGATCACCTGGATGAAGACTGGGCGACGGTCCTGCCACCGGTGCCGGTCGACGGCGGCCAGCTCAGCGGCGGACTGGAAGACCTGCAGGGGCGCTTCAACCTCAACAATCTGTTACAGGCTGGGCAGATCGACGAGGCGGCCCTGCAACAATTCCGTCGCCTCTTGCAGCTGCTGGAGCTGGATCCGCAACTGGCCGAAGTGCTGGCCGACTGGCTGGACGCCGACATCGAACCGCGTTTCCCCGCCGGGGCCGAGGATGGCCATTACCTGGGGCTGGAAAGACCCTATCGCAGCGCCAACAGCCCCATGACCAGTGTCAGTGAGTTGCGCCTGCTGGCGGGCATGGATGCCGAAGGCTATCAACGCCTCGCCCCCTACCTGGCCGCCCTGCCGACCCGTAGCCGCCTCAACGTCAACACCGCCAGCCTGCCGGTGCTGATGAGTCTGGCCGAGGAAATCGGTGAGCGCGAGGCCGAGCAATTGATCGCCGATCGTGGCGAAGACGGCTATGCCCATGTGAACGAGTTTCTGCAACACAGCGCCCTGGCCGGACTGGAACTGGCAGCCGAGCAGCTCAGCGTCAGCAGTGAGTATTTTATGTTAAGGTCTCAGGTACAATTTGGTCGCCTGATCGTCAGCTGGCAAAGCCTGCTGCAGCGGGATCGTTCCGGGCAAGCCCGGGTGATCCGCCGCAGTCAGGCCAGCCTGTAAATCCACCGAGAACCCAGCCCCATGGCCGACACCCTTTACCTGCGACTTGGACACCAACCCGAAACGGCACTGCACTGGTATGGCAATGGCCGTAGCGGCCAGGGTCGGCTCAGTGATGTGGCCGCGCTGATCGGCACCGCCCGACTGGTAGTCCTCGCCCCGGCCACGCCGATGCTATGCCTGCAGGCGGCCATGCCCAGTCTCAAAGGTGCCCGTCTGCAGCAGGCGCTGCCCTTTGCGCTGGAGGATCAACTGGCTGAAGAGGTCGAGACCTTGCACTTTGCCCCCGGCCCGCGCAGCGCCGAGGGGATCCAGAGCGCGCTGGTGCTGGCTCGCGCCCAGATGCAGCAGTGGCTGGCGCTGTTGGCCCAACAGGGCTTGCGTCCCAGGGAGATGTACAACGAGGCACTGGCCCTGCCGCTACAGCCACAGGCCTGGACCCTGTTGCTGCAGGACGACGAGGTCTTGCTGCGCACCGGCCCCCAGCACGGCCAGGCCGTGCCCCAGGCACAGTGGCAGGACTGGCTACAGCTGGCATGGCTGAGTCGTGACCCCGAGATCAGCGGGATTGATGTCTATGATACCCGCAGCCAGACCAGCCCCCCCGAGGCGGAACAGCTGCCCGCCGCCATCCCGATGCTGGCCTATCAAGCCATCCACGATCCCCTTGCGCTAATGGCCAGGACCCTGGCCAGCGAGAATCCGACCAATCTGCTCAGCGGCGCATTCAGCATGCGCGAACAGCTCGGCAAACTGTGGCACCCCTGGCGGGCGGCCAGTGTACTGCTCGGCTTGTGGTTGCTGCTGCAGGCCGGCATGGGGGCGGTTCAGTACCAGCAACTCAAACAACAGGACCAGGCCCTCTACCAGGCCATCCTCGACAGCTATCGCAGCGCCGTCCCCGAGGCGGTCAACATCGTCAACCCACGGGTACAGATGGAACGCCACCTGGCCACTCTGCGCGGCAGCGGCGGGCACAGCCCCTTCGTCAGTCTGCTCAATCGCAGCGCTCCCTTACTGGCGGCCAGCGAGGGGCTGCAACTGCGTAACCTGCGCTATCGCCAGGACGAACTGGAACTGGAGCTGGAACTGGCTAACCTGGCCCAGCTGGACAGCCTCAAGGAACAACTGGAACAACAGGCCCTGCGGGTGGAAATTCGTGGTGCCACCAGCCGTGACAACCGCGTCGAGGCACGCCTGGCGCTGCGTGAGGGTGGGGTATGAAACAATACTGGTTAAACCTGCAGGCCCGTGAACGCCGGCTCCTGGTCGGCAGTGCACTGTTGCTCCTGCTGCTGTTGATCTATCTGCTGCTGATCGAGCCCTGGCAGCAACAAACCCGCAGCCTGCAACAGCGTATTGCCCAGCAACAGGAAACCCTGCTTTGGATGCAGCAGGCGGCCGCCGAAGTCCGTGCGCTGCGTGCCCAGGGCCAGGGTGCGGCGCTGCAAACGGGTCAATCCCTGATGGGGCTGATCGACGCCAGTGCCCGTAGCGCCGGGATCGGCGCGGCGATCCGTCAGATCCGCCCGGATGCCCAGGGCGCCACGGTACGTCTGGAAAATGCCAATTTTGACGATACCATGCGCTGGCTGGGGCAGCTCGCCAGTGAGCGCGGCATCCAGGTCAGTCAGTTCACCATGGAGCGCCTCAGCGAGGCTGGTCGCATCAATGCCAGCGTTCAGTTGAGCGGTGGCTAACAGGAAATCCGATGAAACGCATACTTGCCCTGAGTGGTCTGGGTCTACTCGCCTACCTTGTCTTCCTGATCGCCATGCTGCCGGCCAGTCAGGTCTGGCGCTTTGCCGCCGAACCGATCCAACGCCAGGCCCCGCAGCTGGCTGTCTACGGCCTCAGTGGCACCCTCTGGCGTGGCCAGGCCAGCGAACTGCGCTGGCAGGGGCACAGCCTCGGTCGGCTGGAATGGCAACTGAGTCCCTGGTCACTGCTGCGCCAGCGCCTCGACAGCCGTTTCAGCCTGCAGACCCCACAGGGGTATCTGCAAGGCCGGCTGCAGTTGCCCCTCTCTGCGACCAGCCTGGAGCTGGCTGAAGTACAGGGCCGCCTGCCCCTGCAGGAGTTGAGCCGCTTTGCCAACAACCTGCCGCTGCAACTGGATGGCCAGCTCAGTATTCAACTGAAGCAGCTGCGCCGGGACAAACAAGGTGCTATCCAGGCACTGCAGGGACAACTGATCTGGCACCAGGCCAGCGTCCTGATGGGTGAGCCATTGTCGCTGGGCGATCTGCGCGCCGAATTATCGGACAATGGTGAAGGGGCGCTGCGTGCGCAGCTGCACGACCATGGCGGACCGCTGCGCCTGGACGGCGAGTTCCACCTCAGTGCTCAGGGCCGCTATCGCCTGCAAGCAAACCTGGGGAGCCGGGAGAGTGCACAGCCAGCACTGCAACAAGGTCTGGCGATGCTGGGACGCCCAGACGCCCAGGGCAACTATCCGCTACAGTTCAACGGCAGCTTGCCCGGCAACACACGCTAGGCGACGACCGGGCAGGCTTCGCGTTATACTGCGCGCATGAGCCAATTCGCCAGTCTCGCCAATCATTTTCTTATCGCCATGCCCGCCATGGCCGATCCCCATTTCAGCCATACCGTCACCTATATCTGTGAACACAATGACGAGGGGGCGATGGGGATCATCATCAATCGCCCGCTGCCGATCACCCTCGGCGAGGTGCTGGATCAAATGCAGATCAACCCCAGCAGCCAACTCGATACCAGCGCCCCGATCCATGAGGGCGGGCCGGTAAGGCGCGAGAGCGGTTTTGTGATCCACACCCCGGTCGGTGCCTGGGAAAACAGCCTCAGCATCACCGACGATATCGCCCTCACCACCTCGCTGGATATCCTGTCGGCAATCGCCTACCGGGAAGGCCCGCGCCGCTATCTGATCGCACTGGGTTACGCTGGCTGGGGTGCCGGACAGTTGGAACAGGAGATGGTACAAAATGCCTGGCTGAGTGGCCCTGCCGACGAGGCAATCCTCTTCGATCTGCCACTGGAACAACGCTGGCAGGCCGCCGCCGCACTGCTGGGGGTGGACCTGAACCTGCTTTCCTCCGAGGTAGGGCACGCATGAGCAAGCCCCGCCTGCTGCTGGGATTCGATTTCGGCAGCAAGCGCATCGGGGTTGCCGTGGGGCAGGAACTGACCGGCACCGCCCGCGAACTGCTGACCCTGAACAATCGCGATGGTGCCCCGGACTGGGCGGCGATCAGCCGCCTGCTGGCCGAATGGCAACCGGATGCCCTGGTGGTCGGGCTGCCCCTGAATCTGGACGGTAGCGATCACGACGTCAGTCGCATGGCGAGACGCTTTGGTAATCGCCTGCGTGGCAGGTACAATCTGCCGGTATTCCACATCGACGAACGGCTCAGCTCCAGCGAGGCCGAGGCCCTGCTCAGTGGACAGGGGCGTTTTGACAAGGCCGATGTGGATAAGCTGGCCGCACGCCTGATCCTGGAGAGCTGGCTAAACCAAACCGCGCAAGCACAGCAATCGGAATAAACCATGAGCGCCATCACCGAGGACGTCCCGCAACTCCTGCACAGCATGGCCAGCCAGTTGCAACAACAGCTGACGGCCGCGCAGATCACCCAGCCCTGCATGGTCGGGATCCACACCGGCGGGGTATGGGTGGCGCGCGAGCTGCACCGGCTGCTGGGACTGGATACCCCACTGGGCACCCTGGACATCAGCTTTTACCGCGATGACTTCTCACGCATCGGCATGCATCCCCAGGTCAAACCTTCCGAGCTGCCCTTCGAGGTGGAGGATCGCCCCATCATCCTGGTCGATGATGTGTTGCAGAGCGGGCGCACCATTCGCGCCGCGATGAATGAAATCTTCGACTATGGTCGGCCATCACAGATCCTGCTGGCGGTACTGGTCGAACGACCCGGTCGTGAGTTGCCGATCCAGGCCGATGTCTGTGGCCTGCGGGTTGAATTGAACAGTCAGCAGCAGATCAAGCTGCATGGTCCCGAGTCCCTGAGTCTGAGCATCCAGGAGGTGTCATGATCCAGCAAAACCTGCAACTGGATGCGCAGGGACGGCTGCGCCACTTCCTGACCACCGAGGGCCTGTCACGCCAGCACCTCACCGAGATCCTCGACCTGGCCGAGTCCTTTGCCATGGTCAGCGGCAAAAGTGTCAAGAAGGTACCGCTGCTGCGCGGCAAGACCATTGTCAACCTGTTTTTTGAGACCAGCACCCGTACCCGCACCACCTTCGAGCTGGCCGCCACCCGACTGTCCGCCGACGTGCAAAGCATCAACATCGCCACCTCCGCCACCAGCAAGGGCGAGAGCCTGCTCGACATGCTGCACAACCTGGAGGCGATGCACTGCGACATGTTCGTGGTGCGCCATGCCGACAGTGGTGCGGCCCACTTTATCGCCCGCCATGTGGCACCGCATGTCAGCGTGATCAATGCCGGCGACGGACGTCATGCCCACCCCACCCAGGCGATGCTGGACATGTTTACCATCCGCCGCCACAAGGGGGATTTCAGCCAGCTCAAGGTGGCGATCATCGGTGACATCATGCATTCGCGGGTGGCCCGCTCACAGATCCACGCGCTCAACACCCTGGGGGTGGGCGAGCTGCGGGTGATCGGCCCCAAGACCCTGATCCCGCCGGCCGCCAGTACCCTGGGGGTGCGCATCTTCCACGACATGGCCCAGGGCCTGGCCGATGTGGATGTGGTGATCACCCTGCGCCTGCAAAAGGAGCGGATGCGCGGCGCGCTACTGCCCAGCGAGGGCGAATTCTTTCAGCGCTATGGTCTGACCGAAAAGAAACTGGCACTGGCCAAGCCCGATGCGATCGTGATGCATCCGGGTCCGATCAATCGCGGCGTGGAGATCGCCTCCTCGGTGGCCGACAGCCCGCAGTCGGTGATTCTCGAACAGGTCAGCCACGGCCTGGCAGTGCGGATGGCGGTAATGAGCATGGTCTTGGGGCGACAGCCGCTTGGCGACAGCGGGGCGGAGGATTAGTATGAGTCAGATCCACATCAGCGGCGGCCGCATGATCGACCCGGCCAATCAGCGTGACGAGATCATTGATCTGTACCTGGCCGAGGGCAGGGTAGTCGGTATCGGCACCGCCCCGGCCGACTTTGTCGCCGAACAACATATCGACGCCAGCGGCAAGCTGGTCTGCCCCGGCCTGGTCGACCTGCAGGCGCGTCTGCGCGAGCCGGGGCAAAAGCACAAGGGCAGTATCGCCAGCGAAAGCGCCGCCGCCGCTGCCAGCGGCGTCACCACCCTGTGCTGCCCACCCGACACCAAACCGGTGATCGACAGCCCGGCGGTGGCCGAGCAGATCCAGCATCGCGCCCGCGCCGTTGGCCTGAGCCGGGTGCTGCCGATCGGTGCCCTGACCCAGGGCCTGGAGGGCGGACAGCTGGCCAATATGCAGGCCCTGCAACAGGCCGGTTGTGTAGTGGTCAGCAATGCCCTGCGCCCGGTCACCAGCACCCTGGTGCAGCGCCGCGCGATGGAATATGCCGCCACCCTGGGGCTGACCGTGTTCATCAATGCCGAGGATCCCTGGCTGGCCGCCGACGGCTGCGTCCATGAGGGCGCGCTCAGCACCCGCATGGGTCTGCCTGGGATCCCCGAGTGCGCCGAGGTGGTAGCGGTGGGGCGCGACCTGATGTTGATCGAACAGGCCGGGGTCAGGGCCCATTTCAGCCAGCTCTCCACCCTGCGCGCGGTGGAGATGATCGCCGATGCCAAGGCCCGTGGATTGATGGTCAGCGCCGACGTAAGTGCTCACCAACTCTTTCTAACCGAGATGGATGCCAGTGACTTCAACAGCCTCTGCCATGTGCGCCCGCCACTGCGCAGCCAGCGCGATCGGGATGGCCTGCGCGCGGCCGTGGCCAGCGGGGTGATCGATGCGATCTGCTCCGATCACCAGCCCCATGACCGGGATGCCAAGCTGGCCCCCTTCGCCGCCACCGAGGCGGGGATCAGTGCGCTGGAGACCCTGTTGCCGCTGAGCCTGCGCCTGGTCGAAGAGGGGGTATTAAGCCTTTCCCGCGCGATCGCCGCGCTCAGTAGCGGGCCGGCGCGCATCCTCGGCATCGAGGCCGGCCAGCTGGGCATCGACAGCATCGCCGACATCTGCATCATCGACCCGGATGCCCCCTGGCAGGTGAGTGCCGCTCAGCTGCGCTCCGCCGGCAAGAATACCCCCTTCGAGGGCTGGGAGCTGCGCGGCCAGGTCAGCCATACCCTGCTGGCGGGCAAGCTGGTGTTTGAGCGTGAAACATAAAAATCATTTTACCGCAGAGGCGCAGATCGGTATGGCATGCATCCGTATTGCTGGCCCATCAGTTGGGTGGCCTGACCCGCATAATCCCGCTGGAACACCCTTTTACTCCGCGCCTCTGCGGTGAAAATTTCTTTACAAACAGATTGAGACCAGCATGAGCAAACATCACAGCCATCGCCACACCATCTTTCCGGAGCAGGCGAAGATCCTTCGCCACCAGGCCCATGCGGGACAGCAATACACCCTGCAGCTGCACGCCCCAGAGACCGCCGCACGCGCCGAGCCAGGCAGTTTTGTGCACATCCAGGTGGACCCGCAACGCCCTTTGCGCCGCCCGATCTCGATCATGCGCAGCGACCCCAAGGCGGGCACGATAGAGCTACTCTACAAGGTCTTTGGTGAGGGTACCCGACTGCTGGCGCAACGCCGTGAGGGGGAAAAACTCGACCTGTTGGGTCCGATCGGGGTGCCCTTCAAGGCGCACATGGAACGCCCCCGGCCATTACTGATCGGTGGCGGCGTCGGGATCCCGCCGATGATCTTCCTGGCCGATCACCTGCGCGCCATCAAGGGTGCCTATCAGCCGATGGTGATCATGGGCTCCGAGGTGCCGTTTCCCTTCCAGGCCCGCCCCTCGCAGATCATGATCCCCGGCATCCCGGCCGATACCATCGCCGCAATGCCGCTGCTGGAAGACTGGGGGATCGCCTCGCGTCTGGCCAGCAAACAGGGCTATCCGGGGGTGTTCGACGGCTATGTGACCGATCTGGCGCGCCGCTGGCTGGACGCCCTCAGCGAGACACAGCGCAAGGAGGTGGAGGTGTTCAGTTGCGGCCCACACCCGATGCTGGAGGCGGTGGCGGCCCTGGCGCGGGAATACCATCTGCCCTGCCAGGTGTCGATGGAGGAATTCATGGCCTGTGGGGTGGGCGGCTGTGCCGGCTGTGTGATCGAAGTGCAGACCGAACAGGGCCCGGCGATGAAGCGGGTCTGTGTGGATGGGCCGGTATTTGATGCGCAAGAGGTATTTGGGTAGTTGTTAGGGGCTGGGGACTGGGGACT
>JACUTZ010000199.1 GCA_014859545.1 Gammaproteobacteria bacterium
CCATGGACGGGCTTTGTAACGCCCTATCGCGACGCATGAGTAGACAACAACAGCCCGCTAGCGCTTGGGCACTTTATTGATATTGCGCCCGTAGAAAATCTCCAGCATCTCCTGCTCCAGACGACGATGCACGTTCTTGGCCTCTTTCTCGTCCAGTTCCTCGGCACGCACCCCGAATAGGTAGTTATCCAGATCGAAGTCCTTGAGCATCATCTTGGTGTGGAAGAGGTTTTCCTGGAAGACGTTGACGTCGATCATCTGATAACGTTCACGGGTATCCTTGGCCAGGTAGTTCTGGATGGAGTTGATCTTGTGGTCGATATAGAGCTTCTTGCCCTTGACGTCACGGGTAAAACCGCGCACCCGGTAGTCGGTGATAACGATATCGGACTCGAAGCTGTGGATCAGATAGTTCAGCGCCTTCAGCGGTGAGATACGACCACAGGTAGAAACGTCGATATCCGCGCGGAAGGTGGAAATACCATTTTCCGGATGGCTCTCGGGATAGGTGTGCACGGTCAGGTGGCTCTTATCCAGGTGACCGACCACCGATTCAGGCAATGGCCCGGGGGCTTCGGTATTGGACAGGTGCTCGGCGGCCACCGGCTCCTCGGAGATCAGAATGGTCACACTGGCACCCTGAGGGTCGTAATCCTGGCGAGCCACATTCAGGATATTGGCACCGATGATATCCGACACGTCGGTGAGGATCTGGGTCAGCCGCTCGGCATTGTAGGCCTCGTCGATGTATTCGATATACTCACGTTGCTGGGCGTCGGTCTGGGTATAGCAGACGTCGTAGATATTGAAGCTCAGGGTCTTGGTCAGATTGTTAAACCCGTGCAGCCTCAGTCTCTTGGAATTATCCACCAGTTACTCTCTCCCGCGTGATGCATGAAAAAAACGGCCCGCCAGAGGCGGGCATTAGCGCTTATTATCCAACAATTTTCGCCAAAGGGGGATGATAAATCATTTGTACGGTATTGCCAGCCGGATCCAGGCAGTAAAAGCTGCGCGCCCCATCCCGATGGGTGCGTGGATTGGTTTTCATCACCACCCCGTGGGCCTGCAGGAAAACGAACCAGTCATCTACATGCTCGGGGCTATTAAGGATAAAGCCAATATGATCAAGGTGTTGTGGGCCAGAGTAGTCCGCCACCAGCGCATGAAGCGCCACGTTGTCGCTGCCCGAACTCAGGTAGACATTACGCGCATCCGGACGCCATTCCACCGCCATCCCCAGCAGATCCACATAAAAATGCTCAGCCGCAGCCAGATCGGCCACAAACAGGGCCACATGGTGCATACCGGCAGTGGGGGCGGGTCGCTTGCGCATCATGCCTCTATGATCGCATAATCGTGGGTAATCTCAACCCCGGCATTCCCCAGCATGATCGAAGCGGAGCAATATTTCTCCGCCGACAATTCCACTGCCTTTTGAACCCGTGATTCCTTGAGGTCCTTGCCGCTGATCACAAAGTGCACATGGATCTTGGTGAATACCTTGGGCTCGGTTTCGGCGCGTTCGGCGCTCAGCTCGACCACACAATCCCGCACCTCCTGACGCGCCTTTTTCAGGATCATCATCACGTCAAAGGCGGTACAGCCACCCATACCCATCAAGACCATTTCCATCGGGCGCACCCCGAGATTTCGGCCACCAAAATCAGCTGGACCGTCCATTACCAGTGCGTGCCCACTTCCGGACTCCGCCACAAATGTGGCATTTTCAAGCCATTTTATCCGTGCTTTCATGCTTTTTACCCTGTCTGTTAAGTCGTTCTAAGTTTTGAGATGTCCTTGCCACAGCACACACTTATTGGTATATGATGTGATCACCCTCTACAAACTGTCAGCATATACGCGACAAGGAAACAGGCATGTCGGCTCCTTTGAGCAAAGTACCACTCAATCAGCCCAATCCTGTGATCCAGAGTTTTCTGGAGCACTGTCATCGGCGCCGTTATGCCGCCAAGAGTACCCTGATCTGCGCCGGCGATAAGTCGGACGTCCTCTATTACATCATCAAGGGTTCCGTCGCGGTACTGATCGAAGATGACGACGGCCACGAGATCGTGCTGGCCTATCTGAATGCCGGCGACTTCTTTGGCGAAATGGGCCTGTTCGATGAAACCCAGGGCCGCAGTGCCTGGGTACGTGCCCGCATCGAATGCGAGATCGCCGAGATCAGCTATACCCGCTTCCGCCAGCTGGCCGAGAAAGACTCAGCGATCCTGTTCCACCTGGCCTCGCAAATGGCCATGCGCCTGCGCAGAACCAGCCGCAAGGTACGTGACCTGGCCTTCCTCGATGTCACCGGACGCATTGCCCGCACCCTGCTGGACCTGGCCAAGAGTCCAGACGCCATCACCCATCCGGATGGGATGCAGATCAAGATCACCCGTCAGGAGCTGGGGCGCATCGTTGGCTGCTCCCGCGAGATGGCCGGGCGGGTCCTCAAGACCCTGGAAGAGCAAGACCTGATTACCGCACACGGCAAGACCATCGTCATCTTTGGTACGCGTTAAGAACAAGGGGCTAGGGGCTAGGGGCTAGGGGCTAG
>JACUTZ010000200.1 GCA_014859545.1 Gammaproteobacteria bacterium
TCGGCGACAGGCCGTGAAACTCCGATAGCGGCGCTTGGTTGCGCGCCTGGATGAAGCGCTCTGCCTCCGCCTGCATTGCCTCCAGCGAGTTAAGTTGCTTGCCCTCCAGCAGTTGGTGCAATTCCTCATTTATCTCCCTTGCAGGATTGAAGGACTGCTGATCCGTCTGCAGGCAACATTGCTTGTACTTCTTGCCACTGCCGCAGGGGCAGGGGTCATTGCGACCGATCTTCATATGTTTGCTCTCAACCTCTAGGCCATCATCCAGAACCTGACCGTACGCCATGGCACCTCGGGAATTGAGAGCAACCCCAAAACGACTGTCCGGTATAGGCACCAGTCTTCGCCACACGTTTGACCATCGTGCTGCCACAGCTTGGGCAGAGCACCTTCCCTTCGATTGTCGGCGCCACACCCTCGGCAGGCAAGGTCATATCTCGGCTCGTGACACCTGAAATTCCCTTGATCATCCGATGAAGCTCGTTGCCGCCGAGAAGCTTGATCCGTGCCTTGGCCGCGAAGGCCTTGGCCTCCTCAGTATAGCCGCCGGAGCTGACGAATACCCCACCGGCGGCAGCGTGCGTCGCCACCAGCCCGGCCAGCTCGCGCACCGGTTTTACCCCAACCTGTTGCGTCTTCCATTGCTTGCACTGCACCAGATAGCGCTTGCCATCCTTGCTGATGGTCAGGTCGACGCCACCATCGGCGCCACCGCCACCCTGCTCATACACACTAAATCCCTGGCGCCTAAATGCCTCACCGACCAGCAACTCAAAGTCCTGCCAGCTTGGCTCATTCAGCACCGAGGCACTCTCACCACTCGCGCTCTTTTCCAGCAGGTGTTCGCGCTTCTTTCTTTTAAAGAAGGCGATCCCAGCGCCAATCAGGCACAACAGCGGCAAGACATACTGCCCCAGTGTGGCAAAGGTCTTGATCATCTGCGCACTAATCGAATGTGCGACACCCGCCTCGGCACTGGCCTGTTGAATGTCCAGATGCACGTAGGGCTGCAACAGCAGGTAGGAAGCCAGTGCCAGGATGACACCCACCCACCATGGAAAATAGGCAATGATGAGAATGAATGCCTCGAATGAATTCTCTTTTCTTCGTGCCATGGATCAGAACGACTCTACACCGTGCTTGAGAAGCATCCGTGGCAAGATATCATCCAGGTTCTGGATGTCTTTGTCGTCCAGCTCGATCAGCTTGAACCCGTACTTGGCATAGATCTCTTTCTTTTTCTCTTTTCTAGCAAGGTACTTGGGGTCATTTTCATAGCCCCAGTACTCGATATAGACCTTCCCGGAAGGGATGTAGAAATCGCAATACAGCTCCTCTTCCACTGGCAACTTTCGCTCATAGGCATGGACTATCTCGGCCATGTAGAGCCAGTTGTCGATCAACATCTCAGCCTTGGAGCGGACATAGTGGCCATCGGTGGTACGCAGCTCTGCTTTGTACTTGCCGCGAAATCCGCTATCCCCCGTATTTTGCGTACTACCTTCAGGAGTATCTGGTTCCGCCTTGCTCCCCTCTTCAAGCTCACGCACAACCTCTTTAAAGCTTTTGTTCTCCATGATCGACTCTGGCCAACTTACATAGGGAATGCCAGTCTTTGGATGCTCCTTCTGAATGCCACCGGCTTTTGTTCCCTGTTCAGTCAGCTTCCACCCCTTCAGGCCTTTTTCAATCCAGCCCATTTCGGAAAAAATATGATTAATCCTTTGCGCTGAGATGTTTAACCTGCCTCCAATCACAGTAGCCGAAAGAATTTTTCCACTCTGAATGTTTTGTTCAGCCGCTTCACCCTCTTCATCATCAAAACCGAGTTTGTCAGTGATAGTTTCAGGCCAGGCAATATATTTACCGTACTTGGGATGGTTAATATATTCAGCCCCCATTTCTTTGCCCTGTTCGGTTAATACCCAGCCCTCGTCCTGTCTCACAATCCAGCTATAACCAGCAAGCAGTGCAAATGCTTCCTTGTTGGACAGACCAGTCTTTCTGGCAAGCGCGGAAGTAGAAATTTTTTTCACGTTCTCCATGGCATCTCCTTAAGTATACGGTTTTTAATAAATTAGGCGTGTCTATGCGGTCTCTTCCTCAATCTGCTTGAGTGTTCTGCCCGCCCCATCCTTCTTTTTTTTGGGCGCTTTCCCGGGCGTTTCAGGCTTGGAGACGTAGCTGCACTCTATTCTCGTCATTCTGACCTTACCGGTCCCAATTTTTCGACCAACTCCAACAAGGCTTTGGTAATCTCAATAAGCTCTTGCAGCAACCGTGGCGTGACTTCCAGATGGCCCTCGTATTCCGCCAGGTTTCTTTGTTTGTGGCACTTATCCAGCACCCGCCATTTTGCGCTCTCCATACCCACCGTGTGCTGCAAGCATTGAAAGACCAGATAGCGATTGTCGGAACGATAACCATGCCAGCGCATAGCCGCCAGGGAGAGGGCATGGGCAGCACCATAGGCCAGGGCAAAACGACTATCTTCGGATCATAGCCTAGTCCTTAAGCAAACGAGAAATCATGGTTTAGTCCCAGCCTACCC